>JACSRH010000148.1 GCA_014879855.1 Caldilineaceae bacterium | reverse complement strand
GCCAAGCCCGATGCCCAGCGCCGCCGCCAGAATCAGCAGAATGCGGATGTTCATGAGAAGGCTCCTTTCAAGAACAGAAGAACGACCGCCACCTGATCGTAGCAAGTGGCAGGGGCGATTTCAAGCGGAAACCTACCTGATTTTGAGTGGCTGACTACCGAGTTTTGGGTAGTTCACCCCCCTCCCCCGATTTTGAGCGGTCAGGAGGAGAATGGAGCAGCAGTCTCGTGTGTGGGGGGGCGCAGCGGTGAGTTGCTGCGCTGGCGCTTCGGGATGCAAAGCAATGTCAGCAGTGGCCTGATGTTCGGTGGAAAGCTGCGAACACTGCCAGCAAGGCCATTAGAAACCCAGCGAGCCAAAACCACAGTTTCCACTGACTGGTATCGTATGGCCGAGACCGCCGGCAGCCATTTACCCTGCCGCCACGCCTGCCAGAAACGCATTGACGGCGCGGCGAAATTCTTCTGGATTGCTCCACATCAGCGGATGATCGCCCACTTTGGCGAGAAAGAGCCGGCTGTCGCGGATCGCAGCGATCAGGTCAAGTTGCGACGTGCGGATGTCAGGCAGCATGGTGTCGCCCAGACTGGCGGTTACTAACACCGGACAGCAGATTTCGCCGAGGCGATCACCAAAGATGTGGCCGCCATGTTCGGCAATCCACCGCAGCATTGCCGTATCCGCTTCGACAACCTGCGCCCAGTCATCCCCGTGGGCGCCCTGCCAAAAATGAACCTGGCCGGGCGAGCGCTCGGCGCGCATTCCCATGACACGGTGCAGCCACGCCGGCGGATAGGCTGCAAGCGTACTGTCGGCAATGACGGCGCACACGCTTTGCGGATACAGAATCGCCATCCACAACGCCACGATGGCGCCGCCGCTCGTGCCCATGACGATGCACTGCTGCTCTCCCAGGTGCGCCAGCAAAGCAGCCATGTCATGAGCGCAATGCTGATACCATTCATCCGGCCAGATGAGCAGACGCTCAGACCGCCCGATGCCGCGAAAATCCGGCGCCACGCAGCGGAAGCACGCACCAAAGTAATCGAGTTCGCCGCTGTGACAGGCGGACGATGCCGTATTGCCGGGCAGGATCAACAGCAAAGGCCCGCATCCCTGTTCACGGTAGGCGAGGCGTAGACCATCTACGAAAAATTCACCCGGTGATGGATTCATGGCGCAGTTCCATGCCGTAGACGATTCCGCCTTCGTCCTCGCCCACGCGATGAAAGCCGACTCTTTCGTAAAACTGGATCGCACCCGTGTTGCGCTTGCCGACGCCGAGGTGAACCGCGGGCGCGCCCAGCGAGGCAAGCCGGCTAGTGAACGTCTCGATCATCTTGCGTCCCCAGCCCTTGCCCTGCGCCACGGGCAGCAGGTCGATGTGCAGGTGTGCGGGGTAAGCGGCAAGCTCCGGCTCGGCGGCGTGTCCTGCATAAATGTGACGAATCGCCCTGGCGTCGGGCGAGTCCTCCTCCGGCGCGGGCAGCGGATAGCGCGTGCGCAACATCCAGAACCACTCCCGCTCGCACCAGTTGGCGAAAGCAGCCGAATCGCGCGTCCCCAACACATAGCCGCTGGGTGCGCCATCCGCGGTCAGCACGAAGCAAAGGTCGGGTTCGGCGACGGCATAGGGCGCGGTGTAGAGGTGTCCCATCAATTCCGGGTCGCGATAGAGCGCGGTGGCATCCTGGCCGCTGTCAGCCGTCTTCAGGCAAATCTGGTAGAGCGCGTAGAGATCGCTGGGGTGATAGGGACGAATCGCAAAGTGCATGGCGTCGTGTGGCTCCTTCGGCGGCGAATGGCTTAACAAACTCAATACTTCATGAAACTCACACAAAGCCACAAAGAACACAACGGCCACCATCTTCAACTTTGTGCGCTTGGTGGCTTTGTGTGAGGCAAAATCGTCAACTACTGAAATTATGTTGCGTAATCATCCAGCGCAATCTCGACCGGACGGCCCTGTGCGTCAAGCGAGGCGATCTGGGCCAACGCGCCCTCTACGGCCGCGCCGCCGTCCAGCACCGTAAGCCGGTTGCGGAACGTATGGCATTCGCCTGGCGCCAGGTGCACCAATCGCCCCGCACACTGGGCGCGGTTCTGCCCTTCCGGCACGCAGTTGCCCGGCTCCACGCCGCAGACGTAGGTGCCCTGGCGATAGTTCTTCCACTGCGTCAGATAAGGTTCGTGCGTCGTATCCCACTGCAAGGCGATGCCAAAGGCTTCCGAGGCCAGCACGACCCACGCCTGTTTATCTGTATCCGCCACTACCTGGTGAAAAAAGACCTCCTCCAGATGCCGCGGCGTGGCGCGGTGATAGTGCGGCCAGTCGTGCAGCGCCGAGGCTGCCTGGAGATCACGCGGCGTCACCGCGGCGCCGGCCACCTGAAACGTGACGCCTTCTTGCACCAACGGGTAGCCAAAGTTGAAGTGATGGAGCAGCATCAACGGCGCCGGTGTATCATAGCGATTTTCTACGACATCCACGATCTCGACTGCCGGCTCGCCCAGCGCAAGACGCACCGTGCGCGTCAAGTGAAGTTGCTCACCAAAGAGTGCGGCCTCGGCAACCTCGCCAGTCACTTCTGTCACATAGCGCTCATGCTGCCATCCGCTGCGCACCGCGACATTGTAAGCGCGCGCCAGGCTGAAATCGCCGTGCAGGTCGCGAAATTGACCGCTATGCTCGTCCATTTCTGGCGGCCCAACGTGGCGCAGCCCGCACGTCACCAGCAGCCCGCCGTTGAAGAGCCGCAGCCAGCCCGCGCCAAAATCCGCCACGTGCGGCGATCCCTGGCTGATCCAGGTGAGCGGACGTCCGTTGTGTGCGGCCAGCCAGATATCAAGCCCGCGGTCGGGGAGCAGCGTAAGCGTCAGCCCGCTGCTGTTGTAGCCATCCAGCGCCCGCATCCCATTGGCAAGCACAGACGCGCGCCAGTCGATAAACTGGCGCATATCGCTGCCATGCTGTTCGAGCGCGCGCTTGCTCAACTCAAAATTCTGCATAATATCTCCCAGATATTCGTGTAGAGGCTGCTTAAAGCCATTGCTTTGACGCGGAGACGCAAGGATGCAGAGGAAACGCAGAGAAACTACTGGCAGAACGCGCTTTGCTTTTCTTCGGCGCACCTCTGCCGCTCCGCACCTCCGCGTTAAAGCTGTTTTCAGCACAGTCAGTACTTTGCGAAACTTACACAAAGTCACAAAGAACACAAAGAGCGCCATCTTCAACTTTGTGTCTTTGCGTCTTTGTGTAGGCAAAATCGTGAACTACTAACAGTTGCTTAAATTTCGACTTCTTCTTCCAGGCGTTTGCGATCTACGATCACGATCTGCTGGCGCTGGATGGAAATCAGCCCATCTGCCGCCAGGGAACGCAGTGTGCGACCGATGACTTCGCGCACGGTGCCCAGGTGATGGGCAATCTCCTCTTGCGTCAGCGGCGTGGGCAATTCGCCGCGCTCGACGGTTTCCGCCTGTTCGAGCAACAGTTTGGCCAGCCGGCCGCGCACATTGCGCATAGCCAGATCCTGCACCGTAGAGACTAACCGTCGCGCCCGTCGCGCCAGATTTTCGATCATCGCCCACGCCAGCGCCGGGTCGCGCATCACTACGGCGCGTAAGTCTTCGCGCGACACATGCCAAGCCATGACGTCGGTGTGCGCAATTGCGGTCGCTGGGTTTGACCCGCCATCCAGCACAGAGACATCGTTGAAAGTATCGCCGGGCTGGATAAAATGAAGAATATGTTCGCGACCCTCTTTGGAGTAACGGCAGATCTTCACGACGCCGGAGGCGACGAGAAAGAGGCCGGCGCTTGGCTCCCCTTCCAGAAAAATGCACTCCTCGCGCGCGTACGTGCTTAGTGTTGCGGCCTCGACAAGGGCGTTAATTGCAGTGGACGGCGCGGATTGCAGAAAGGGGACTTGCAGCCAGAGTTGTGTTGCTTCACTGAATGTTGTATCCACAGGCGCCATTGTACTGGCGTCAGGCGCGTCTGGCAACTATGGGATAGCTGGCGGATATGTCCTCAGAAATTGGCAAATTTCCATGATTGGCAACGCGCAAAGTGTGGTATATTTGATAGATGAATGGAAACAGCCGATGCTCCCATTCACTTCAGCGCCTTGTTCTATTTGTAGTTGATTATTCCATTCACAAAACGACAGAGAAATTAGGAGAGATTTCCATGGCTAAAAGCCGACCGTTCGGGGTGACGTTGCTGGCGATTTTTGCGTTGCTGGCTGGTCTCGTCGCCGGGTATCATATGTTGCAAATGCTGCATATCTTACCGGTTCGATTGTTCGGAGGCGCGGTGAGATTTTTCACCTTCGACATCTTCGGGGCAATTTTGTGGGGCATCATGCTGCTGATCTATCTTTGGGTCTTCCGCATGTTGTGGAACTTGGACCCGCAAGGCTGGACGTTTATCACCGTGCTGGCGGTGCTGAACCTGATCCTGGCTTTTCTCTCCATCTTTGGCGCCACCACCTGGCTGGAGATGCTGCCGTCGCTGCTCATCAACGGCTTGATCTTGATCTACGCCTTGTTGCCAGGCACCAAGGCTGCATTTGGCGTGCCAAATCGGTGAATCCGTGCGCCAGAGCAGGCGAGCCGTCTAGGCGCTTGCCTGCTCTGGCGCAGTCGTCATTTACTTTCTTCCACCCAGGGTTTGACCCGCGGCCACGCGTGCAGGGCAAACGCCGCCATCGCGGCCGCTTCCAGCAGCCGCCCCACCGCCAGCCACCACGCCGATCCATTGCTCCACCCTGCCAACACCACCAGCCAGATGCCTCCGTTCAGCAGGATAAACGCTGCCCAGGCCGGTCGCAGATCGCCGCGCTGCGTTTGCCAGCGCGGCAAGATCCAGAAGGCCACGCCAAACGCAAGCTGCACGGTCCAGCCAAAAAGCAAAAATTCGATGTGCGCGGGCAGCAGCCGCCAGAGTAGCGGATGCAACGGGATGCCCTTGTTGGCGAGCATCAACGCGCCAAAGGTAAAGCCGAGGGTTAGATAGCTCAGCGCAGCGCGCGCAAACCAGACGCTCAGGCGCGGCATTGCCCTACTTCTCCTTGACGCGCGGCCAGGTATTGGCGACAAAGGCCAACCCGGCCAGCCATTGCAGCGTCGCCGCGGCGACGAGCAGCCACCCCCACCCGGTCCAGGCGCTCACCGTTTGCGCCGGCTCCGCCACCACACGCAAAAGCAACCCGGTGTTGAGCAGCCAGAAAGTCGCCAGGGCCAACGCGTCGTAGCCGCGCGGCCGCGTCTTGCTCCATTTGGGGAACATCCAGTACGCCACGCCCACGATGAGCTGCATTACCCAGCCGACCATGAAAAGGTGAAAGTAGACGGGCGACAGGCCGCCGACGATCGCCGGCAGGTCGAGCAAGGGGCGCAGCATCAGCAGCACGCCGGCGAACAAGGCGGCGACAAGGTAGAGGAGGCTTGTTTTGATAAACAGGCGCGTGATATGGGGCATAACGTCAACGCGGAAGGGGGTGAGTGGCAAGGCCGGAAGCTCGCCGCGCACGCGGGCGCAGTGAAGTCACGGTAATGACCAGGAACGCCAGGATTACCACCACGTTAAGCATGCCGCCCCACAGCCGAGCATCCCACCAGCCAAGCAGATCGCCCCCCACGCGCAACAGCAACGACGCCTGGAGCAAGACCAGTGGAATGTAGAAGCGGCCAGTGTAGTGCATGGGGATACTGAGCACCGCCGGGAAGACAATAGGCGCGTGCGCAAAGATCATGGCGAAGGTGAAGCCGAGAAAGACGCTGTGCAGCGCCGCATCATAGTAGGGCCCGGCCGTGACGCCGGCATGAAGCATCATCAGCACACCGCCGACGCCAAGCCAGCCATAGCCCGCCAGCAGCGCGATCGCGGTGAAGCGCGCCTGCCCGCCGGCCTTGATCCGCCGGCGAGCGATGTCATAGCGCAACAGCCAGAGTGCAATCAACAACAAGGCCAGCCCGCTGAGCGTCATGCCCGCAGCATAATGAAACGTGCTGACAGTCAGCCCGACGCCCAACAGCGCGGTGGCTCCTATGAAGCTGCGTTGGCTCCAGGTCGATAACTTGAGCATCCGGCTCAGCTCCAGTCGCTCGCCAGCGATTGTGACCACGAGGAAACCCATCCACCAGAGCGCGGCTACCGGCAGCGGCCGCCCCAGCCACCAAAGCGCATTGCCGATCACCCAGGCCAGACCGCCCAGCGCCATCGTTACGGTGAAGAGCGCTGGTTGCAAACGCACCAGCCCGACCAGCACCAGCGTCACAACGAGGCTGCCCGCGGTCATCAGCAGCGGCCCGATGCCGCCAGGCAAGCCAGCCAGGGCCGCGGCCACGCCCAGCGACACCAAGGCCGGGCCGGCATATGCCCAGCGTTGTCCCGTGCCAACCGCACGTTCCAGGCCGATCAGGACGCCAAGAAAGCCACCGGCCATGAGCGGCCCATGCAGCGCGGGCAGCAGCGGGCGCAGCGTGGGCAACCCCCATCCTATCCGAATTAATCCGGCCCACATGCCAAAGAGCAGGCCAGTGACAGCTAACACCAACAGCAGCACGCGCGCGGCGCGCGCGGCAGGACTAACCGAGGTTCGTAATTGCATTCAATCGCTTCCATATCCTTAAGACCACTGTATCCTTAAGACCACTGTATCCTTAAGACCACTGTGTCGCTGCTCAACGGCCGATGATCGGCATCCACGCGGCGCTCGATGAACAAGCGAGCGTGACCCTGTGGGTGTTGAAGATCGGTTGAGCTGGATTCAATGGGTCGGTGCTTTGTAGCAACAACGTTGTTTGCGCAAAATTCGTCGTGCGCAAGGTAGGACTGATGGTCAGTGTGAGTGTCGTGGGCAGTGTGTCCTTCAGTGATGAGACCGCCGTCACCCACGGCGTGTCCGATGTCCAGTCGGCGTCGGCTGCTGCGGCCTGCACGTCCGCACCGGGCAGCACGACCTGAGCGCCGGTGGCGTCTGTCAGCAGCAAACCACTGTCGGTGGTTTCGCCCAGGAAGAAGTTGCCGTGCAGCGATTCAACGGCCGCGGCTGCCAGCGGTGACAAGACCCGGGCGGAAAACTTGGCGCCTGGAAAGCCGATAATTTGCATCTCAAGCGTCTGCGAAGGCAGGGGATCTTCACAAGGGTAATAGAAGGCGGCGACGCCGGCTGGCTCCGCGCCAAAGGGTGGGAGCTTCACATCGACATAAACGGGAATGTTGAAAGGACTATTCGCCACATTGGCGCCGGAAAAAGTGATCGTGCCGGTGTAGCGCTGTCCGGGCTGCAGGGTGGTGGCGTCGATCTGATAGGCGATGTCGAGCGGGGCGCTGTTGGCGCCTGGCGCGTTTGCCGCAGTGGGGCTGACCGTCAGCCACGCAGCGTTGGACGACGCGATGAAGGGAATAACGTCGTTGGTGCTGATATTCTGGAACTTGAGCACGCCGCTGCGTTTGAAACCGAAATAAGCCGTCTCTTGCACCTGACCTGGCGTGGCCCCAAACACCGGCCCGGAGACAAAACCGTTGCGATCGAGATCACCAGCGACAATGTTTTGACGGTCGGTGGCTAAACTGTAATCAATGCTCGAAGTTGAGACATGAGCATCGGGATACCAACGAATCTTGTCGCTGCGGATAATGACGATCTCGTCCCGTCCGTCACCGTCAACGTCAGCCGCCACGCCAGCGCGCCAGCCATTGTCCGTGTCGAGTGACAGGCCATCCAGGAACTCTTGAATGACCTTATCGTCGCCATCGTTGCGCACGATCAGACGCTTACAATTGTCCTTGCAGGTGCGCAGCATGATCGCTTCAACATCATCGTTGCTGCCGGTAATGTCGCCGGCGAAGATCATGCGAGGCCCTGGCTCAAGTTTGTCGCCTTTGCTGGAATCCAGGCTGACGCCGCTGCTGCTGTATTCAAAGACCAGGAATGAATTCAGTCCGTTGCCATCACGCACGGCCAACAATTCCTGATTGCCGCCGCGCAGATACTGTCCAAACGCCACATCTTTATAGGGGCGTGAACTGCTTCCGCCTGGGCCATCCACTTGGCGGAAATTGGCGTCGGGTTGAAAGACGGCAAATTTCCCCTGATCCTGATCGACAAAGGCCACGTCTTCGCCACCCGCGCGATCAAGGTTGCCGACCGCGACGCGCTCCCAGTTCTCACTGAAAGATTTCTGTTGGTGAACCGTCCATGCCGTGCCATCCGGTGTGGCGCTGGTCTGCTTGTAGATGACGACGGTGGAGAGGTCGCCTGAGTCGGGATTGTCGCCGGCAACGACTCCGCGAACGATGCCGATCTCGTCGCCCGGCACGTTGGGGTCGAAGTTGCCCGCAAACACCAAGGCCGGGCGCGAGGGCAGCGGCAGGGTGTAGAGCAGCTTCCAGGGAATCCCATTGATTGCCTGTCCTGGCACGACGGCTCCCTTGGCAACGACAGGATCAAAGATTGCCAGCTCCGGCGTCTTCCCAGGCGAGCCGCCAGGCGCGCCGCGCACCGCGACAATTTCCTTGTCGCCGTCGTTGTCGAAATCGCCAAGCGCAATGCTGCGCCAATCGGCTGATGGGCTGAACCATTGCACCTGCTGGCCGGAAAACGCCAGGTCGAGCACGCGGATGACGCCAGCGCCATCCACATAGACAAGTTCCTTGCTGGCATCGGCGCTAGGCGCGTCGGGCGCATCAACCGCCTGATCCTCGGCAAGCGCTGGCTGAGGCGCTCCCCCCGCCGTCGGTGTCAATGAAAACAGCAGCAGCAAAAGGACTGCCGCTTTCCATCGCCTGCGAACCGTGACATTTTTCATTTCTACAATCTCCTTCTAGCCAACTTTGCATTGCTTGCAGTTATATATTTCTTTGCCAAGAACAGGCAAGGTTGCAAAGCAACAGCAGGGTAAACATCGGACGCAATAAGGTTGCCATTTACGCCAGCAATGACACATTGCCCAAATGCTCGAATGGCGGTATGCTACTGGATGCTATTTTACATGGTAGCAACGAGTGACCCAAGAAAAATGTTCCTGACTAAAATTCTATTCACTGTGAGTATGACTTGTACTTGGAGGAAAGAAAAATGAAGAATCCGCTGCGCGTTACTGTCACCGGCGCCGCCGGCAATATTGGCTATGCTCTTTTGTTCCGCATTGCCAATGGCGATCTGTTTGGTGCGGATCAGCCCGTTGTGCTGCAAATGCTCGAAATTACACCGGCCATGAAGGCGCTCGAAGGAGTTGCCATGGAGCTGGACGACTGCGCCTTTCCGCTGCTGGCGGGCATGGTGCTGACCGACGATGCCAACGCGGCCTTTGCCGACGCCAACTGGGCGCTGTTGGTCGGCGCGCGGCCTCGCTCTAAAGGCATGGAACGCAAGGATCTCTTAAGCGCCAATGGTGCGATTTTCACCGTGCAGGGCAAGGCGATCAACGAGCGCGCCGCGTCGGATATTCGCGTGCTGGTGGTCGGCAATCCGGCCAACACCAATGCGTTTATTGCCATGCGCAGCGCACCGGATGTTCCCGCCGAACGCTTTACCGCCATGACGCGTCTCGACCACAACCGCGCGATGAGCCAACTTGCCAGCAAGGCTGGCGCGCCAGTGACCGAGGTCAAGCATGTGACGATTTGGGGCAATCACAGCGCCACGCAATATCCGGACGCTTTCCATGCCGAGATCAGCGGCAAGCCCGCGGCAGCCGTCATCGGTGACGATAGCTGGATCAAGGAGACTTTTATCCCGACCGTGCAGAAGCGCGGCGCAGCCATCATCGAAGCGCGCGGCCAGAGCAGCGCGGCCAGCGCCGCCAATGCCGCTATCAACCATGTGCAAACCTGGCATCACGGCACGCCCGCGGGCGACTGGGTCAGCATGGGGATTCCAAGCACCGGCGCGTATGGCTCGCCAGCAGGCGTCATCTTCAGCTATCCGGTCACTGTCAAGGATGGGAAGTACACCATCGTCGAGGGGCTGGCATTGAGCGATTTCGACAAGCAGATGATCAGGATCACCGGCGACGAATTGGTGGAAGAGAAAACCGCAGTCGAAGAGCTGCTGGGCATTTAAGGATATGGCAACGCAACACTTTCCAGAAGGATTTCTATGGGGGGCGGCAACTTCGTCTTACCAGATTGAGGGCGCGTGGCAGGAAGACGGTAAGGGCGAGTCGATCTGGGATTGCTTTGCCCACACGCCGGGCAAGATCATCGACGGCTCGAACGGCGATGTGGCCTGCGATCATTATCACCGCTGGCAAGATGACATTGCGTTGATGAAGGGACTGGGGCTGCACGCCTATCGCTTCTCGATTGCCTGGCCGCGTATCCTGCCGCAGGGCGTCGGCGCAGCCAATCAGCCAGGCATCGACTTTTACAGCCGCCTGGTGGATGGGCTGCTCGAAGCAGGAATTACACCTTTTGCTACGCTCTATCACTGGGATCTGCCGCAGGCGATCCAGGAGCGAGGCGGGTGGCCTCAGCGCTTTGCGGCTGAAGCCTTTGTCGAATATGCCGACGTGATTACCCGCGCGCTTGGCGACCGCGTCAAGCACTGGATCACGCACAACGAGCCGTGGTGCAGCGGGTTGTTGAGCCACCAGATCGGTGAGCACGCGCCGGGCTGGCGCGACTGGTATGCCGGGCTGGCCGCGTCACACCATATCCTGCTCTCCCACGGCTGGGCGGTTCCGGTGATTCGCCGCAACAGTCCCGACGCGGAGGTAGGCGTCACGCTCAACTTCACCGTCGCCACCACCGCGGTGCGCACGCCGGAAAATCTCGCCGCGGTGCGCGTCTTTGACGGCTACTTCAACCGCTGGTTCCTCGATCCGGTCTACGGGCGACGTTATCCGGCCGACATGGTCTACGCCTATCAAAAGGCTGGCGTTTTGCCGGCCAGTGGGTTGGACTTTGTCGTTGACGGCGATCTTGAGGCTATCGCGGCGCACACCGATTTTCTGGGCGTCAATTATTACTCGCGAGCGGTGCTCAAGGCGGCTGCCGACGGGGAGTCATTCCCGGTTGACGATCCAGAACATGCCACGCTCGAACGCACCGACATGGGCTGGGAGATCTATCCGCAGGGGTTATATGACCTGCTCTGCCGGCTGCACTTCGAGTATCAGCCGGCCAAGCTCTATGTGACTGAAAATGGGGCAAGCTATGCCGATGCGCCCGGCGTCGATGGCAGGGTGCACGATACGCGCCGCATCGATTATCTGCGTGCACACTTTATCAAGGCACGCGAGGCAATGGCGGCGGGCGCCCCGTTGGCGGGCTATTTCGTGTGGTCGCTCATGGACAACTTTGAATGGGCAAAAGGGTACACCGAACGCTTTGGTTCGGTGTGGGTGGACTATGAGACGCAAGTGCGCATCCTCAAGGACAGCGCGCTTTGGTATCAGCAGGTGATCGCCGACAACGCCGTCGGGTAGAGGTCTCTGTCAGCGGGCGCAACGACAGATTTAACAGATATATCACGCCCACTGAGGGAATAGTGGCACAGAAGCGGGTTTTCAGGTTGCCTGGAGAGGCAACCTGAAAACCCGCTTTCCTATCCTGAATAGGGCATAACCGAAGGCAAGATGTAAAATGATTGCGCCTACCAAACCGGCTTTGAAACAGGGAGCTAACCATGCATTATTTCATTGGAATTGACTCGTCGACGACGGCAACCAAAGCGTTGTTGATCGACGAACAAGGTGATGTCGTCGCTGTCGCGGCCACGGAGTACGATTTCGAGACCCCACGCCCGCTGTGGAGCGAACAGGATCCGGCGCTTTGGTGGGGCGGCGCGGTGCAAAGCATCCGGGGCGTGCTGGCACAATCTGGCATCGAGCCAAAAGCCGTGGCCGGCCTCGGTCTGACTGGCCAAATGCATGGGCTGGTGCTGCTTGATGCGGATGGTCAGGTGTTGCGCCCCGCCATCCTGTGGAACGATCAACGCACCGGCGCCCAGTGCGACGAGATCCGCCGGCGGCTCGGCAAAGCGCGGTTGATCGAAATCACCGGCAATGATGCGCTCACCGGCTTCACCGCGCCTAAAATCCTGTGGGTGCAGAAGCACGAGCCGGAAGTCTGGCAGCGGACGCGCCATATTTTACTGCCCAAAGATTATGTGCGCTATAAGTTGACCAGCAGCTATGCCTGCGATGTGGCGGATGGCGCCGGCATGCTCCTTTTCGATCTCAAGGCGCGCACCTGGTCGCCAGAGATGCTGGCGGCGCTCGATATTCCCAGCGCCATGCTGCCGACGACCCATGAGGGGCCGGCAATCACAGGTTATCTTTCCCAGGAGGCGGCGCACGCCACCGGCTTGCCGTTGGGTCTGCCGGTGATGGCGGGCGGCGGCGATCAGGCCGCGGGCGCGGTCGGGGTGGGTGCGGTGCGCAGCGGGATTGTCTCGCTGGCGCTGGGCACTTCCGGCGTAGTCTTTGCCACGACCGACGGCCCCTTCGTGGAGCCGGAAGGGCGTCTGCATGCGTTCTGTCATTCCGTGCCAGGACGTTGGCACCTCATGGGCGTCATGCTTTCCGCCGCGGGTAGCCTGCGCTGGCACCGCGACGCCTTTGCCCCGGGCGTTGGTTTCGACGATCTGTTGGCCCCGGCTGTGGACATCCCCGCGGGCAGCGATGGGCTGCTCTATCTGCCGTATCTGACCGGCGAGCGCACGCCGTATGCTGATCCGCTGGCGCGCGGGGCGTTTGTCGGGTTGACTGTGCGCCATGGCCTGCCGCACCTGACGCGCGCGGTGCTGGAAGGTGTGGCGTTCGGTCTGCGCGACAGCTTTGAGCTGATCAGGAGCGCGGGCAAGGTGGAAGTGCAGCAGGTGCGCGTCTCCGGCGGTGGCGCCAAGAGTCCGCTTTGGCGCCAAATTCTGGCTGACATTCTGAACGCTGAATTGGTCACTGTCAACACCACCGAAGGCGCGGCCTATGGCGCGGCTCTGTTGGCGGGCGTCGGCGCTGGCGCCTGGCCGGATGTCGATGCCGCGGCTCGCCGCACGATTCACGTGACCGGCAGCACGTTGCCAGACGCAGAAGCGGCGGCAACCTACCACCGCTTCTACCAGAGCTATCGCGGTCTCTATCCCGCGCTCAAGCCGACGTTTGACGCCGTCGCCGCGTAAGAGAAGGAGCCAAGGGGAGACAAGGAAAAAATGGCTACAAGAAGACTCTGCAATGGACGCTCCACCATTCTTCCTTGCATCCTTGTCTCCCAATCCCTACCGCTCCGTCCATTTCCGAATCGCCTCCCAATTCTCCGGGTCTTCACCGCCTAGCCGCCAGATGGCGATGCCGGCGAGGTCAGGATGGGCAGCGGCGATCGCTGCTAACTTAACGCGCAGATTTTCGGCGTCGGCAAAATAAACCGTGAAGCGACCGTCATCGTAGGTAAACCACGCTTCGCCCGATTCGTCACGCCGGATTGTGGCGTCATTCTGCATGGCGGTCCTGACAGCCTGGCGCCACTCGATGCCGGCGCCTGATGCACCCACCCACTCGTAACCGTAGAAATGCACGCCCATGTAGGTCTTGGCTGGCGACACCACCGTCGCCGCATAAGCTAGTACGTCGTTGATCCATGCCACCGGCGCGATCGGGCCGGCCTCACTCGTGCTGTAGTGATAGTCGTACGTCATGATCTTGAAGCGATCCACAGCCGCGCCTAGACGTGGCCAGTCCTGCGCGGCGGGGCCATTCCACGCGCCGGCGTCGTCAGTCTTGGCGTGAACGGCAATTGAAAGCTGCTTGTCAATGGCGTGGAGAGCCAGGGCAAGCTCTTCAATAAAGCGGGTAAAGGTTTCCCGATCCTCGGCGGCAAGGCTCTCGTAGTCGATGTCAATGCCGTCGTAGCCGTTGGTCACCACCAGGTCGACGATGGCCGCAATATGCGCCTGCCGCACTTCTGGCGCACCGATCGCCGCCAAGACAGCTTCACGGTTGAAGCCCCGGTTGACAATGGACGGAAGGATGCGCAGCCCCAGTTCGCGCGCTTTGTCGAGCGCTGCTTTGCTGTTTACGCCGCCGGTGATGCGCCCACCCTCGACAAGTTCGTACCAGAAGAAGTTGACCTCCTGGATGAGGTCGCCATTGGCTGCCAGTGTAGCGATCTCAAGCTCACCGGCATACGGCGCCCAGATCGTCACCTCGCGGCGTGAGGCAGGGACTGGTGCAGTAGCATTCGCTTGCGCCGGCGCAGTAGCATCCGTTTGCGCCGGTGCGCTAGGCGCAGGCGTAACTGGCATGGTGCAGGCAGCAAGCGCCGCCATCATCAGACAGAGCCAGCCGGCTAGCTGAAGCGTCATGGCACTTCTCCTCTCCAAATCGATTGACCGACCCTGGGTGCGAAAGTGTTGCAGGATGCTTTTGTCAGGCTGTTATCTCGCCACGAGCAGCGTCATCGACTCCGCCGGCAGGGTGATGGCAGTGGACGCATCGAGTTTCAGCGTTGCAACCGGCTCGGCCTGGTGCTCACGGTCGAAGCGCAGCACATCTGCTTCCTTGCCTAGCTCGTATTTTGCGATATACAGCGGCAGCGCAACTTCTGCTGCGCTGCGGTTGATGAGCATCACCGTGAGCGCGCCATCGTCGCGCTGCGCGGCAATGGCCGTCACCGCGGGGTTGCTGGAGGAAGCCGCCACCTGCTGAGAGCCGAATTCCCGATAAAGCCGGTACACTTGGTAGGCAGGGCGTGGGCCATAGGATTCAAAGATGCCGTGCCCACTGCCCGAGCTGCTGGCCAGGATGAACTGGTTGGCGACATCCACGCGTTCCTGCACCAGCCGCGCCAGCACATCGCCCAGCCAGAGCGCGCTGAGAAAGGAGTCGGGCGTTGTCTCGCCGCCTGCTGCATTGCTCCAGTGCGAGTTGAACTCTGTGATGCCGACAGGCAGATCACGCCCAGTCTCAACGCGTACGACCTGGCGCAAGTTACGCACCAGATCGTTCCACTGTGCGCTTTCAGCCAGCAGTTCCACGGGCTTGGCAGAGGTGCGTGCGGCGTTGTTGGGGAAGGGATAGCGATGGACGGTGACAATATCCACCAGGTCGCCGTTGGTCGCCAGGAAAGTGCGCAGCCAATCGCGCCCCGCGCTGTCCTGCGGATCGACTTCCGGCGTGCCGTTGAATTGGTGCACCTCTGGACCGAGCAACTGGATCGACGGGTCAATAGCCTTCATCGCTTCGGCAAAGTCGCGCCACGCGGCGGCAAAGTCCGCGGCGTTCCAGTCGTCGCCTGCTGGTTCGTAGATGCTTGGCTCGTTGCCGATCGACCAGAAACGCACGTGGTAGCCTTTGTCCCTATTGGCATAACGCACCAGCGCCGCGGCCTGCTCCGGCGTGCTGTCGAGGAAACGCACGTGAATATAGGGTTCAGCGCCGAGGCGGCGCGCCAGCGCGACAAACTGGTCGACCTGCAGCAGCGTTATATCGTTCTGGTCGCCCCAGGCGCCACCCGGCCAGCGCAGCAGGGTGATGCCCAATTGCTCGGCTAGAGGTAATGTCTCCGGGCGCAGCGCCACCCACGGCCCATAGTTCGAGCCAAAGATGTACGGGCTGATCGGTCCAAGCCTGACCGCAGGATCGACGAAGACGCCATCCGCCGTAGGGGTGGGAACGGCAGTCCAGGTGGGCAGCGGCGCTGGCGTTGAAGCAGGCGGCGCGGCTGGTTCGATCGCTAGCGTTGATGTGCTGGTGAGCGGTGCAAGTGTCGGAATGGCAGTGGGCATGAGTGGCGGCGCTGGCGTGGCTAAGCTGGCGCAGCCACTGAGCAGCCAGAGCACAGCGAGGAGCAATGGAAGCGTCGGCCATGAATGCTGGGTGTGAAAAGATATACGCATTGCTATTTCTCGACGCCGGTCACAACCACGCCCTGGATAAAGACGCGCTGGGCGAGGAAAAAGAGCAACACAGGCAGCGCCATCGCCATCAACGCGGCGGCTTGGATCAACGGCGGATTGGCGCCGTAGATATTGTTGAAACGCGGCAGCGCGACTGAGATCGGCTGGAGATCCGGAACTGTCGAAAGATAGAGCAGTGGGCCAAAATAGTCGTTCCACGCGAAGACCAGATGGAAAAGCGCCACCGCCAGCATGACTGATTTACACTGAGGGATGATCATCGACCACAGAATGCGGATCGGGCCTGCGCCATCGATCTGGGCGGCTTCATCCATCTCGCGGGGGATGGTCATAATGTATTGTCGCATCAGGAAAACATTGTAGGCATTGGAAAAGAAGTGCGGCACGGTCAGCGGCAGCCAGGTGCTCACCCAGCCGATGCGCACGAAAAAGGCATAGGTCGGGACAATCGTCACGGCAGCGGGCAGGAAGATCGTGGAAACCAACACCGTGAACCAGAAGTTGCGCAGCGGAAAGCGGAAACGTGCAAAACCATAGCCCACGAGCGTCGAGGAAACTACAGTGCCGATGAGGCCGATCAAGGCGATCCCCAGTGTGTTGCGAAAAAGCAGGGGGAAGTTGATCTTGACCCACGCTTCATAAAAATTGCTCCAGGTCGGTGAGGGCGTCCAACTGCGCGCCAGCGTGCGCCAGGCGCCTTCCCACACAATTTCACCTGCCTCGAGATTCGCAGGGTCAACGAATGTGCTTTGCTGGCGCCCCTTCTTTACGATAGCCAGATTTTGCACGCTGCCATCCAGCATAGGCACTTCAAAGACATCGAGCGTCTTGCCATTCACCACTGCCGTGCCAGGCAAAGCAGGCCAGATCGGTGCGCCGGCCTCTGACATTTGGTCGGTCGTCTTTAGCGAGGTAAAGACCATGTTGAAAAAAGGCAGCAGAAACAAGAATGCAACCAGCAGCGTGATGAGCGTAAGAAGGATTCTACGCAAAAGTTCACCCGTGCGTCCGGTATGAATGGTTTTGGTCATGGGTTGTGCCGTGGTAGCAGCCATCAGTCTTTTCCCCTGGAGTAGTTCAAGCTTGCTTTGCGCGTCCGCCGTAATTCGCAGCGCCGCATCGTGGAACTGCGGGTGCACAGATTAGCGGCTATCCGCCGTGTAGTAGACCCAATATTTTTGTGTCCCAAACATCAGCAACGTCACAGCCAGAATAATGGCGAAGAGGAACCAAGCCATCGTGGCGCCGTAGGCCATATTTTGGTAAGTGAAAAACTGCTTATAGAGGTAAAGATTGTAGAACATCGTGGCGCCGCCTGGCGCGCCAGTGCCCTGATTGAGCACGAGCGGCACAGTGAAGTACTGAAACAGACCAACGATGGCTAACGTCAGGTTATAGAAAATCACCGGCGAAATCAAGGGTAACGTGACATTGAACATGGTCGCCCACCAGCCCGCGCCGTCAATCTTTGCCGCATCATACATTTCGGTCGGAACGCCTTGCAGCGAGGCCAGGAAAATCAACATGGCGTTGCCGACGCCCCAAATTCCTAGGATGACCAGAGCTGGGTACACCCAGGTGGTGTCGTTGACCCAGTTGGGTGGATTGGCAACCCCGATTGCCCGGAGAGATTCGTTGATCCAGCCGGTTTCCGGGTTGAGCAGCGCCGCCCACACAAAAATAGCAGCGACAAATGGCACGATATATGGAAAATAAAAGAGCGTACGGAAAACATTCTTGCCGTAAAGTTGCTTGGTATTGAGCAATACAGCCAGGATCAATGGAAAGAGGATCGCCACCGGCAGCGCAATCACCCCATATTTGAGCGTCACGACGAGCGAATCCCAGATTTGCGGGTCATTGAACATCTGCTGATAATTTTGCAACCCGATAAATTGGAACGCGCCGGTCCCGAGCTTGAAATTTGTAAAACTCATGATCAACGCTGCAACCGTTGGGATAAAAGTGAACGCAAAAAAACCAAGCAAGAAAGGGGAAATAAAAATATATCCCCACGTTGCCTCGCGGCGCGCCAGAACATGCGACTGCCCTTTGCGCATTTGCTTTCCCATCTCGGTCGTGGTCGAACTACCGGCTATACTGGCCATGGCTTGGTTTCCTCCTGGTCAAGAAATCGCCTCGCCATTCTCATGTTGGGAATGGCGAGGCGATAAAGAGCATTTACTGCGCCTTGTCGAAGATGGCTTGCAGGTCGGCCTGAAGTGATGCTGCTTCAGCATCCAAATCGATGGTTGCCTCGTTCATGACCAGCGTCTCCAGCTTCGTCACGCGGTCGCGCGCCTCGTTGTAGTTGGGCATGTAAGCCTCAGCGCTCGGCACGTCCGGATAGGCGAGCCCCTGGATGATCGCATCCCAGTTAGTCACAAAGGGGAACTGCTCCTTCTTAGAGTCAAAGAAAGCCTGCTGTTGGTCAAGGCGTGCGGGCATGCCGCCATAGGTCGTCGCCAGCTCGATCGCGGCATCACCCAGGAAGTATTGCAGAACTTCGAACGCTGCATCAGGATTTTTGGTGTCCTTCAGGATGCGGAAGGTGTCGGCATCCATGCGGGAATTGACCACGCCGTCAGCGTTGCTGGGGATGACAGCCAGATCCCAGGTTTCGCCGGCGTCAGCGATGCAGCAGGTGTACCAGCTCGGTGCGATGCCCATCGCGACTTTCTCACTGGCAAACCCGCTCGGCTGGAACTCAGGCGCCGCCAAGACAGGGCCGCTTGGCGCGATGGGCGTCTCACCCCACATGGCGTCGTGCCACCACTTCCACCCCTCCACCCAGGATTCCGGCACGGTGGCGGTCTGGCCGTCGTCGCCGGCCAATGGCGCTGCGCCGCCCAGATAGGAGCCGATGTAGCGCAGGTCGGTCTGCCACTGGAAGGAGAAGCCATACTGCACAATGTCGTTCTTGTCGAAATCCGGCGAGGTGGCATCGTTGCCGTTGGCATCAACCGTCAGGATCTTGGCGATCTCTTCGACCGTTGCCCAGTTCCAATCGACTTCAGCGCCATCGGGCATGACGTACTTGTCGCCGTAGTTGGCCGGCGGATAGTTGAGGCCAGCTTCATCGAACATCTCGCTCTGGTAGTAGACCACAGCCGGGAAAACCAGGAAAGGCAGGCCGACCTGGGCGCCGCTCTCGGTCTGGTACATGTCGATCAGCGCCGGGTCAAGACCCTCGGTGTCAAAATTCATCATGTACGGCGCCAGGTCTAGATACTGACCGTAGAAGGAGTTCGAACCGTCCCAACCTACCGGGCCAATAATGTCCGGCCCATTGCCCGACGCGATCTGCGTGGCAAGTGTGTCGCGCGCCGATACGTTCGGCACGACTTCCATGACGAGTTCGATTCTGTCCTGCGACTCGTTGAAGCGCTTGACAATCTCTTCTTCGATAGGAATTTGCTGGGCGTCGGCGCCAGTGCCCAGACCGATGAACCAGCGCACCTGCACGCGATCGCCACTGGCGGGTGCGGCCGCTTCTGCCGGTGCAGCGTCATTGGCCGGCGCGGCTTCTGTTGCCGCCGCTTCTTCCGCCGGCGCGGCCGGCGCTGGAGCGGCCGGCGCGCCTCCACAGGCAGTCACCAACATGCTGGCCACCACCAGCACAGATAGTAACAGTAGGATAGATTTGCGCATTCCTTAAACTCTCCTTTTGAAAATGAACCTAGAAACGAGTAACTAACCCATTATGTTGAACCACAATCGTCGCCTGCCTCCAGGGTGTTTACCTGCGGCAGCCGCACGATTGGCGGATCACCAACTCAACCGGCAAGCGCGTCGCGATTTCGGGGATCTCACCGGCCAAAATCGACAATAACTTGGTTGCCGCCAAAAACCCTGCACGTTCCACGGGGGCCTGGATTGTTGTCAAGGGTGGATTGAGATAGCCAGCAAAGGGCAGATCATCGAAGCCAATCATGGCGACATCCTCCGGGATGCGCAGATTGGCGCGACGCAGCGCTGCCATGACGCCAGTCGCCGCTTCATCATCGCCGGTGAAGACGGCATCGAAGGCAATGCCTCGATCCAGCAACGCTTGAATGGCGCTCTCGCCGCCCACACTGGTGTAGTGACCACGTACAATCAGTTCGGGGCGCCACGCCACGCCAAGCCGCTCCAGCGTCTGGCAAAAAGCCATCTCGCGTTCATCGGAATCAAAATTTCCAACCGGCCCGCGCAGGAAAGCAATTTGTCGGCGTCCGTGCACCGTGACAAGGTGCTCCACCACCTGCCGCAACCCGCTGGCGTTATCAAACCCTATGTGAGGAATGTTGGCGCTGCGCGGGCCGCTGAAAAAAAGGAGCACCATTGGGAACTCACGCTGATAATTGCGCAGAAGCTCTTCTTCGTCGGTGCTGTTGACAAAGACCAGCATCCCATCGGCGTTGTGTTCGCCGATCGAACTGCGCCGCCACGGCGCGTCTTCCAGGCTGCGCAAACTGGCGTGCACCAGCAGTTGGTACTCGGTCGGCCGCACGGCATTCTCGACGCCACGCAGCAAGGGCGCAAAAAAGTTATTTCCCAATTCAGGCAGCAACAGGCCGATCATATAGGTCTTGCGCACCGCCAAATTACGCGCGGCCGCGTGTGGCGTGTAGCTGAGCATTTCCGCCGCCTGGCGCACGCGCTGTTCGACATCCTCCGAAACCGGCGCGGTGTCATTGATGACGCGGCTGACCGTCGAAATCGAAACGCCGGCCAGGCGCGCCACATCCGAAATAGTGGCACGAGGTTTTGGCCGGCGTACGATAGAGGTGTTCATACTTTTGAAAGCGCTTTCATTAACTCTGTCGCCGTGTGGCGCATGGACATAGCCGCAACTGGATCTGGACAGGAAAACCAGATTAACAGCGAGAACCGTAACTGGAAAGGTGAATTTCCTGCTTTATTGCATCTCTAATAAAAGATAGGGTGCTTCATTGCTTCTTTCGATGACAATGGGAAGAAAGCAGTGGGTGGGATGGCGTCGACGAAAGCAGTTCTTGAAAGCGCTTTCACTATAGCGGAAGTTTTTACAGTTGTCAATCCCTGAAAACAGGCAGATTTCTTCTGACAGAAAGGAGTTTGAGGTGAGGAAAACATGCCAACACACCCTGCGTCGCTTGCACGCAGGGTGTGTTGGCATGAGGAACAATTACGGAGTGGGCGTTGTGGCTTCAACTGCCGTGGGGGATGGTGGTGTTTCTATCGTCTCAGTGGCTGCTGCATGATTCTCCGGCGCATTGTCGATTGACATCGGCGTCGGCGTCTCGGCGGCAGTTTCCCCCACGGGTGTTGCGTTTTCCGTAGGCAAGGCAGGCGGCGATTCGGTCTCTGCGCCGCCGTCCGCCGACGCCTGCTGAGGTGCAGGCGTACTTTCCGGCGTAGGCAACTCTGGCGCCACGCCGGGGGTCGGCGTAGCGTCAGGCGTGTTGTTTATGCTGGGCGTGGGTGGTTCTGGCGTCAAGACAGGAGTCGGCGCAACACTAGGCGTGTCACTCATGCTAGACGTAGGCGATTCTGGCGCCGCGATGGGGGTTGGCGTAGCGTCAGGCGTGTCACTTATGCTGGGCGTAGGCGTCGATGTAGATTGCAGCGTTGGTGATGGGGCCGGCGTGTAGGAAGGCGTCGCGAGCGGAACAGGCGTCACTACGGGCGCCGGCTCTGCGGTTGCGGCCGGCGCAACTTCTGACGACTGAAGCATCTGATTCAGATAGGCTGCATCAAAGTCCCGCATCAGCATGGGCAGATAAAGATTGACTGGCCCATCCACGCCCAGGCGACCGGACAGGACATGATACTCCCAGCCGCCGCCATCGGTTGTCAGTTCCTGCAACCAATACCAGTAGGTCACGCCATCGCGGACAGAGTTGTCCTCGTACGTGTAGGAACTGCCCACACCGCGCGCCGGGATTCCATCCGGCGTCAGCAGCACTGCTTGGCTGCGGTCTGGGGATTCGGCGCGCCATAAGCGGAAACCCGATGTTCTAAATTCGCTGTTTGTCTTCCACATAAGGATCAACGCGGTTTCCGTCTTGGTGAGTGTATAGCTATCGAGCAGCAGGACAGTTGGCACGGGATTGGTTGGCAGCTCGATATTCGATTCCCCCTGTCCAGACTCCAGATTTGAGCCGGGAGCGCCGGCATAGATTAGATTCGTCACCGTGCCGTAGCCGATGGAAGAGATGAAGAAGTAGACGTCCACTTTCAGCGCATGACCAGCGTCCAACGGCCCAGCATCACAGACCATTGTCACTTCGTCGAGCATGGTGCAACCGTTTGCCGCCGTTGACGAGAGATAGGTGAAGCGATAGGGCAAGTGGTCGGTGATCACGATCGAGGGCGCCGCGGAAGGCCCATGGTTAGTGATAATCAGCGTGAACGAGATCACAGTGCCGACAGTGGCAGTCTGCGCGTGCGTTGTCTTGAGCGCTGAAAGATTCACGACCGGCCCGATCTTGACGCCGACGGAGTCCTGGTTATTCTCCGGGTTCGGATCCGGCGTGTTGGTGAAGACCGCGGCAGTGTTGGTCAACACCGCGCCGGGCGCCATCGTCGGGCTGATGACACGCACGGAGGCCGTGATCACTACTGGCTCGTCAACCGCAATGTTGCCAACCTGGCAGATCGAACTGACGCAGACGCCCTGGGAAGCGCCCAATCCCAGCAATTCCGTGCCATGCGGGATCAACTCTTTAATATCGACGCGATCCGAGAGCGACGGGCCAAGGTTGCTCACCGTGATGGTGTAGTTAATGATCTCACCACCAAAGACAACACTGCGGTTGGCAACCTTGACTACTTCCAGGTCAGCCGCACCGTAACTTTGCGTCGTGATGGTGGAGCGGTTGTTGGCCAGGTTGGCGTCCGGGGTTGTGCTGGTGACGCTGGCTGTGTTGACAATGAGCAACGCGGCCGGCGCTTGAGGGGCAACTTGCACAACCAGTTGGATCGTAGCCACCGCCCCCGCGGACAGCAGGTCAATGTGCCACACTGGCTCAGTCGTGGAGCCGCCGGTGGGCGCCGGGGTTGCAGTGACGTAGCCAACGCCGACCGGCATCGGGTCATGTACAGTCACGTTCTCAGCGGCGGCAGGCCCGCGATTGCCAACCGTCAGGGTGTAGGTCATGATGTCGCCCGCGGTGGCAAACAGCGCCCCGGTCTTGACAAGATAGACATCGGCGTGCTGAGCGCTGACGTTCACGCTTGCTTCATCAAGGTTGTTCTGCGGTCGCGGATCGGTCAGTTCCGACTGAACATAGGCGGTGTTGGTAATGACGACGCCGTCTATCAGATCGATGCCAGCCCGCGCCACGACGGTGACAGTCGCTGTACCGGTTATGTTTGGCGCACCATCGGCGTCAACGCCGAAATCCAGCGCGCCCAGCAGACAATTGATGCCTGCATTGCAGAACCCTTGGCTTGTGCGGACGCTCACCAGCGTCAGCCCGTCGGGCAGCAAGTCGAGCAATTGCGCGTTACGAACGGGAGACGGGCCATAGTTGGTGATCGTCATCGTGAACGTCACGGCATCGCCTCCTCGGATGACTGAGGCGTCAGTTGTCTTTACTACTTCCAGATCGGCCTGTGGCCCGCCGCTCCCCATCACGCGCGTCGTCTCGTCGGCAAAGAGCGTCGAGTTGGTGAGCGGCGTCGTGCTGGTGAGGGCGGCTATGTTGCGCAGCATTACCCCGTTAGGCGCCGTCGCGTTCACCTTGACGACGATCAGGAAGGTAGTGCGTGCACCCACGGCCAGATCGCCGATCGTGCACGCCACCGCGCCGGTCACTGTCTCCACACAGGCGCCGGTCGTGCTGTGATAGGTCACGTGCGGCGGCAGCGTGTCGGTGACGATGACGTTGCGCGCTATGCTCGGCCCGGTGTTGGTGACCACGAGCACGTAAACCAGCAGCGCATCGGGGTCGACCGGATCGGTCAGATCGTATTTGTCGATGCCGATGCGCGCCAGCGTAGTGACCGGCGCGCCATGCTGCGCCTGATTGTTGCTTTCATCGGGATCGGGCGTGATGTTTTCGGCAAAGATGGTCGCCGTGTTGGTCAACCAGGCGCCGCTCGCCAGTGCCGGATCCACCATTCCGACCACCGTCATGGTTAGAACTTCGCCCACGAGGATTGGCCGTATCACTTGACAGATTGCGCCGGCGCAGGCGCTGATGCCACCGCTTTGCGTTGCAAGCGCTGCTGAGTGCAGCGTCACGCCAGCCGGCAGCGTGTCCTTGAGGTCGCGCACGCTGGCCGCCGACGGGCCACGGTTCTCTGCCGTGATGATGTAGGTGACCAGCGCGCCCGCAGTCAGTTCGGCAGGTCCTGTTTTGAAGATGGCAAGATCGGCGCGCGCGATGATGCTGGTGTCCGCCGTATCGACATTCTGCGTCGGATCGCTGTCGGGCGTCTGCGCAGCGACCACGCCGACAAATGCCAGACTGCTGCCTGGCGGCACGGCCTGGTCCACGTTGACGTGCACCAGCAGCGGCACGTTGATGCCCGGGGAGAGGACTTCACTGGTCGTCAGCGTCACCGTGCCGTCCAGGTTCGGCGTTGCGTACCAGTTCGTCGGCAGTTCGACGTCGCGGTAGCTGGCGCCGGCCGGCAGCGTCAGCGTGACGATGGCGCCCACCGCCGACGACGGCCCGACATTGATAACCTGCGCCTGCACCGTTGCCGTCAAGCCGGCCACAGCCGTTGGCGTGCTGTCCAGAATCAGGCTCAAGTTTGCCAGCGCGTTGACCGTAGTGGTAATTGTCACCCAGGCCAGGTCGGTGTTGGTCAGCGGCGTCGTCGCCGTGACTGCGGCCGTGTTGACCAGCGGCAGGCTCTGCAGCGGATCGACCCTACCCACGATGGTGATCGTCGCTTCGCCGCCCGCCGGCAGGGCGCCCAGCGCGCACGGCAGCGCCGTACAGCCACCCTGGCTGCTGCTGACGCTTGTCGGCGTGAAGCCGCTTGGGATGATATCGCCGGCGATCACGCCGTCGGCGTTGCTCGGCCCAAGGTTGCGCACCAAGATTTGATAGGTCAGCGATGCGCCCGTGATGGCGGGGTCGGGCGACGCCTGCTTGGTAACGACCAGCGTCGATTCGCGCACGGCTGTCACCGGCGTGCGCGCCACATTATTGTCGAAGTTCGGGTCCGACGGGCTGTAGATGGTCGCCGTGTTGGTGAAGACCGTCTGGTGCGCAACCGCTGCATTCACGCGCACGTGCAGCGTGAATGTGACGCTTTCGCCCTCTTCCACCATGCTTGTCTCACAGACGGTGTCAAGACAGATCACGGGGATGCCGACCGCACTCGAACGTTCTACCTCGATCGGGTGCAGCAGCTTTACTTCCGCCGGCAGAATATCGACCAGCCGTACGCTGGTTGCGTCCGATGGCCCGTCATTGGTGACGACGATCGTGTAGGTCAGTTCGCTGCCCGCCGCCACCGTGGGCGACGATGCCAGCTTGCGTATGCCCAGATCGGAGCGGCCAATGATGCTCGTCTCCACACTGGTCGAGTTGTTGACCGGGTTGGGATCAGGGGTGTCGCTGTTGACGCTGGCCCGGTTCTGCAGCGTGGTGCCAACCGGCAGATCGCTGTTGGTCGAGACCACTAGCGTCCAGCTAATCTCGGCGCCGGTTGCCAGGGCTGGGATCGGCGCCGGCGGGCAAAGAATCATCGACCCGGTTTGCTGGCAACCGCCCACCGTTGCCACGGTGACGCCGGGCGGTAAGCTATCCTGCACCTGAACATTGACGGCCGTTGATGGCCCGGCGTTGCGCACAGTCAGCAAGTAGCTGATGGCGGAGCCAGCCGAGACGGTTGCCGGCGCCGACTTGAACATGATCAGGTCGGCATTGTCACCCACATCGGTGCGCACCTGCGCCTGCAACACGCTGGCCGGATCGATGGCCGTGGTGGTCGTCACCAGGGCTGTGTTTGTAAAGCTGAGGGTTGCCGCCAGCGATGCGTTGCCCAGCACCAGGATCGTCACCGTCTCCCCAGGCGGGACGTCACCCAGATAGCAGGTATCGCCATTGCAGTAGCCGCGCGTGCTGGAAAGCTGGGGCGCTTCCAGTTCAAGCGGCAGCAGGTCGGTTACGACGACGCTGCGTGCAAGGCTTGGGCCCTGGTTGCGCACCAGGATGCGGTAGCTCAGTGCACCGCCCGGTGTGACGACCGCCGGTTGCCCGATCTTCTCGATGGTCAGCAAGGCGACGGCATCGACGGTCGTTAGCACTGCATCGACGTTGTTGGCGGGTGTAAGCTCGCTGTTGTTGCTGCTCACCCGCGCGGTGTTGAGCACCGTCGTGCCGCTGATCGTCTCCGTGCGCACCCAGCCGCTGATGACCACCGTTGCAGACGCGCCGGCGACGATGTCACCCAGCTGGCAGACGACGCTGTTGTTGCAGGTACCCTGCGAGCTGCTGACAGCCAGGCCGATGATCTCGTACGGCAGTGCATCGACGATCTGCACGGCGCTGGCGTCGCCCGGCCCTTGATTGGTGACGACCAGCGTGTAGGTCAGCAGCCGCCCGGCCGTAGCTTGGGGCGCACCGACCTTGTCGATGACCAGGTCGACGGCGCCGAAGGCTGGCTGGCGCACAGTAACATCGACCGTGGCCGTGAAAGGCGCACCCATGGTTGGGCTGGCGCCGGTGATGCGGTTGGTGGCGATCAGACCATCCACCGTTGCCGGATCAGTGCGAACCTGCATCTGGACGGTGCGGCTGGCGCCTGTTGCCAGTGTGCCCAGGTGGCATGTGACAACGTTGTTGCTGTTGGTGCAGGTTACATCGCCGCCCATGTAGGTCATGCTGACCGGCAGCGTGTCGGTAATGGTGACTGTCTGCGCGTCGCTCGGCCCGTCGTTGGTGACCACAATCTGGTAGAGCACCACGTCGCCAGCATAGACCGGGTTGTTGAGCGCCACCTTGCTGGCGCGCAGGGTCGCTGCGGCGCCGATGGTAGTGGCAGCGTGCGCCTGGTTGTTCGCCGGGTTCGGATCGGGCGTGACACCGTCGGTGAAGGCGGAGGCTGTGTTCGTCAGCACTGTCCTCGCCGGCGTCGATGCGTGCACGAGGCCGACGACCGTCATCGTGACAACTTCGTTTACCGCCAGCGCGCCGGCTGCCTGGCAGATTGCCGCAGCGCACGCTGTCAGGGAACCGTCGGTGCGGGCAAGCGTTGCACCCTGCAGCGCAATGCCGGCCGGCAACGTGTCCTTGATATCGCGCAGGACGGCTGCGGTGGGGCCATTGTTGGTAACGACTACCGTGTAGGTCACCACGGCGCCGGCCGTCGCCGTAACCGGTCCTGTCTTGCTCACTACCACGTCAGCCTGGCCGATCACGCTGAGATCGGCATTGGCGCGGTTGTTGAGCGGGTTCGGGTCATGCGTCTCCGCTGCGACCACACCGTTGAATTGCAGACTCGTCCCCGGCTGCACTGCCGGCTCGACGAGCACCGTCAGCGGCAGATCTACGCTTGAACCGGAAATCAGGCTGTTGCTGGTCGTGAGCACCACGGTAGCGCCGACACTCGATGCCACGCTCCAACCGGCGGGCAGATTCTCGCTGTCGTAACGGGCGCCTGCCGGCAGCGTGATGGTCACCACCGCGCCTTCGGCCACACTTGGCCCCTGGTTGCTCACCGTCGCCGTGACAATGGCTGTCGCGCCGGCGATGGTGGTCGGCGTACTTGCCAAGGCAATGGCCAGATCCGCCTGCGCCGCAACATTTACCGTCGCAGTATCGCTAATTGTGCTGCCATCGGCGACGGCGGTATCGCTCGTCAGGCTGGCCGTGTTGTCGAAGCCCCTTGTGACATTCGACGCCACCGCACCGGCCACCAAAATCGTGGCGCTGCCGCCGGGATCGATGTTGCCCAGCGTGCACGGGAAACTGCTGCACCCACCCTGGCTGCTGCTCACCAGCGGAGTCACGAACTCGACCGGCAGATTATCCGCTACGATGACGTTGCGAGCCGTGCTCGGCCCGGCATTCGTCACTACGATGCGATAGGTGACCGGCGCGCCTGGCGTTGCGCTGGCGGGCATGGCGACCTTGCTCAGTGTCACCACGGCTGCGGCGGTTACGTCCGTGCTGGCCGAAGCGGTGTTGTTGCTGCGGTTGGCGTCCGGATTGGCGGAGTCGACGTAGACATGGTTGAGTAAAACCGTCCCACTCACCACGTCGCTGGCAACCATCCCCGTCACGACGACGGTGGTGGTTGCGCCGCTTCCCATCTCGCCAAGCTGGCAACTGATGCCGCTCTCACACAGGCCTTGGGTGGTGGTGGCCTGCAAGAAGCGTACACCAGCGGGCAGCGCGTCCACCAGGCTTACCGCCGTTGCCGTCGCCGGCCCGCTGTTTGTCACGGTCAGCGTGTAGACGATCTGCTCGCCCGCGACCACTGTCGCCGGCCCGCTCTTGCTCACGAAGAGATCGACCTCGCCGCCGCTTGTCTGGCGCACGGTGAGGGTTGCGGTGTCAGTCGGTATGTTGGTCGCCGTCGGGCTTGTCGCCGTCACATAGTTGGTCAGCTGGATGCCGTCGGTCAGGTCACCGGCCACATTGGTCTGGATCAGGAAGCTCCGGCTGATGCCCGCAGCAAGCGTCGCCACCGTGCAGGTGACATCCCGGCTGTTCGCCGTGCATGCCGGGTCGCCGCCGGCGTAACTGAGGCCGGTGGGCAGCGTATCGGTCACAACCACGTTTTGGGCGTCGCTTGGCCCGTCGTTGGCGACGACGATCTGATAGAGCGCCACGCCGCCCGCGCCGGCGGGATCGGTAAGCGCCACCTTGCTGATGCGGAGGGTGGCTGCGGTGCGGATGCCAGTTTCCACAGTCGCGGTTGTCGCATCATTGCTATCCACACTGTAGACGGCGGCCACGTTGGTCACACTGCCTGTGGCGGCGCTATCCACCATCGCCACTACGGTCATGGTGCGCGAGGCATGGAGCGGCAGCGAACCAAACTGGCAGAGTGAGCCGCTGCAGAAACCGTAGAGGCCCGCGCTGGCGCTGACCAGGTTGAGGCCGGCCGGCAGTTGATCTTTGACATCGACCACGCGTGCCGTGCCTGGACCTGTGTTGGTGAAGGTGATCGTGTAGGTGACCAGTGCCCCGGCGAGTACATCACCGGCTGGCGCCACCTGCTGCTTGACAATCACAAACGAGGCCTGCCCCACGATGCTGGTATCGGCGTTGGCGTGGTTGTTGGTTGGATCGGGATCGGGCGTGGCGGTTGTCACCACGCCGCCAAATTGCAGGCTCGCGCCGGGCGTCAGCGCCGGATCGAGACTCACCGTCACTGGCAGATCCACGCTCGAAGCGGCCGCCAATGGGTTGCTCGTCGTCAGCACGACCGTATTGCCGCTTGTCGAAGCCACGCTCCAGCCTGCTGGCAAGTTCTCGCCGGTGTAGCTGGCGCCTGGCGGCAGGGTGAGGGTCACCACCGCTCCGCCTGCCACGCTCGGCCCGATGTTCGCCACCGTCGCCGTGACGATAGCGCTTGTCCCTGCGGCCGCGGTCGGCGTGCTCGCCAGGCTTAGTGCGATATCTGCGGCTGCCTGCACCGCCGTCGTGACCGTGTCCTGCACGCCGGTCGGGTCGGCGGTGCTCGTCGCCGTTGCCGTGTTCGACAGCACGCCAGTTGCCTCGCTCGCCACGTAGCCGTTGATGGTGACATGGATGGCTTCACCCGGCAGCAGCGTGCCGGCATCACACGTCAGGACACCGGCCGCCAGCGTGCACGCCCCGCGGCTTGACGCGGCGCTGGCGTTTACCAGGCCGGCGGGCAGCGGGTCGCGCACGCTGACGTTGGTCGCCGCGCTGGGACCGCTGTTGCTCACAACGATCTGGTAAGCAATCGCCTGGTTTGGTGCAATCGTCGCCGGGCCGACCTTGCGGATAGCCAGCGTGTCGTCGATCTCTACGGTCGTCGTGGCGCTGGCATGGTTGTTACCCGGCGTCGGGTCGGGATTGGCGGCCGTCACACGGGCGCTGTTGGTCAGGTCGCCCGCCGGCGTGTCACTCTCTACGTGTACCACAATGACGATGCTGGCATTCGCATCCGCGGCCAGGTCGCCCAGTTGGCAGCTCACGCCGCCGTTGCACAGCCCCTGCGCCGGCGTCGCGCTCACAAAGCGCGTGCCCGCCGGGAGCAGATCGACGACACTGACATTTGTCGCCACCGCGGGCCCGTTGTTCGTGACGACCAGCGTGTAGGTCAGCAACTCGCCCGCCGTCACTGGGTCCAGCCCGTCGCGCTTGCTGATGGTCATATCGGCCATGCCGAGCGCGCTCTGGAGCGCCGTCACCGTCGCCGTCGCCGCGTTGTTGTTGGGATCGCTCTCCACCGGGCTGCTCACATATGCCGTGTTGGCGATGCTCGTCCCGTCGGCGATGGCGCCGTTCACCCGCACCTGCACCAGATAGCTGGCGCTGGCGCCGGCTGCCAGCTCGCCCACGTCACACGTGACGATACCGGCATCCTCATAACAGCCCACCGACGCGCCGGCAAAGCTTGTGTTTGCCGGCACTGCGTCCGTAATGACCACACCCGTCGCATCGCTCGGTCCGGTGTTGGTCACTCCGAGTGCGTACATCAACAACTGGCCGGCATAGACCGGGTCGGCCAGCGCACGCTTCGCCATCACCAGATCGGCCGCCACAGTCACCGGCGTGCTCACCTGGCTGATGTTGTTGCCCGGCGCCGGGTCGCGCTGGTCTGCGCTCACCTGCGCGCTGTTGACCAGGCTGCTCCCGCGGTAGCCGGCCTCCACCGCCAGCACCACCGTGATGGTGGCGCCGCCGCCCGCTGGCGCCGTGCCCACATAGCACGACCCGCCCAGCGCACAGTACGCGCTGCTGTCGGCTCCGTTGCTCACCGTCATCGTGATGATGGTGGCGCCCGCCGGCGCCAGTTCCAGCACCCGCACATTCGTCGCCGCCTGCGGGCCGTTGTTGGCGACCGCCAGCGTGTAGGTGATGCGCTCGCCGGCCGTGACCGAAGCGCTCGCCGTCGTCTTCTCGATCCTCATGTCGGCGCTCGCTCCGACCGGCGCCGCCACCGTCGTCGTGATGCGGATGCTGTCGTCCGCCATGTTGACCAGCGGCGTGCTGCTCGTCACATTCGCCACGTTCGGCAGCAGCGTTCCGGCCGGCACATCGCCCACCGTCACCGCCACCAGGAAGAAGCTGCTCGCGGCCGGCGCCAGCGTCCCCACCGTACAGGTGATGACGCCGCCGCTCGCCGCGCCGTCGTGCGTGCACGCGCGCTCCGCCGAACTGAAGCGCACGTTGCTGTCCAGCGTGTCGGTGATAATCACCGCCTGCGCCGTCGATGGGCCGCGGTTTGCCACGGTCAGCCGGTAGAGCAGGTTGCCGGTCGGACCCACCGGGTCGGGCAGGTCGCTCTTGTCGATGACCAGGTCTGCCTGCTGCGTGACGTTCGTCGTCACCTCGGCGCGCGTTGTGCCGGGGTCGACAAAGGGCGAGTCGCTGAACGCGGTCGCCCGGTTGGTCAGCGGGCCACTGGCGTCTGGACTCACTGTGCCCACCACCGTGACGGTGATCACTTCGCCCGCCGCCATGTTGCCCACCTGGCAGACGGTCGCACCACACGCCGCCGGGCCGCTGCCGCTGCGCGCCACCTGCGCGCTGACCAGCGTCACCTCCGCCGGCAGTGTATCCTTGATGTCCACCGCCTGCGCCACCGTCGCCCCCCCATTGGTGACGACGATGGTGTAGGTGATGCGCTCGCCCGCCACCACTCTCACCGGGCCGCTCTTGCTCACCACCAGGTCGGCGATGCTCACGATGCTCGTGTCTGCGCTTCCCGTATTGTTGCTCGGATCGGGGTCCGCCGTGTCCGATGCCACCACCGCGCGGTTCTCCAAACTCGTCCCTGGCGCGATGTCGCCGGCCGCGGTCACCGCGATGGTGTAGAGCGCCGTGTTGCCGGCGGCCAGCGTCGCTGCCGTGCAGGTCACTGTGCCGCCGGCTTCGCTGCACGCTGTGCTGGCGGCGTCGAAGCTTACCTGCGCGGGCAGCGTGTCCACGACGGTCATATTCTGCGCCGCCGACGGGCCGAGGTTGCGCACCGTCAGCGTGTAGACGATCGTGCCACCTGCGGTGGCTGTTGCCGGCGCATCTTTGCGAATGGCGAGGTTGGCCACTGTCGTCGCCGTTGCCGTCGCATCGTCGCTGGTCACGCTGCCAGCGGCCAGTGCGGTGTCTGTGGTCAGGCTGGCTGTGTTGGTAAAGTCACCGGCGGCGTTGTCTGCCACCGTGCCCATCACAGAGATCGTGGCGGCGCCCTGCGGGGCGATGTTGCCCAGGTTGCAGGGGAAGCCGGTGCAGCCGCCTTGGCTGCTGCTGACTGTGGCGTTGCTCACTTCACCCGGCAGTGAATCCGCCACGATGACAGTGCGCGCCATGCTCGGCCCGGCGTTCGTCACCACGATGCGATAGACGATGCGCATACCCGGCTCGACGACCGCGGGGTAGACATCCTTGCTGAGGCTTATCAACGCCTCGGCGGTGACCTCCGTGCTCGCCGTTGACTGGTTGTTGCCAGGCACATTGTCCGGATTGGCGGCATCGACGCGCGCCACGTTGAGCAGCGCAGTCCCGCTGATCACGTCGCTGGTCACCAAACCGGTCACGACAATGGTCGTCGTGGCGCCATCGGCCAACTCACCGAGCTGGCAGTTGACGCCGGATTCGCAGACGCCCTGGCTCGCCGCAGCATCTGCAAAGGCAATCCCCGCCGGCAGTGCATCGACCACCTGAACGGACGTCGCCGCCGCCGGGCCGTGGTTGGTGACGGTCAGCGTGTAGACTACCTGCTCGCCGGCCACTGCGCTTGCCGGGCCGGTTTTCTCAATAGCCACGTCGGCGACGCCGCCTGTAGGTTGGCGTACGGTGAGCGTGGCCGTGTCCGTGGGTGTGTTGGTCGCCGTCGGGCTTGTCGCCGTCACAAGGTTGGTCAGGCTGATGCCATCGGTAAGGCCAGTGTTGAGGTTGACCTGGATCAGGATCTGCTTGCTCTCACCGGCTGCCAGGGTGGCGATGGCACAGACAACGTCGCGGCCATCGGCCTGGCACGCCGCGTCGCCGCCTGCATAGCTCATGCCCGCCGGCAGTGTGTCGGTCACCACCACGCTCTGCGCGTGGCTCGGCCCGTGATTGGTGACAGCAATTTGGTAGAGCGCCACGCCGCCCGCGTTTGCGGGATTGGTCAGCGCCGCTTTGGTGACGCTGAGCGTCGCCTGCGTCACGATGGTTGTTGCTACTGTGGCCGTGCCGGGTGTACCGTCGTCGGTCGAGTAGACGCCCGCCGTGTTGGTCAGCACACCGGCCGGTGCGCCGGCCGCGACGCGGGCGACGACCGTCACCGTGCGCGTGGCGTCAACGGCGAGTGTGCCAAACTGGCAGACCGTCCCGCCGCAGACGCCGCCGTCGCTGGCGCTGATGCGTTCGAGCGTCATGCCTGCGGGCAACTGATCCTTGACATCGACGCTACGCGCCAGGCCGGGGCCTTCGTTCGTGATGGTGATGGTGTAGGTCACCAGTTCGCCGGCCGCGATGGGATTGGCGGTCGCCTGCGTCTTGGCGATGCGCAGATTCGCCACCCCGACGATGCTCGTATCGGCGGCGGCGCGGTTGTTGAGCGGGTTCGGGTCGCTCGTCGCGGCGGTGACCTCGACATTGTTTTCCAGGCTGGCGCCCGGCTGCACGTTGGCGTTGACCGTGGCCGTGACGGTGTAGATCGCCGTCGTGTCCGCATTCAGGCTTGCCGCCAGGCAATTGACGCTGCCGCCGCTCTCGCTGCATCCCGGTGTGGCGTCCACGAAAGTCACGCCCGCCGGCAGCGTATCGACCAGCGCCAGCGCATTGGCCGTGCTTGGCCCCAGGTTGCGCACAGTGAGCGTGTAGAGCAGCGTTGCGCCGGGCGTGGCCGAGGCCGGCGCCTGCTTGGTGACCAGCAGATCGGCGGCGGTGACGACCGGCGCGCTGGTCGAGCCGGTCACACCGGTGCGGTCGGCGTCGCTGGTGGCGATCGCCGTGTTTTGGAGACTCCCGCTGGCGCTGCGGCGCACCTCGGCATTGACGGAGATCAACGCCTGCGCCCCGGCGGCAAGCCGCGCGATGGTGCAGACGATCGCGCCGCCGGTGATGGTGCAGGAAGCCTGCGGCGATGCGGCGATGACATTTTCCAGCGCGCTGGGGATGGCGTCGGTCACAACCACATTGGTGGCGTCCGACGGCCCGGTGTTGGAGACGACGATCTGGTAAACAATGGCCTGCTCCGGCCGTACGCTGGCCGGTCCGAGCTTCTGGATGTCCAGGCTATCGTCGACCGTGATCGTGGTTGCGGCGCTGGCCTGGTTGTT
>JACSRH010000287.1 GCA_014879855.1 Caldilineaceae bacterium | reverse complement strand
CTTTTGCCCCAGCTTCCCCGGTGCGCTTTGAACGCTTCTCGCTCGAAGACGGCCTTTCGCAGAATTCTGTGCTCGCCATGTTGCAGGATCGTCAAGGCTTCCTCTGGTTCGGCACACAGGAAGGGCTGAACCGTTACGATGGCTACACCTTCACGACCTTCAAGCACGATCCCGACGATCCCAATAGCCTGAGCATGAACTCGATCCTGGCGTTGTATGAGGATCGTGAAGGCATCCTGTGGATCGGGACATGGGGCGGCGGCCTCAATCGCTTCGACCCGCACAGCAATGTGTGGGCGCGCTATCGCCGCAACGACGCCGATCCCTCCAGCCTCTGTGGGGATGTCATCACCGCGCTGCTGGAAGACGCGGCCGGGCTTTTATGGATCGGCGCCAACGACGGCGGACTGTGTGCGCTCGACCGCGCCACGATGACCTTTACACGCTATCGCCACGCCGCGCGCGACCCTGCCAGCCTTGCCAGCAACGCGATCTCCACCATTGCCGAGGGCGCAAACGGGACATTGTGGATCGGTGCGGGTGGCTTTGGCGCGCCAGGCGCCGGCTTGGATCGGCTGGATGTGGCGACCGGCGTCTTCACGCATTTCCGCGCCGACCTCGACGATGCATCCAGCCTGGGCAGCGCCGCCATCTCCTCCATTTTGCCGGCGGCGGATGGCAAGCTGTGGGTGGGCACGGGCGGATTCAGCGCACCCGGCGCTGGGCTGCATCTGTTCGACCCGGCGACTGAGCAGGCCGTGCGCTATCAGCATCACGACGATGACCCGGACAGCCTGGCAGACGACAACGTAGTCAAGCTCTATGCCGACCGCGCCGGCAATATTTGGGCCGGCACGTGGGGCGGCGGCGTCGACCGCATTGAGATGGGTGAAAATGGAGAGGTGAGTTTTGTTCACCATCGCCATGACCCCTATCGTTCCTCCAGCATCAGCGCCGACATTGTCTGGGCCATGCTGGAGGATCGTGCCGGCGTCTTCTGGTTCGGCACGATCAACGGCGGGATCAGCAAGATCAACCCGCAGGTGCAGCACTTTGGTCTCTATCGCCATCACCCGCAAGACAACAACAGCCTGGGCTTTGACGTGGTGGGCGCGTTCTATGAAGATCGGGCTGGCGGCGTCTGGATCGGCCTCTGGGGTGGTGGTCTCGACTATTTTGACCGCACCACCGGCCACTTCACACATTACCCGGGCGACCCGAATGCAAAAACGGGACTACGCAACGATACGATCAGCGCCATCCACGAGGACGAAGCAGGTCTCCTCTGGCTCGGCTCGTTCGATGGGTTGTATCGGTTCGACCGCACAACGGGGCAATTCACGCTGTTCAAACATGACGAGACCAATCCCAACACCTTGATCAACGACAGCGTCTATCGCATTGCGCCCACGGGTGATGGGCGCCTGTGGCTGGGCACGCTGCGCGGGCTTGACCTGTTCGACCCGCGCACGGAGAGCTTCACTCATTATCTCCACGATCCGGCCGACGCTGACAGCTTGCCCGACAATCAGATCACGGCGCTTTATGTGGCGCCAAATGGTGTGTTGTGGCTTGGCGCCTGGTATGGCGGACTTGCCTATCTTGATCCACAAGCATGGCAGCGCGGCGATGTGCGTTTTATCACTTATCGCAACGATCCACACGACCCCAAAAGCCTCAGCGACAATTCAGTGTGGACGATCCACCAGGATCGCACCGGCGCCTTGTGGGTGGGCACACAAGGCGGGCTGAATCGGCTCGATCTGCACAGCCGCACCTTCACGCGCTACCGAGAAAAGGATGGGCTGCCCAACGATGCGGTGCTTTGCATCGAAGAAGACGAGCGCGGCTATTTGTGGGTTGCCACCAACAATGGGTTGGCGCATTTCAACACCGTGCTGCCCACCTTCCGCACGTTCGACGAACGGGATGGCCTGCAAAGCCGCGAGTTCAATTCCGGCGCATGTATGCGGTCGCGCAACGGCGAGCTCTATTTTGGCGGCGTGCGCGGGTTCAACGTTTTTCGTCCCGCGCAGATTCAGCGTAACGCCGCGTCACCGCCTGTGGTCATTACCAGCTTTCGCATCTTCAACCAGCCAGCCGCGGTCGATCTGACCGGGCAGACGCCGATCGACCTGACTTACGCTGAGAGTTTTATCGCTTTCGAATTTGCCGCGCTTGACTACCATGCTCCGCAGAAGAACCGCTACGCGTACAAACTCGAAGGCTTCGACAAAGGCTGGATCGAGGCGGACGACCGTCGCTATGCCAGTTACACCAATCTGCCTGGCGGCGAGTATCTCTTTCGCGTGCGCGGCGCCAACAATGACGGCGTCTGGAATGAGGCGGGCGTGGCGATCCCGTTGCGTGTGACGCCACCAGTCTGGGAGACATTCTGGTTCCGCGGTCTGGCGGGATTTCTCTTGCTGGGGGTGGTGGCGGGCGGCGTAGGGTGGCGTGTGAATAATATCCGCGCACAGAATCGCCGCCTTGTACAGAAGGTGGAAGCACAGACGGCTGAACTGCGTCTGCAAATCCAGCAGCGCCAGGAAGCCGAGGTCGCGTTGGCGCAAAGAGCAGCCGAGTCAGCCGTCATTGCCGAGCGCACCCGGCTGGCGCGCGATTTGCATGACGCCGTGACGCAAACGCTCTTTTCCGCAAGCCTGACCGCGGAGGCGCTGCCCGAACTGTGGGAAGCCGATCCAGAGGAGGGTCGGCGTACGACCGAGGAACTGCGCCAGTTGACGCGCAGCGCATTGGCCGAGATGCGCACTTTGCTGCTTGAATTGCGCCCCAGCGCCGTGACACAGGCCAGGCTGGAAGATCTGGTGCGCCAGTTGCTCGACGCCACGGTGAACCGCGTGCGCGTCCCCGTGCATTTTAGCGCGGACGGCCAGCGACCTCTGCCCGATGATGTCAAGGTTGCTCTTTATCGTATTGCGCAGGAATCACTCAACAATGTAGTAAAATATGCCAGGGCAAAACGTGTCACGGTGGACTTGCGCCAGCAGCCGATGGGCGTGCGTTTCAGCGTCGCCGACGATGGCATCGGCTTTAATCCAGACACAGTCGGGCCCGGCCACATGGGGCAACGCATCATGCGCGAGCGCGCCGAAGCGATCGGCGCCCGCTTTACCATACAAAGTGAAGTCGGTCATGGCACGGTTGTCATGGTCACCTGGATCGATCCGGCCTGGCATGAACCTGAGGAGGAAGCAGGGTGAGTGAAGACAAACCGATCCGTGTATTGATTGTCGACGACCATGCGGTTGTGCGCGGAGGGTTGAGCAAGTTTCTCCAGATGCACAAAGACCTGAACCTGGTGGGAGAAGCCGAGAATGGCGCCGAGGCGGTCCGGCTGACGCGCCAACTCCAGCCCAATGTCGTGCTGATGGATCTCAAGATGCCAGAGATGGATGGCGTCGCCGCGACGCGCGAAATCCGCGCCAGGCATCCAGATGTGCGCGTGATCGTGCTGACAAGCTTTGCCGAGGATAACATGGTGCAGGGCGCGTTGCAGGCAGGCGCCACCGGCTATCTGCTGAAAAATGTCAGCGGCGCCGAACTGGCCGCCGCCATCCGCGCCGCGCACGCGGGGCGCATGACGCTATCTTCGGAGGCAACGGAGGCGTTGGTGCACGCTGCCACGCACCCAATGGTGGCAGCCGACGATCTGACCGAACGCGAGCGCGAGGTGTTGGCGCTGATGGTCGATGGACTGAGCAACCAGGAGATCGCCGCGCGCCTTTTCCTGAGCCTGGGCACTGTCAAATTTCATGCGGGCAACATCTACTCCAAGCTCGGCGTGGACAGCCGCGTCGCCGCGGTGACGCTTGCCCTCCAGCGCCGGCTGGTCTAGTACATGCAACTCCGCGTGATGCCGCATCGTGCGGATCGTGCAGATCAATGCAGAACCATCCTGCCCCGAGCCCCCGACTTTCTATTTGCCCTGTCCCTGGCTCCTTGTTCCTCAGTCCCTTGTCTCCTTGCCACCCTATCCACTCGGACAGTTCAGCTTCTTCCCTCCAGGACAGGTCGATCCTTGCCTGAAGTCTGGCGACGCGCCTGTAAAAAAGGCGTACACTGAGGATAGCGGAAGCAACAAGGCAAGGATCGAAAACAGGAGCAGGCCATGACCACTATCCATTTGGGCGTCGAGGAGCTGATCGCCCGCCAGCGCGAAGCATCTATGCAACGCTCTGTCCGCCACGCCTGGCATCTCACCGATTTGCGGCGCCAGACGCGCCGCCCACAGCTTGCGGAGCACCGTTTGCAACTCCCGACATGGGCAGACGAACTGGTGGAGCTGAGCACGGCTCAGGCGCGCTGGGTCATGCTCTGACCTATCCACCGGATGAGAATATGATGAATGGTTTGTCGTGCAGTTTGGGAAGGATGCATCTGGGGAGCGCGGTTGCGATTAAAGCGAGGCGGCTATCATAATGGCAAAATCGGACAAATCGCACGGGTTGATTGTATTGAGTTGGATCCTATACGGCCTGGCCGCGGTGCTTCTCATTGCGGCCATCCTGCTGGGCGTATCCGTGAGCGGTGCGGCCGCGGTCGTGCCTGCCGCCACGATTGGCTTTCAAGCCCCCATGTTCAAACCTGTCTGGGATGCGCTCGTGTCTGGCCTGCATCTGCTTGGCGTGCTTGTCTTTGCCGCTGGCTTCATCGCCGCCAGCCTGGTCTTTTGCATCGGCTTCCTGGTGCGGCGCGCGGCTCGCCTGGAGCAACGGCTCGCTGCGCTGGAGGCAACCTTAACTGGGCGCGCCGCCACGGAATCGTTTGCCGTTGTGAACAAGTCAATCACTGCAAAGGAGGATCGATCGTATGCGCCGTGAAACAAAAACCATACTCTGGACCTTTGCCGCTGTCGTATTGTTCGTGTTTATCATCGTACTGCCGCTGGTTTATGTTGCTATCGGTTGATCGTTTTACTGTCCGATTACACAAACGCCGTATTACACAAACAAGGAGTCTGCTATGTCGATCTTCAAAGTGCTCAAATGGACAGTCGGCGGCTTCTATCTGATTGGCGGGCCGCTGATCCACATCTATTGCATCACGCAAAACCCGGCCATTTATGGCAAGATCGCTGAAAGCGCCTGGCCGCTCTACCAAACCCTCTGGCAGACGTGGGTGCTGCCTTATCTCGTCCCGCTGGTTGTGCTGCTGATGGTTGTTGAGGCGACGATGGGTGCGCTGATGCTCAGTCGCAACTCGCGTCTTGCCCGGCTGGGCCAGGCTGCCGGGCTTGCCTTTAACCTCCTGCTCGTGCCCTTTCAGTTCGCCTGGGGCATCCCTAACCTGCTGACCGCGGCGCTGCACGGCTGGCTCTGGTGGCGTGAAGGACAGCCCAATCCACAGCCTGCCACATCCGCCAGGACGATCCTCCAGCATTGAGCAAAGCGGTGTATACTGGCTCTGCCTTGACCGCGCTGGAAGATGGCTTTCCTGGCCGCCGCTATCGCGCCGAAGACATCGAAGGACATCGGTGGATGTTTATGCAACGCCCGCTACCATGAGGAGATGACTCATGCCTGTTTTGCCGCCAACCATTGCCGAACGCCCTTTGCCCCGCCTGCGCGCCGTGCGGCAGGTGTTCCCCCGCCCGCGTCTCGCCGATGTCTATGCCCATGCCTACGCGGAAGCCACCGCTCGCCTGCGCGAACTGAACGCACGTCCCGGTGCGCGCGTCGCCATCGGCGCGGGCAGCCGTGGGATTCGCGATGTCGCCCCGGTGGTCAAGGCCACGGTCGCCGCGTGTCGCGATGCCGGGTTTGCGCCCTTTGTCACACCGGCGATGGGCAGCCACGGCGGCGGCACGGCCGAGGGACAGCGCGACGTCCTGGCGCACCTGGGCGTCACCGAGGCCAGCGTCGGCGCGCCCATTGTCTCCGCCACCCATGTGACGCAGATCGGCCGGACAAGCTGGGGCATGCCCATCTACTTCGACGCCGCGGCGCTGGAGGCGGATTTTATTGTGCCGGTCAACCGCGTCAAGCCGCATACGGATTTTGCCGGCACGCACGAGAGCGGCCTGTGCAAAATGCTGGTCATCGGCTTTGCCAACCACGAAGGCTGTACGCGCGTCCATCTGGAAGGCTTCGCGCGCTTTCATGCAGTCGTGCCTGAAACCGCGGCGGCAATCCTGGACAATGCGCCCATTGGCTTTGGCATGGCGATCGTGGAAAACGCTTACGACGAGACTTACCTGGTCGAAGCGATCGGCCGCGCGCAAATTTTGACGCGCGAGGCTGAACTGCTGCACATCGCCTACGCCAACATGCCGCGCCTTTTGTTCGACCACATCGATGTGTTGATTGTCGATGAAATTGGCAAAAACATCAGCGGCGCGGGCATGGATCCCAATATCGTGGGGCGGACGGCCAAAGGCATCCTAGCGGGATATGCCGGCCCCTCCATCTCACGCATCGTGGTGGCCGGGCTGACGGAGGCTGGCGGCGGCAACGCCATCGGCATTGGTCAGGCCGACTTCACGACACAGCATGTAGCCGATCGCTTCAACGCCGAAGCAACCTATGCCAATGCCATCGCTTCCGGCACGCCGGAAAGTGGCCGCTTGCCCGTCGTGCTGCCGACGCACGATGACGCCGTGCGCGCCGCGCTGCTGACCACCGGCAGGGAGGATTGGGCGAGCGCCGCGGTGGTGCGCATCAACGACACGCTGCACCTCGACGCGATCTGGGTTTCCGATGCACTGGCGGAGGCAGTCGAGGCGCACCCCAACCTGCATTGGATCTAGTGCAGCAACAGGATCATCCGGTCGGCGTAACTTTGAGAGCCACGACCTCGCCGCCTGTCATCTGCACGAGTTCGTCTGGCGTCAGGCGGAAGACGGCATTGGGATGGCCGGCCGCCGCCCAGATTTCGGCAAAGTCCAGGAGATCTGCGTCGATAAAGGTGCGCAACGGACGGACATGGCCGACGGGCGGGACGCCGCCGATCACAAAGCCAGTCTGTGACCGCACAAACTCGGCGTCAGGACGCGTCACCTTTTCACCCACCAGCGCGGTCAGTTGCTTCTCGTCAACGCGGTTGCTGCCCGACGCAATGACGAGGATCGCCTGCCCGCTGCGCTTGCCCGCAAAGATCAGCGACTTGGCGATCTGCCCGATTGTACAGCCGGCTGCTGTGGCTGCTTCCGCCGCGGTGCGCGTTGAGTCGGGCAATTCGACGACCTGATTGGTGAATCCCTGCGCGTGCAGGACATCTTGTACTTTCTGGGCGGATGGTTTCATCGCTGTGATTGCCTGGCCCTAACTCAGCGTTCCACGGCATAGCCCAGTTGCTTGAGCAGATTCTGCCGTTTGCGCCAGCGTTCCCACACCTTGACCCACAGTTCCAGATAGACCTTGGTCCCCACCAGTGTCTCGATCTCCGGCCGCGCGGTCTGGCCGATGCGCTTGATCATGCTGCCGCCGCTGCCCAGCACAATCGGCTTCTGTGACTCGCGCTCGACGTAGAGAATGGCGGAGATGTAGGTGAGTTGCTCGCTGCGCTCGATGAATTCATCCACTTCGACGGCCAGGCTGTGCGGGATTTCGTCCTGCAGCAGGTAGAGCGCCTTTTCCCGAATGATTTCTGCCGCCATGTAGCGCAGATCGACATCGGTAATTTGATCCTCTGGATAGTAGCGAGGCCCCAATGGCAACAGACTGCGCACTAACGCCAGCAGCGCTTCCGCGCCTCTGCCTGTCGTTGCGCTGAAGAGCGCCGTGCTCACCGCCGGGTGTGCGTCGCCAGGTTGCGCCCCCACCAGCCAGCCGAGCAGCGCCTCGTACTCGCGCACGCGCACCGCAGTTGACTCGCTGTCGCCGCCCCAGCGATCTGCCTGGTTGAAGCCCAGGATCAGCGGCGGCAGCTTGACGCGCTTGCGCCGGCGCGTGGTCAACTGCTGCAACAGGTCGGCAATGGCCTGATCTTCCTCCGTGGGCGGCGTGTTGACGTCCACCAGCCACAGCACCACGTCGGCGTCGGCGATGGTGTCGGCCGCGACCTGCACCATGTATTCGCCCAGCTTGTGCAGCGGACGGTGAATGCCCGGCGTGTCGAGGAAGAGCAACTGCGCGTCCGGCAAGGTCAGGATGCCGAGCATCTGGTCGCGCGTGGTCTGCGGCTTGGGGCTGGTGATCGCGATCTTCTGGCCGAGAACGCGATTGAGCAGCGTCGACTTGCCGACATTGGGCCGCCCAATCACGGCGACAAAGCCGCTGCGATGGTTGGGCGGCAATTCCGGCTCCGGCTGCCCCAGCAGATCTTTCACGTCTTCCAAGAGAGTTCCTTTGTCTACTGACTTTGCAACGACATGATCAGCCCAATGGCGCCAAAGATGACGCACAGCATCAGCGCCAGCACCACCAGGACTGGGATCAGGACGACCCAGATCGCACGCCCGCCGCTCAGTTGATGTTCGGTTTTGGTGGCAAAGTAGAGCAGCACCAATGAATAGATCGTGATGAAGGGCGTGATGCAGCCGGCAAGCGGCACAATGTTCAGCAGCGCCGACAAGATGCCCAGCGGCGCTGAAAAAGCGGCGTTGAGATAGGCATAGCGGCCAAAGTCACCGACGCCGCCCAACACTTTGGCGATCAAGTAGTAGATGCCGACGCCGATCAGAAAGAAAAGTGGCACAGTCACAATGTTGATCAGACCCGCAAAACCGGCCATGCCCAACATGCCGCCGCCCATCAAGAGTCGCATGAACTGTTCCGCCTGTGCGGCTTCGGCTGGCGGCAGATTCATCTGCTGCATCATATTCGGCATCCATGCACTCATGGCGCCCGCAAAAAGCAGGCTGCTGAGCACGCTGACCACCGCAGCCACCACGCCATAGATC
>JACSRH010000201.1 GCA_014879855.1 Caldilineaceae bacterium | reverse complement strand
CTGCACGCGCACGTCAGCGCCGGCCAGATAAACGTTTATACTAGGTGAAAAATGTTTCACACCAAAATCTCCGATTGGCAGGTTTTCTACTTCCTCCAATGCTTGATGGGCAACAGCACTCTGATTCTGGGTTGAATTCTTATGCTCAGCATCTTCCGGGAAGATTGCCGGCAACGATAGATGCATTTGATAGAGAGCGGTAAAGGCAGCGAAAAATGTATGCAGTTTGTTTGACATCCACCCCAAGCCTCGGTAGAATACCAGCTAAACAGGGTTAATTTTGATTTCAAGTGCGTTTGACGGCTACGATGACCCAGCAACGCAGCCGTTGTCAGGCTCCACGCTCAAGCCAGGCAAATCACCTTCGCCAATGCTCGATCGGGATTGTGGTCTATCGTGGAGCACCGTCATGACAAGTTTACACCGGCACTAAAGTTTACACTGTCCCTACAAGTTTAGCTGATCTGGCAGTTTGCTTTCGCCTTCGTAGCCCAAAAGGAGCGTCCTATGATCGGTGGTTTCGCCAACCGCGTTGCCTGGATCGACCTGACATCCGGCAATATCGAGTACAAAGGGATCGATGAGACAGACGCGCGCAAATATATTGGCGCGCGCGGATTAGGCGTCAAGTACGTCTTTGACAATGGCCCGGATGTCGAGCCGCTGTCGCCCGACAACCTCCTGTGCGTGATGAATGGCCCGTTGACCGGCACCAATGTCAACATGAGCGGCCGCCTCGCGGTGGTGACCAAGTCGCCGCTGACCGGCACCGTTGCGGACGCGCACATGGGCGGCTGGACCGCGGCCAAGCTGAAGTGGGCCGGCTTCGACGGGCTGGTCTTCAAAGGCAAGGCCGACAAACCGGTCTATGCCTATGTGGAGGACGGGGAAGTCACCCTGCACGACGCCTCGGACCTGTGGGGCAAGGGCGTGCACGAGACGCTGAAGATCCTGCGCGAGCGTCACGGCGAGGAGTGCGACGGCATGGCGATCGGGCAGGCCGGCGAGAACCTGGTGCGTTTTGCCGGCTGGCTCAACGTCAACGACCGCGCGGCGGGGCGCAATGGCACGGGCGCGGTCGGCGGCAGCAAACACCTCAAGGCGATCATTGTCAAAGGCGACAAGAAAAATCGCCCCGAACCAGCCGACAAAGCAGCCGATAAGGAAGCGCGCAAAAAGGCGCTCGCCGCGATCATGGCGGAAGAGAACATCACCTCCCCGCGCAAGGGTGGCCTGAGCGTCTATGGCACCAACGTGCTGATGAACATCACCGAGAGCATCGGCGGCTTGCCAGCGATGAATTCGCAGTACACGGCCTTTGGCAAGGACAACGCCGAGCTGATCTCCGGCGAGTACGTCAACGACAACATTTTGATCAACAATCCCACCTGTCATGCCTGCCCCGTTGCCTGCAAAAAGGAAGTCGAAGTCACCGAAGGCCCCTTCCAGGTCAAGATGGAGAGCGTCGAGTACGAGCCGGCGTGGTCGCTGGGCGCCAACTGTGGCAACAACGATGTGCGCGCGGTGGCTTATATCATCGACCGCTGCAACGACTATGGCATGGATCCCATCGAGCTGGGCAATGTGCTGTCGATGTACATGGAAGCCAGCGAAAAAGGCTACACCAACGGGGATGGATCCTTGGCCTGGGGCGACACGATGGCGATGGTGGAAGTCACTAACCAGATCGCGAGGCGCGAGGGTGTGGGCGACAAGCTGGCGGGCGGCGCCGCGCGCGCCGCGGCGGCCTTCGGCCACCCGGAGATTTCCATGACGGTGAAGGGACAGGCGATTCCAGCCTACGACCCGCGCGGTCTCAAAGGCATGGGCATTGCCTACGCCACCAGCAACCGCGGCGCCTGCCATCTGCGCGCGTACACGCCAGCCGCGGAGCTGGGCGTCATGCCCTTTGGCTCGCTCAAGGTCGACCCGCTGGAGTGGAAGGGCAAAGGCAAGCTCACGCGCATCTTCCAGGATATTCACGCCATTTCAGATTCGCTCGACCTGTGCAAATTCTCTGCTTTTGCTGAGGGCTTGCAGGAGTACACCGAGCAGTTCAACGGCGTCACCGGTCTCGGCTACTCGTCCGACGAGTTGCTCAAGTGTGGCGAACGCATCTACAACCTGGAGCGCCACTACAACAACCTGGCTGGCTTCCGCGAAGGCTCCGACTATCTGCCCAAACGCTTCACCCACGAAGCCAGCACCATGCCCGGCTCTGAAGGCCACGTCTGCGAGCTTGACCTGATGCTGGAGGAATACTACGCGGACCGCGGGTGGGTGAACGGCGTTGTGCCGGAAGCCAAGCTAAAGGAATTGGAGATTATCTGAGTTGCGAGGGGCGAGGGGCGTTGAGGTCACGCGCCCCTCGCTCTGCTTCGACAGTGCAGATTTCACAGATGAGAAGAAAATCTGTGAAATCTGCGCCATCTGTGGATACATTCATTCCCGCTTTTTTCCTCACTGCGTTTCCGCTTCAGGGTTGTAAGCAGGCAAAACCGCCGCCACGGCTTCCGGCGGCAGATGGCTGATGTCGTTGATCACCTCGCCGCGCCACTGCTGGCCATCCCAGATCAGCTCGGAAACAGCGCAATTGTGCGGGTCCCAGCGCACCCAGTCGCCATTCCGTTCGCCAAGCCACACGTCCAACAAGCAACTGATGATGCCGCCATGCGTGACGATGACGATGCGCTGGTCAGGATGCTGCTCGGCCAGGCGTTGCACCGCCGCCACTGCGCGCGCGCCAAATGTGGCGGGCGATTCACCGTTGGGCGGCGCAAAGGTCGGGTCCTGCGCCCATCGCCCCCACAAATCTTCGTTGTCGATCAAGTCGCGGTAGGTGCGTCCCTCCCAATCGCCAATGCTGAACTCGCGCAGGCCGTCGTCGATGATCGGCTCCACCCCGATCGCGTCGGCAATGGCCGCGGCCGTGCGACGCGCGCGCGGCAGGGGCGACACATAGATGATGTCCGTGGGCGCTGTTGCCTGCCGTGCGCTAAAGCGCTCCCCGGTTGATCTCACCTGTAGTTCGCCGCGTGCGGTCAGCGGCGCGTCGAGCGCGCCGTACCAACGCTGCTCGTGATTGGCTGTTGTTTCCCCATGCCGCACCAGAACAACGTGGGTCTTATTCATCACATTCACCCTTCCTCGAAACTCTAAAAAATTCGGGGGATCAGATTGACACCCTCTTTTCCCCATGTTACACTGTGCGCACTATGTCGCCAAAGCAACCACTTGCCCGTAGCCCGCGCGCCAGGCTTGAGAGGAAGTCAACCGGATGAGATCATCTGGAACTTTGTGCGCGGCATGAGCAGGATAGTGCTCGGACTGACCTGACAAAGCTCTCCAGACGGGGAGCTTTTTTATTGGTGGTTTGCTTACAAGCTTGCAGGGAACGAAACGCATCATGATCAAGGCAGGCATTGCCGGCGCGACCGGCTACACAGGCATCGAATTGGTGCAGTTGCTGCATCGCCACCCGCAGGCTGTGCTCCAGTGGATCACCAGCGTCAACAGCGCGGGCAAACCGCTCTCCGAAGTGCACGCGGCGCCGTGGAATTACCCGCTGATCACGCTGGAAGCGGCCTACGCGCGCGCGGCCGAGGTGGATGTCGTCTTTCTCTGCCTGCCGCACGGCCAATCGATCGAGGCGGCGCGCACCTTTGCCGCGGCTGGCATTGCCGTCATCGATCTCAGCGCCGATTTTCGGCTGCCAAGCGTCGACGCCTATCGTCGCTGGTATGGCCTGGAGCACACGGCGCCGGAGCTGCTGCCGAGCTTTGTCTATGGCCTGTGTGAGGTGAACCGGGAAAAGTTGCGCACCGCGCGCCTGATCGCTGTGCCTGGCTGCTATCCCACCACGGTCAATCTAGGACTGTACCCGCTGGCAAAGGCTGGCTGGCTCGGCGATCGCGTCATCATCGACAGCAAGAGCGGCGTCAGCGGGGCTGGGCGCACCGCCAAGCAACCCTATATGTTTGTCGAGGCCAACGAAAACATGACGCCCTATGCGATCGGCCACCGTCACCGCCACATCGCCGAGATGGAACTGGTGTTGAACGGCGCATCCCCAGGCGGCGCGTGTCGTTTCACCTTTTCGCCACACCTGCTGCCCGCCAGCCGCGGCATCCTGAGCACCATGTACGTGCGCGCGCCTGCCGGCGTCACCGAAACGCAGATACGCGACCTCTACGCCGCGACCTATGCCGGCGAACCCTTCATCCACCTGCTGCCGGCTGGGCAGCAGGCGACGCTGCGCCACACCGTTCATAGCAACCGCTGCGCCATCAGCATCACCGCGGACGACCCCGACGACCCGTCCTGCCGGGATTTCATCATCGTGGCGACTGAGGATAATTTACTCAAAGGCGCCAGCGGCCAGGCCGTGCAGTGTATGAACCTTGCCTTTGGCCTGGATGAAATCGCGGGGTTGATCTAGGCAATTGGCAACTGTCTGCGTCAAAAACAGGGACAAATTTGACGCAGGGTCGCAGAGGTTCGCAGAGGAACAACAGGCAACTATGGGCAAGCACTCTCTGCGTTTCTCTGCATCTCCGCGCCTCCGCGTCAAAAAAAGGGCTTTTCAAGTCAGTGTCTAAGAAGAGGAAAGCATGGATCCAGAAACAGCTGCGGAACGTTACATCGTTGTTTTGAAGGTGGGCGGCAATGAGTTGGACGACCCGGATTTTCTCCTGGGGTTGGTGAATGCCGTCGCGGCGGTGCGGCGTGAGGGGCATCACCCCGTGATCGTGCATGGCGGCGGCAAGGCGGTCACCGATCTCCAGGCGCGGCTGGGCTTGCCAGAGCAGCGCGTCGAGGGGCTGCGCGTCACCGACGACGCCAGCATGGATGTCGTCGAGATGGTGCTGAGCGGCTTGATCAACAAGCGCATCGTGCGCGCGCTCGTCAACGCCGGCATGCGCGCGGCCGGCGTCAGCGGCGTCGATGACGGCGCGATCTACGTCGAGAAGCTGTGGCATCCGCTGGGCGACCTGGGGCGCGTCGGCGAAGTCCAGGATGTGGACGATCATTTGCTGCTCGCCCTGCTCGACGCCGGTATTTTGCCCGTGGTCAGCCCGGTGAGCTTTGGCGCGCTGGACGCGCTCAGCTATAACGTCAATGCCGACCATGCCGCCACCGCGATTGCCGCCAAGCTGGGCGCGATCAAGCTGGTCTTTATCAGCAATGTGCCGGGCATCCTGGTGGCGGGGCGCGTGGTGCGCGCGGTGACGGCCGACCAGGTGGAGCAATGGATCGACGAAGGCATCATCTTTGGCGGCATGATTCCCAAGGTGCGTAGCGCGGTCGACGCGGTGCGCAACGGCGTGGCGCAAGCCGTGATCACCAACCTGGCCGGCATCCAGGATGGCGCCGGCACCGGTGTGATCGGCAGCGGCTGACGCCTGGCGCGCGGGCGGCTCGTCTGCCTGTGCGGACGGAAACAGTCGCCATGAGAAGAGGCTAAATTGTGATACTGTGAATTGTGATACTGTGAATTGTGATACTGTGAATTGTGATATTGCGGATTGTGAAGCTGGCCGTTACACCGAATCAAGGAGAGGGGAATGAACGCGCAGGAAGTGATCGATCTGGAGCAGAGCCATGTCCTCGGCGTCTATGGCCGCGCGCCCTTTGTGCTGGCGCGCGGCGCGGGCAGCACGCTCTATGACACCGAGGGACGCGCCTATCTGGATTGCGTGGCCGGCATCGCGGTCAACGCGCTGGGCTACAACGACGCCGGCGTGGCGCAGACAATGGGTGAGGCGCTCGCCAGCGGCATGCTGCATGTGAGCAACCTCTACCACACCGCGCCGCACGCCAGGCTCGCCGCGCTGCTGTGCGAAACAAGCTTCGCGGACAAGGTGCACTTCTGCAACAGCGGCGCCGAAGCCAACGAGGGCGCGTTCAAATTTGCCCGCCGCTACGGTCGCGCCTATGGGGGTGACGACAAGGTCGAGATTCTGGCGTTCACCAACGCGTTCCACGGTCGCACCATGGGCGCGTTGGCCGCCACACCCCGGCCCAAGTATCAAGAGCCTTTCACGCCGCTCATGCCGGGCGTGCGTTTCGCCGAATTCAACAAGGTGGAGAGCGCCCGCGCACAGATGGACGCGACCGTCTGCGCCATCATTGTCGAGCCGATCCAGGGGGAAGGCGGCATCCACGTGGCGACGCCAGACTTTCTCGCCGGTCTGCGCGCCCTGGCCGACGAATATGACGCTTTGCTGATCTACGACGAGGTGCAGTGCGGCGTTGGACGCACAGGGACTTTGTGGGCGCATCAGGGCTATTGCACTGGAGAGGAAGGGCGTCTATTTGAGCCGGACATCCTGACCGCGGCCAAACCGCTCGCCGCGGGGCTGCCGATCGGGGCAATCCTCATGCGTCAGCGGGTGGCCGATACGATCCACAAGGGCGACCACGGCAGCACCTTCGCCGGCGGCCCGTTGGTGACAAGTGTGGCGCATCACGTCGTCAGCCGCGTGGCCCAGCCCGCGTTTCTGGCCGAGGTCGAAGCCAAGGGCAAGCTGCTGCACGATCTCCTGGAAGAGATCAACAGCCCGCACATTGTGGCGCTACGCGGGAAAGGGCTGCTGGTTGGCGTCGAACTGGATATCGAAGCCGCGGACGTGGTTGCGCGCGGCTACGCCGAGGGGCTGATCCTGGTGAATGCCGGGCCTACTGTGTTGCGCCTGGCGCCGCCGCTGGTCATCACCGAAGCCGAGATCCATGAGGTGGTGGCGCGGCTGGCGCGCACGCTGCACGCGTTGTAGGAGTAAGCAACGGTGCAGGTTGGAGCGCAGACGAAGATGTCCGCGCTCCACATTTAGCAGATCGCTGGTCATTTTGGTTTGTGAGGAATAGAGGAAATGCCCATCATCATTCAGCCGGCCGCAGAGGCTCATGTGCTCCTCATTATCGACATGGTGAATACCTTCGCCGCCGAAAATGTCATGCTGCCGCGCACTGAAGAAAGTGTGCGCCAGACGCTGGCAGACTGGCTAGTGGCGGTCGATCCGGACGCAGCGCCCGGCGAGCCGCGCATCTTGGCCTGTGGCGCGTTGGTGCCGCTCACCGACGCGCTGATCGAGCTGCGCTCGTTGGCCGTGCATTCCAGCCAGCAAGGCAAAGGATTGGGCGGCCACATGGTGCTGCATCTGGTGCAGATGGCGCGCCAGCGCGGCTATCAGCAGATCTGTGCGCTCACCCTGCGCGAGAACTTCTTTGTCCGGCTGGGGTTCACGTTGGTCGACCGCTGGAGCATCAGCCCCAAGGTCTGGCAGGCGTGCATCTACTGCCCCAAGTTTCATCGTTGTGACGAGGTGGCGGTGATGATGAACCTCACCAGTGCGCTGCAGGCCGCCGACCATCCGCTGGCGCGTCCGGCTGGCTGGAACAATCTGCTCAAGTGGAGCGAATGGCAGCCGCTCAAGCTGGCGTATAAGCAAAAGCAGGGAGAACCAGACAGAATTTGACCGATTAAATTTACGATAGAACTGTCTGTGCACAGGCGGCAAGGCAGCCGGCATCTTCCTCCTGGAGCCTATGCGGCGCGGCCAGTAAGTGCATCGACATAGGAGGTTAATTCCTGAAGGAGAGTAACGAATTGAAAGCATTACTTGTTCTACAGGACGGTGCGATTTACGAAGGAGAGGCCTTCGGCGCAGCCAAAACCGTCGTCGGCGAAGTGGTCTTCAACACCAGCCTGACCGGCTACCAGGAGATCATCACCGATCCGTCCTATCGCGGGCAGATGGTCTGCATGACGCTGACGCATGTTGGCAACACCGGCGTCAACGCCGAGGACACCGAAAGCGACCAGCCCCAGGTGACCGCCTTGATCGTGCGTGAGGTGAGCCAGGTCGTCTCCAACTGGCGCGCCAACGCGACGCTGCACGACTATCTGGCGCGGCACGACATCCCCGGCATCAGCGAGGTGGACACGCGCGCGCTGACGCGACGGCTGCGCGACAAAGGCGCGCTGCACGGCGCGCTCTGCACCGACGGGACGCACAGCGCCGACGAACTGCTGGCGCTGGCGCGCGGTTGGGAAGGGTTGGACGGCCGCGATCTGGTGCAGGAAGTCACCTGCGCCGCGCCGTATCAGTGGATCGACGGCACGCACGTCGAGTGGACGCCGGTGCCGGCCGGGCGCAACCTCAGTGCGGTCGCGGCGCCAACAGACGAGGATCAACCCCTGGTCGTCGCCTATGATTTTGGCATCAAGCAGAACATCCTGCGCCGGCTGACCAGCCACGGGCTGCGCGTGACGGTTGTCCCAGCGACGACGCCGGCCCGCGCGGTGCTGGCGATGCAGCCGGATGGCATTTTTCTGAGCAACGGGCCGGGCGACCCCGCGGGCGTGCCTTACGCGGCAGCCGCGGTGCATGATCTGCTGGAAACGGGGATTCCCACCTTTGGCATCTGTCTCGGCCATCAGATCATTGGGCTGGCGCTGGGCGCGCGCACTTACAAGCTGAAGTTCGGCCATCACGGCGGCAACCAGCCTGTCAGCGATGCGGCCGCGACGAATGTGCAGATCACCGCGCAGAATCACAATTATGCGGTTGATGAAGCCACGTTGCCGGCCAATGCGGTGATCACCCATCGCAACCTGAACGATGGTACGGTCGAGGGGCTGCGGCTGACTGACCAGCCTGTCTTCTGCGTGCAATATCATCCCGAAGCCAGCCCCGGTCCGCACGACGCCGACCTGCTCTTTGCGCGCTTTGCCGAGCTGGTGAAGGCGCGGCGGGAACAACCATCGACCGCGGATTCGGCGGATTTCCGCAGATTTTTCTCTTAGAAACTGACTTGAAAATAATTTCTTAACGCAAAGGCGCGGAGAAGCAGAGGCGCAAAGGCATTTTCAT
>JACSRH010000324.1 GCA_014879855.1 Caldilineaceae bacterium | reverse complement strand
AGCTCAGTTGGTTAGAGCGCCTCGCTTACACCGAGGAGGTCAGGGGTTCGAGTCCCTTTTCGCCCACTGCACAATCTCACCGCTGTTTCTCCAAATTGACGGTGCACCCGCTTTCCCCACTGACCAGACCGAGATTTACGACACCGTATGCCAGCCGCCAATCCTTTAGGGCGAACGCGTCTACAATAGACAGAACACGATGTCTACACTGAACAAAGCTGTTTCCGATTGCCAGACTGAATATCGCAGGTTGCCTGCCGTCGATGCACTGCTGCGTGAGCCTGCCGTCGCGTTGCTGATGGGCGACTACGGCGACGCGCTGGTGACGGAGATCGTGCGCGATCTGCTGGCAGCGTCGCGCCAGCAGATCGCTGCTGGCGCGACTGCGCCGGATATAAAATGTTGGCCCACGTTGATCCAAGCGCAGTTGGAGAAGCAGAGCACGCCCTCGTTGCGACCCGTTATCAATGCAACTGGCATTGTTGTTCACACCAATCTGGGACGTGCGCCGCTGTCTGCCGCCGCGCTCAACGCCGTGCAAGCTGTAAGCGCCGGTTACAGCAGCCTGGAATACGATCTGGCCGCAGGCGCGCGCGGCAGCCGTCACGACCATGCGCGGCGGCTGCTGTGTGACCTGACCGGCGCCGAGGATGCCATCGTCGTCAACAACAACGCCGCCGCGATCTACCTGGCGCTGGGCGCGCTCTGCCAGGGCCGCGAGGTGCTGATCAGCCGCAGCCAGTTGGTGGAGATCGGCGGCGGCTTTCGCATCCCGGATGTGCTGCGCCAAAGCGGGGCGCGGCTCGTCGAAGTCGGGACCACCAACCGCACGCATCTGCGCGACTTCACCCTTGCGGTGACCGCGGAGAGCGCAGCGATCATGCGTGTGCACAGCAGCAACTTTAAGCAGATCGGCTTTGTGACGGCGCCGTCGCTGGCGGAGTTGGCCGCGGCCGCGCATGAGCACAAGCTGTTGCTGATCGATGACCTGGGCAGCGGTGCATTGCTCGACACAGCGCGCTACGGCCTGGCGCCAGAACCGATGGTGCAACAGAGCGTAGCGGCTGACGCCGACCTTATCACCTTTAGCGGCGACAAACTGCTGGGCGGGCCGCAGGCGGGGATCGTGGCAGGCCGCGCGGAACTTGTCGAGCGGCTGCGGCGTCATCCGCTGGCGCGCGCGCTGCGCGTCGATAAGCTGACGCTGGCCGCGCTCGAAGCAACGTTGCACAGCTATCGCCGCGGGCGCGCCGTGCAGGAGCTTCCGGTCTGGCAAATGATCGCTGCACCGGTCGCTGCACTGCAAGCGCGGGCGTCTGGTTGGCAAGCGCGTCTGGCAGAGCAAAGCATTGCCGCGCAGCTTCAGGCGGGTGAAAGCGCGGTCGGCGGCGGCACTCTCCCTGGCGAAACGCTGCCCACTGTGCTGCTGGCGATCGAACACGCTGCGCCCGACAGTGTTGCTGCATCCCTGCGCGGTCAACCCACGCCGGTTGTCTGTCGCATTCAGCAGGATCGGCTGATCTTCGATCCGCGCACCGTGCTGCCGGAACAGGAAGAGACCCTGCTGACCGCGCTGCTGGCTGTGCTACAGTAGAAGCGAAGAAAATTATCCACAGATGACACAGATTGTGCAGATGCTGGAACGCGGGGCGATTGATGGTGATTTTAAAGCAGCGCGAACAAACTTATCATCTGTGAAATCTGCGCCATCTGTGGATGATTCACTTTCATATTCGCCATCAGCGCGGGCACAGGTTCGCCAATGGGCGATTGATGCAGGTTTCAAGATGGTGCGAACAAACTTATCATCTGTGAAATCTGCGCCATCTGTGGATGATTCACTATCTGTGGATGATGCGCTTTGTTTGCGGGAAAATCAGCGGCAGTCCGTCAAATCCGCGTCATCAGCGGTCTATGCCTTGTGGAGTGAGACGAACGCAATGTTGGCCTTTTTGAAATTGGGTGGTTCGCTCATTACTGATAAGCGGGAAGCAGAAACGCCGCGGCTGGCGGTGATCGACCGGCTGGCGCAGGAGATCGCCGCGGTCCAGCAGGCCGATCCTGCACTGCGGCTGGTGATCGGGCATGGGTCGGGCAGCTTTGGGCACGTGTACGGGCGCAAATATGGCACGCGTGATGGCGTGCGCGACGCGGCCGGCTGGTATGGCTATGCCGCGACCGGCGACGCCGCGGCGCGGCTGAATCGTCTCGTCACGGCAGCGTTGCTGCGCGCGGGCATCGCGGCGTGGAGCATTCAGCCTGGCGCCCAGGTGCGCTGCGAAGATGGACGTATTGTGCAGGGGCCGGAGACAACTGTCGAGCTGGCGTTGGCGCGCGGCTTGACGCCCGTCGTCTACGGCGATGTGGCCCTAGACGCGGTGCGCGGCGGCGCGATTGTCAGCACCGAGGAACTCTTCGACTGGCTGGCCGACGCGTTGTCGCCGGCGCGGGTTGTTCTGGCCGGAGAAGTGGACGGCATCTTCACCGCGGATCCGCTGCTCGACCCCACCGCGCAGCCGATTCCAGTGATCACGCCCGGCACATTTTCCGCCATCGCGGCCGGACTGGGTCGCAGTCACGGGGTCGATGTCACCGGCGGTATGCACGCCAAGGTTACGCAATCTTTGGCGATGGTGCAGCGTCATCCGGCGTTGCAGCTCGTCGTGTGCAGCGGGTTGGAAGCGGGTCACGTGCAGGCGGCGTTGAGCGGCGCCCCGGTGGGGACGCGCATCGATGCGCAGGCAACAAACCGCGCGGTTTCGGTTTGAAGAGGCAAAGCGACTATAATGGGGTCGCTTCGGCAGGCCACTGCGAATAGGCTGCCAGAGGATGGAGAATCATGTTTGATATTTTACTGACCGTCATTTCGTTTGTGCTGGTATTGGGCGTGCTCGTCTTTTTTCACGAGCTCGGCCACTATTGGGTGGCGCGACGCAATGGGATCATCGTCGAGGAGTTTGGCTTTGGCTACCCTCCCCGCGCACTCAAGCTGTTCCACTACGACGGCACCGACTTTACCTTGAATTGGCTGCCGCTCGGTGGTTTTGCGCGCATGAAAGGGGAAGATGCCGGCGATATGACGCCTGGCTCCTTTAATGCCGCCAGCCGCGGCGCGCGCGCCGCGACTTTGATCGCAGGCCCGGCAATGAATTTCCTGCTGGCCATCGCCCTCTTTGCCGCCAGCTTTATGGCCGGTTCGCCAGTGCCGGCCGGTTCGCCCCGCATCGATACGGCCAGCGCGGCCGCAACTGCGCTGGGTTTAGCCGCGGGGGATGTCGTGTTGGCCTACGACGGCGTCCCGATCCAAATGTCATTGGTCGACGACGATAGCTTTGTCATGATGCCGCAAATGCAGGTTGACAATTCAAAGCTGCTGACTGTGCTGCGCGATGATAAGGTGATCGAATTGGAGGCCGCTTCGTTCGACGCTGTCTGGAGCGCCCTGCGTGAGAGCGCGTCCACGCCGGTGCTGATGACTCAGGTTACAGGCGTTGTCGAGCAGAGTCCTGCGTATCTGGCCGGGTTGCTGCCTGGCGATATTGTCTACGCTGTGGATGGCGTCAACGTCACGCTGGACGAGCCGCTGAATGTGCTGGTGAGTGAGCGGCGCGGCCAGGAGCTAATGCTGACCATCGTGCGTGACGGCGCGTGGATGCAGATGCCGGTGACGCCGCGTGTTGACCCGCCCCCAGGTCAGGGTGCATTGGGCGTCCAGATCGGTACGGTCAACCGCATGGCGGGGATGGAACTGCTGCCTGCGCTGTGGAAAGGCGTCACCAACACGGGCAGTTATGCCGGCATTGTTTTGCAATTGCCGGTGTTGCTGCTGCAAGGGCAACTCTCCGCGGAAGAGGCGCAAATCAGCGGGCCGGTTGGCATTGCCCAGATGGTCGGCGGCGCCATGTCCGCGTCGATCGACACTGGGTTCTGGTTCCCGATTTTGCGGCTGTCCGCAGTGTTGAGCGCCGCGTTGGCGATTACGAATCTCTTGCCGCTGCCGGCGCTTGATGGCGGTCGTCTGCTCTTTATTCTCATCGAGGCGGTGCGCGGCCGGCGCGTCAGCCCAGAACGTGAAGGCATGATTCATGTGATTGGGTTCGTCTTCTTACTGGGGCTGATGCTCATCATCACGGTGCGCGACCTCAGTTCGGCGCCGCAAACCATTGACTGGGCCAGGTTGATGGGCCAGTAATCTGAATCGACATAAAAGTTATGAAACAATTTACACCGACGCCGAAAGACCCACAGGGAGCGGCTGCCGGCGCATCGGCTGGCGAATTGCGTTCGGCGACAACGCGGCCTTGCCCATCTTGCAGCACGCCTGTGAGCGTCAACGCGTCCATCTGCCCAGCCTGTGGTGAATCGCTGCCGTCGCGCAACAAGCGGATCCGGTGCCGGCGGTGTGGCGGCAGTGCATCGGCGGCGCTGGTCGTCTGCCCGCACTGTGGGCGTGAGCTTCAGGCCGCGCCGCCGCGCTTGTTGACGTGGGGCGCGCCCGTGGTGCTGATCCTGCTTTTTGCGGCTGTGCTGCTGACGCAACTGGGCAGCGCCAGTCCGGCCGCGTGGACGCAGCGCCAGGCAGCGCGCGTCGCCGGACTGGTCAATGACATGGGGGAGCGGTTACAGCCCGACATCACGATCACGACTATGTCGATCGGGGAAGAGGGTGGAGAGCAGCTTGTGAGCCAGCCGCCGCCCATCGCACCTGCACAAGCCGTTGTCATGGCAGAGGCGCCGAGCAATGATGAAACGCTGCTGGCATCCGCTGGTGCGGGGGACGCAACGTCAGAGGAGAGCGCAGGCGCCGCGCCGCCTGTGGCCCCTGCTGGCGACGCGGCTTCCACTGAGCCTGCATCTGACGGAGGGGCAGCCGCGCCGACGCCAACCTCGCAACCTCCGCTGCCAACCGACACACCGACTGCCTTACCGACTGCCTTACCTACTGAGACGCCAACCGCGACTCCCACAATACCGCCGACCGCTACGTCATTGCCCACGCCGACCGCTACTGTGGCGATAGCAACCGCCACGTCCACTCTGTTGCCAACGAGCACAGTGGCGGCGAGTCCAGTGCCAATCAACCCACAGCCGACGAACAAGTCTGCCCAAAACCCCTCCCCTGCGCTCGCCACTCCCGGCGCAACGCCCGGCCGCGGCGTGACGGCCAGCACACTGGCCATCACAGCGACGAGGACGCTGACTCCCACCGCGGCGCTTGCAATGGCCTTGCCGACGCCCACGCCGACGATGTTGCTCCCCACCGCGCTGCCCACCGCCACCCCAAACATTCATCGCATCCGCGCCGGCGATACGCTTTTCGAGCTTGCGCTGGATAACGATATTTCGTTGGAAGCACTTCTGGCCGCCAATAATCTCACCGAAGACGACGTTTACACGATCCAGCCCGGCGACGACATCATCATTCCAGACCCCAACGCAACCGCGGCGCCGACTGTGACAGATGCGCCGACGCCCACGCCGGAGCCAGCAGGGTTTACCTACACCATACGCGCTGGCGACACATTGATGGCGATCGGGTTGCGCTTTGGCGTCAACGTGCAACGCATCCTGGACGCCAACGGGATGACGCTGGCGCAGGCGCGCTCGCTGCGTCCGGGTCAGGAGTTGATCATTCCTGGTGAGGAAGATGCGGCCGCAACCGCCACCCCGCAGCCGACGGCAGCGGCAGCCGCACCGGCCACAGCGGCAGCCGCGGTCGCCGCCGGCGCCCGGTTGGATGCGCCGGGATTGCTTTCTCCAGAAAATGGGACTTCCGTTCAGTGTGGCGCTGGCGGGCAGTTGGCGTGGGGCGCGGTGCCTTTTATCAGCGCCACTGATTCCTATGTCGTTCATCTGGGCTATGTCAACGGGCGCGATGCCAGCGGCGTCGAACAGGTGGTGTGGGTGCTGGCGCAGCCGCGTTTGGCAAATGTAACCCTGTGGCAGCTTGACGACAGCTTGTGTGGGCTTGCCCCCTTTGAATATGGGCGGCAATGGCGCTGGTATGTAGATGTTGCAGAAAAAGCCGCTGATGGTACACTAACTCCTGTCAGCCTGCCCAGCGCCATCTGGGGATTTGCCTGGCAGTAGGAAATGTATCTTGCCGGAGTAGTGTGCGCCGGTTGATGACCGGATGTGAGTTGACAGCATGACCGCAAATGAATTCCCCGCTGACTACGATGACTTCGAAGATGACTTCGAAGATGCGCACGCCAGCGATTGGGAGGACGACGAGGAAGAAGCTGAGGACGATCTCGACCTTGCTGCACCAGAGGCGCGCCATCGCAATGGCTATTATGCACGCGCGCTGCACGAGTTGGGAGAAGGTTACATTCTGGATGACGAAACAAGTGAGATCCAGGAAGACGCCGAGCACAAACCAACGTGGTCGGTGGAGACGTTGCTGCAGCGCCTGCTCGCCGCGCCGGAGGAAGTGCCGCCAAACGAATATTTTGCGCTGTCCGACCTGACGCGTGAGCAAGCTGAAATTGTGCGCCGCGTCTGGCCGGAGATCGATCTCGCCAGCCGCCGTCGCGTCCTTGATAGGGTGATCCGGGGCAAGGAGGAGTTTCTGGATGTCGATCTGGGCGTCTTTCTGACCTCGATCCTGGACGACCCGGATGCAGAGATGCGTGAATTAGTGTTGGAAGCGCTGGACGACAACGAACCTACGCCGGAGATGCTAGGGCCGATCATCCAACGCTTGCTTCATGACCGCGCCGAAACCGTGCGCGCCGCGGCGGCCGCCGCCCTGGGGCACTATGTCCTGGCCGGCGAGTTGGATGAATTGGACGCCGCGCTGGCGATGCGCGCGGAGACCGTACTCGTCACCATCCTGACCGACCCTGCCGAACCGATTGCCGTCCAGCGCCGCGCGTTGGAAAGCATTGCTCATTCCGGCGAGATCGGGGTGCGCCAATTCATCGAAGACGCCTATTACTCTCCGTATGAAGAACTGCGCATCAGCGCGCTCGTGGCGATGGGGCGCAGCGCCGATGTCCGCTGGCGCAGGCTGGTGCGCGCCGAGTTGCGCAATCCTTCAGCCTTGATGCGAGCAGAAGCTGCGATTGCATGTGGTGAACTTGAAGCAAAAGCCGCCTTGCCCGATCTGCTTAACTTGCTGGAAGATTCTGTATCCCTTGTGCGGCTGGCGGCAATTTTTGCGCTGGGACGGTTAGGCGGCAAACTGGCGCGCGGTGCGCTGGAAGAAATTGCGGCTGGCGACGCTGAGGAAGCTCAGGCTGCCGAAATGGCGCTGGAAGAGATGCTCTTCTTTGCCGCCGAAGATGCGCCAGATCTCCCTTTGCTCGACGAAAGTGAGGAGCAGGACAGCTTGGACGATCTCGATCCCTGGGATGATTGGTCGGATGATGATGACGACGATGATTTGGGCGAATATGCATAGCCGGCCACTGTGAATCTCAAACTGAAACGCCTGGTGCGCACCCCATCTTCCGAAGAATATGCATTGTTTGATCTTGACCAGGTGACGGCGGATGGTGCCCCGATGACGATCGGCAAGCTCGACCTGCACTACACCGGCGAGGGCGTTTATGGCACACTCTTGCTGTGGGACGATGCCTCGCGTCAGTTGACGCAGACGCAGCGCTCGGTCTTTATCAACGCTTTGCTGGGCGAGATTGCACAGCCGATGGGCATTCCCAACGAGTATGTCGTCGAATTTTTTGCTCCCACGCTAGAAAACTATCAGGTCTTCCACAACGTCGGCGCTGAAGAAGATGCCGGCGCTCCCACCGCGCCGCCCCCCAGGCCATAGCAGGCCAGCGGCGCCCCAGGTAGAATTGCCAGAACATGATGCTTGCCAATTTAATCCAGGTGTTTGTCAACACCGTGTTGCCGGTGTTTTTGATTGCCGGCGCCGGTTTTATCCTGGCGCGTGCAATGCCCTTGGAAGGACGCACGTTGGGCCGCGTCATTTTCTATTTAGGGTCGCCTTCGCTGGTTTTTCGCAGCCTCTACAATATGGATATCAGTACAATGGTGCTGCAGCAGGAACTGCTGGTAGTGCTTGGCGTTTACCTCATCACTGGCGCGGTGGGCTGGCTCGTCGGCGCCGACCAGACCCGGCCGCGGCGTTCTGCACTGACCATCGCCAGCGCGGTGAGTAACAACGGCAACATGGGGCTGCCGATCTCGCTTTTTGCCCTGGGTGACGCCGGTTTGGTGATGGCGACGGTTTATTATGCGATCAGCGCGTTTCTCACCAACACCTTTGGCGTCTTTGTGGCTTCGTCAGGTTCGGCGCCGCTAGGCAAGGCGCTTGGTCAGAGCCTGCGCGCGCCTGTGATTTACGCCACGCTGCTCGGCGTGATCCTGAATCGGTTAGCCATCCCTGTGCCAGATCCGCTCTATCGCGCCGTCGATCTGATGGCTGGCGCGGCCATCCCCATGATGTTGGTGTTGTTGGGCATCCAGCTCAGCGTCACGCCTTTTACCCACGACCAACGCGTGGTGTGGCGCAGCGTCGTGATCCGGCTGGGGTTGTCGCCGCTGATTGCTTTGGCGCTTTGCCTGGTGATGGGCGTCAGTGGGTTGGAGCGGCAGGTGGTGATTCTACAGGCGTCGATGCCGACAGCAGTGGTCGCCACGGTGCTGTCCACTGAATTCGCGGCCGCCCCGCGTCTGGTGGCCGCGGCCGTACTGGTCAGCACGCTCGTTAGCATGGTGACGGTGTCGGTCGTACTTGTGATGATTACGTGAGTGACGATCACGCGCAGCAAGGGCGCGCCCTGGAAAGCCTGATAATTTGCGCGGCTTATCGGCGGAGGGCATAATGGTGCGGTGATTCGTCCGGCGTGAGACAGACGCGCACCATTTTCATTTTGAGAGATGTCAAGCTGAGAGATGTCAAGCTGAGAGATGTCAAGCTGAGAGATGTCAAGCTGAGAGATG
>JACSRH010000323.1 GCA_014879855.1 Caldilineaceae bacterium | reverse complement strand
GAGGCGACGGAGGATGTCTACGCCGCCGCGCGGCGCGAGGTGCAGGAGGAGGCGGGCATTGCGGTGGATAGGCTGGCGCTGCGTGGCGTCGTGACGATCGACGCCGGCAGCGATGCGCAGGGGCCGCGGCCAGGCGTGCTGATGTTTGTCTTCACGGGCGAGACGGATGCGCAGGCGCTGCTTGCCACGGCCGAGGGAGCGGTGGAATGGCTGCCGGTCGGGGAGTTGGATCGCTACCCGCTGGTCGACGATCTCTACACGCTGCTGCCGCGTGCGCTCGCCGGCCCCTTCTTCTACGGCCACTACAGCCCGCAGCCGGATGGGACGCTGCGTTATGACTTTCAATCTCCAATCTCCGGTGACCATAGTTAACTGGAGATTGGAGATTGGAAGACGTAGACGACTGGCTTTCCTCTTCTTTACCGGGCGATCAGGGGCAGGAAGATATTTTTCGCCGCCGCCTCACCCACGCTGACCGTGACCGAACCGGTGGCGACGCCGCCTCGGCCATCACTGACAAAGTAGCTGAAGCTGTCGGTTCCTACGAAGGTGGCGCCGGGCGTGTAGGTCACGCGCTGGCCGTCGGTGGTTGCCGCTCCAAATTGCGGCTTGCTGACGGAAGTCACGGTCAGCGCATCGCCATTGGCGTCACTATCGTTCGCAAGGACAGAGAGCGTGACCGCGACGCCTTGCGGCGTTGCCGCCACGTCGGCCACGGTGACGGGCGCCAGATTGCTTGCACCGGGGGATGGACTGGTCAAGCGGGCGCGCTGCAAGGTGAACGCACCGAGCACCGTGACGGGGGTGCTGGTGTATCCCCACAAGGTCTCACGATATTGGCCCGTCATTTGGCTGCCATCAGCCGCGCGCGTGCCGGCCAGCCGAAACTGGCGCTGGATCGTGCGCCCGTTGACGACAAGGGATACTTTCTCGGATTGCAGCACAAACCCTGCGTCCTCCACCGCACCGTTGACATACGGGCCGATTTTTATGCTGGCGCCGCCCGTCGTCAATGTGTGTTCGGCGCTGTAGACTAGCGTGTTCTCCAGATTGACATAGCCGCTGAGGGCGTTCCCCGCCTGGTTGAGCTGCAGCGCGAGATCAACGCTGCCCAGGTCGGGGGGGCGGGGGCGCGCCACTTTCGGGCGCAGGCGGTGGCGTCAAGGTGTCACTGTAGACGCCGCCCACGACCACGTCGAACTTCACGACGCCGCTGTAGTCGCCCACCAGTGGCACGGCATTGGCCGGGTTGGGGGCGCCCTGGGCAGCGCGCCTGCATCCCCTGCTCGGCTGGCCCAATTGCCAGCGCTGAAGATCCGGCAGCGGAAAAATTGCTGGCGCAGGCGCTCGATTTACTGGACAGCCTCGTCCAGCAGATCACCGACGCCGACTACCGGCGCACCTTTCTCCATGCGATCCCCGCCTACCGCTTGCTGCGGACGGCAAACTTTAAAGCGAAAGGATGGTAAGGATGGAAGAGGCGTCAACTCGGGAGCCCATCAGGACGGTGCAGACCCTCCACGCGTCTACCATGAGCGCCAATGCAGAGCGCCCAGATCCTATGCATAGGAGCCGGGCGCCGAAGAGGTGATTAAGAGGATAATGGAAGCAATTACCTTACAATGACGGTGTCGCACCAGATGCTGGCGGGCTTGGCATTGTTGGCAGCCGCCTGCTTGCGCTGGCTGAAGAGCGGCAAGCTCCATTGCAACGTTTGCTCGAATTGATTCGCTGCCTGGTGGCGCTGGGACTGTTGCAGCCGTTCCTGGTGGTCGATCCGTGCAAGTTCCATCTGCTGTAGCGGGTTCATGAGTAATCTCCTTGCATTTGCGCTGTCAATGATGATTTGTTCTCGTCAGCGCTCGACCATCCCCGGTCTGCGCTGGTCAGGCCAGCTCGCCTGGCATTGTGTTGCCGAGCGGCTTGGCCTTTGCCTCTGAACGCACCATGCGCTGTCTCATGTTCGTCACCATTGTAACGACGCGCTGCATGGCGCCAGTTCGTGCGTCGCTTGTCCATCCGCGGTTGCGTTGCGCTTGCACAGCTTCGCGCCGCATGTCCGCGTATCGCTCCTGAGCGACTGCCACATTTTTGAAGTCCAACATACGGCCTCCTTCTCGACCCTTGTCGTCAACACACATTTCATGTATATTGTGTGCATCGTTGTGTTTCACGTACACGCATACATTAGCACACAAACACACAGTTGTCAATAGTCAATTTGTGTATATTTCGAGTGCATTGAAGTCGATTGTGTACATATCAATGCGTATTGTGTGTATTCGGCTTCCGCAGTGTGTAGCGACACGCGGCAAGGCTGCTTATCGAAATTGAGAAGTCAAATGTCAACATCGCTTATGCAATCACTCAGCGCGGTGGATCGGTCGGGGGCAGACATTGCACCGGCCCTGATTGCCACAGGAGAAACGATGGCCGCCCGGCTACAGGCCTGGGGCGCCGGCGCCCAGTTACAGACGGCTGCGCGCCTGTTGCCCTTCGTGCAGGGCCGCTACATTGACGCTACGCAACTGCATGAAGCGTATGGCGCGACCATCGCTGATCTGTGCCTCGACTATGACCGCGCGATGGCGCGCACCGCCGACCCACAATGGAGCGGCCACGTGCACGCCTGGCGGCGCACGCAATGTTATATAGCCGCCTACCAGGAGCCAGCACTGGCGTTTCTGGCTGTAGCGCATCTATGGCAGCAGGTGCATACGGCGTTGCAGGAGGGCGCGCGCCAGAGCGGCCAGGCGCGCGAACTGGCGCGCGGCGCGCTGGCGCCCGTGTTGGACATGCTCGGCATGCGGACGCCGCGCATCGAGTTGGAGCGACTCATCTGCGAAGATTGCAACGACGACGCCCCGGACAATTGGCGGCAAACAGCCGCGGAAATCATCGCACAGCTTGCACCTGTTCTGCCTCAGGCCGAATTCATCCCGGCCGACTACACTTTGACATTGATCCCCACAAAATATACACAATTACACAATATTGCACTCCTGAGTGGACGTAACGCACAACGCTTAACGCATACATTGAATATCCATGTGCTTGTTGAGGATCTCGACGGCTGTTATGAGGCGCTTCGCTGGGTGAATAATTTGTGGACGCCCATCGAAGGAAGCCTGATCGATACACTGAACGCCCCGCGCGTGAGTGGTTATCGGGCGCTCCACACCGCGGTTGTTGCACAAATGAGCGGCGGCAAAACGCGTATCAATTTTGTGCTCACCGCACGGGCGCACTATGCGATCAACATGTGGGGATTGGCCGCGTTGTATCTGCGTGGGTGCGCGCTAGAGCACGATCCCGCGCGTGCGCCGGGCGCGTGGTGGAATCATCGAGCAACGGGGTACGCCCAGATCGCGAGTGCAGTCCCCGGCAGCTTGCCCGAACGCCTCTACGTCTTTAGCCCACAAGGACAATTGTTTAGCTTCGATCGTGGCAGCACCGTCGTCGATTTTGCCTATCACGTACACTCGGACTTGGCTGAGCAGTGCCGGCGCTTCACCGTCAACGGCCGCCAAGTCGAGCCGTCGCATGTGTTGCGCCATCTCGACATTGTGGAATTGGAACATGACCCCAAAGCGCCTGGCCCCAACCGCCGCTGGCTGTTGGCGGCGCACACCAGCCGAGCGCACAGCGCCATCGAACGTTACCTGAAGCGACAAGGGCCCGGTGCGCATCACGGGCAAAAGCTTATCGACGAGCGGCTCAAGACGCTGGAGCAACATTATGGCTTCAACCTGTCACCGGATAAGGTGGAGCAAGCGCTGCAAGCGACGATACGGCGCGAGTCCTTCGCCACCCGTGACGACCTGTTGACCGCTATTGCGGCTGGCCAGCACCCGATCGACCGCATCCTTCATCGGCTGTTTGAAAAAGAGATCCTGCGGCTGGTCGATATTCCGCGCACCTTGCGTTTACGCGCCCATCAGCTTCATCTGGCGCAATGCTGTCGCCCCAAACCAGGCGCCGCCATTGTCGGGCGCGTTTATCGCCGGCACGGCGAAGCAGTGAATCTCACCGTGCACGACGAGACCTGCCCCCACATTGCCGGCCACCCCGACCTCCTGTCGATCAAGTGGCGGCTGCGTCCCAGTAAAATGACCGTGGCGCGCATCGATCTGCGCGCCCTTGACGATGAAGGGTTGTTGGGCGCGGTGATGGCGGCAATTTATGCGCGCCAGCCGCGCGTCACGCTGCACCAACTCCAGGCCATGGCGCGCCACGGGTCAGCGCGCATTCAATTCGACCTGCACGCGGACCAGGAAGCCACTGTCGCCGAAATTGTCGAGACGCTGCGATGCTTGCCAGATTTCACCGTCACCGATGTGCAGTCGCTCCAACTGCCGCCGTCGGAACAGGCCGAATGGCAGGAGATCGTCGGCGGCCCCAGCTTCAACCCTTATTCGCGGCTGCCCGTCAACCAAGATGTGATGTTTTTTGGCCGCGCCCAGGAACGCGAACGCATCGTCGACGCGCTGCACACACAGCAGCCGAGCGTCTGGCTCATCGGACAAAAACGCGTGGGCAAGACCTCGTTGCTGCTGCATCTTAAAGAGCACCATCTGCCGGCGCGCAACTTCACGCCAGTTTTCATCGATTTCCAGTTGATGGGCAACCCGGCGCACACCAACGTTTTCTATCAGGTTGCCAGCATCGTCTACTCGTCGCTGAGCAGCGAAGGCCGGCTGGGCGATGTCGGCGCGCCGCTGCAGAGCCTGTTTGACGACGACCCGGCGCGGCGGCTGATCGAATATCTGCACAACGTGCAGGATGCGCTGGGTGGGCGCAAACTGGTGTTGCTGATGGACGAGTTCAGCCGGCTGACGGACGCGTATCTGCAGGGCGACCTGGACGGCGCCATTTTCGACCGCTGGCGCGGCATGATGCACACCACCCAGCGCTTTGGCATCGGCTATGTCGTGGTGATGCAGCAGCAAACTTGCGACACGCTGGTGCAACATCTCCAGCAGACGCCGCATGACCCCTCGTGGCGGCTGATGGATGTTGGGCAGCGCATCCAGTTGCGCCCGCTCGAAGGGGAGGATGTACGCCGGCTGATCGAATGGCCGATGCGCACGCATCTTGATTACGCAGCCGAGATCGTAGATCGCATCGCCGATCTCACTGGCGGCAGCCCCTTCTTGATCCAGGCCTTCTGTTACAGTCTGGTCATGCACATGGCGCATCAAGGACGGCAACAGATCCTGCTCGACGATGTAGAACGTGTGCGTCTCGACTTTATGCAGCCGCAAGATCACACTTTTGCGCACATGACCGAAATGTTGCGGGGCATCTCCAACCACGTCGCCGCGGCGTTGGCGCGGCTGGCGCACGATGCGCCCGACAGTGAAGTGCGTTGGGCCAAGCTGCGCGCCAGTCTCCCCGGCATCGCCCCGGACAGCCTGCGCACCAGCCTGCGCACGCTGACCGAGCAGGATATTCTGACGCAGCCGGCGCCGGACAGATGGCGCTTTGCCAGCCGGCTTTTCCAGCAGTGGCTGGCGGTAAATGGATAAAGAGAGAAAGGGAGCAGGGATGGACGCAGGGCGGAAGTCGTTTTTTGGCCGCGATCGGGTCGTGTTCGAGATGACGCGCGGGCTGTTGTCGCCACAGCCACAGAGTTTCTCGCTGGTTGGCCCCAAACTGGTCGGCAAGAGCCAATTTCTCCACTATCTCGCCGCGGACGACGGCCCGCTCCTGGGAGAAGATTTTGCCAGTCAGCGTCCCCCTGCCTTTGAGGACGGCGCGCGCGTCATTGTCACCTGGGTCGATTGTGACTGGCAGGACGCGCGCGAAGATCTGATCGGCTGGATTTACCGGATGGTGCAGCGCCAGGTGCGCGAAGCCGGCGTGGCCCTCGACTGGCCGGCGATCGAAGCGGAGGCGTCGACCAGCCGGCGCATCTGGCGCATGGCGCGCGCGCTCAAGGAGCAAGAGATGCGGCTCGTGTTGCTGATGGACAATTTCGACCGCGTGTTCGAGGAGCAGTGGGTGCGTCGCGACACGGTGGACGAACTGCGCCCGCTGACGCTGGAAATGGCGCTGGTGGTCGCCACCGAACAGCCGCTGCACGATTTGGATCGCGAGTTGGCGGCGTCGCCTCTCTTCAATGTGATGAAGCAGCTGTTCCTGGGGCTGCTCGACCCGCAGGCGGCGCGGGCATGGGTGCTCACCTACGCCGACGATTTCAGCGGCGTGAGCACGCTGGCCGACGCGCTGGTCGACCTGACCGGAATGCACCCTTTCCTGCTGCGACGGCTGGGTGACATTTTGCTCGAAGTGCGCGAGATGATCGTCGGCGGCGGCGCGCTCGGCCCCGAACATCTGCCGCTCGTGCGTCTGCGGCTGGCCGAACATGGACGCCTGGTCTTTGAGACCTCTTACCGACGACTGCAAAATCTCCCCGCGCGCGTGCGCGCGGAAAGCATCGACAGGTTGGTCACGGCCTTGATCGGCGGCTCCCTGCCCCTGCCCAGTGTGCAGATGGAAGACAGCGCCGCGCTGAACTGGCTGATCAATCAGGCCATGGTGATCTGTTGTGTGCAAGGCCAGGAGAGCGGCTATCAATTCTTCACGCCGCTATTTACCGAGTACCTGGCGCGGCGACTGAGCACCGAAGCCGTCGTCAAACCACAGTCATCCCCCGCGCCTGCCCTGCCAGAGGACGCGCTGGAGCAATTCAGCAAGACCGAGGCCGCGCTCTTGCGCTACTTCAAGGCGCATGCCAATCAGGTTGTTTCCACCGAGCAACTGCTGGCCGAGGTGTGGAAGCGGCCTGATGCATCCAACCGCCGCGTCCAGGAAGCGATCCGCCGGCTGCGGCTGCAATTGGAGGAGATGGAGAAGCCCTTCGGTGCGATCGAAAATGATCGCGGGCGCGGCTATCGCTTTGTACCGGCGAACGCCTCTGCATAGTGTAAAATCTCTTTATGAAAATCGATTTTCCACTTGTTGTTATCCGTGGCGCCGGCGACCTGGCCAGTGGCGTCGCGCTGCGTCTGCATCGCGCCGGCTTTCCCGTCGTGATGACCGAAATTGCACAGCCGCTGGCCGTGCGCCGCACCGTTGCCTTTGCCCAGGCGATTTTCGATGGCGTCTGCCAGGTCGAAGAAGTGGGTGGGCGTCGTTGTGGGCTGGAGGAGGCGCTTGCCGTTGTTGCGCAGCGCGAGATCGCCGTTATCATCGATCCGGCAGGCGCGGCATTACGCCAGTTACAGCCGCGCGTCGTGGTCGATGCGATCATGGCAAAACGCAATATCGGCACGCGTCGCGCAGATGCCCCCTTTGTCGTGGCGCTGGGGCCGGGCTTTGTCGTGGGCGTCGACTGCCACGCCGTGGTTGAAACCGACCGCGGGCACAACCTGGGGCGCGTGCTCTGGCAGGACAGCGCCGCGCCGGACACAGGCGAGCCTGGCGAGTTGCCAAGCGATGGGCGCCGTGGTTCGCGCGTGTTGCGCGCGCGCGCGGCTGGTCACGTGCTTGGTCGTTTCACGATCGGCGACCATATTGAGGCAGGCGTCGAAATCGCGGTGGTGCGCGACGCGTCGGGCCGCGAGTACAGCAGCGTCGCGCCCTTTGCCGGCGTGCTGCGCGGCTTGATCCACCCCAGCGTGGCCGTGACGGCCGGCATGAAGATCGGCGATCTCGACCCGCGCGCGGACGCGACCTACTGCTTCACGGTCTCCGACAAAGCGCTGGCCATTGGCGGCGGCGTGACAGAAGCGATCCTGATGTGGCTGGCCAGACTGAAATGAGGGTTCCATGACTTCCATGCAACTATTTGCCGTGTCGGGGCTGCCGTCGATTCAGCCTGGGGATGACGTGGCGTCATTGATCGTAGCGGGGCTGGCTGCGGCGGGCGAGACATTGCATCCCGGCGACATCCTTGTCATCGCCCAGAAGATTGTCAGCAAAGCGGAAGGGCGGCTGGTGCGGCTGGCTGACGTGCAGCCTGGCGCGTTGGCGCTTGAGCTGTCGGCAACCGTCGGCAAAGACCCGCGCGTGATTCAAGTCGTGCTGGATGACAGCAACGAGGTGTTGCGCGTGCGCCGCGGGTTGTTGGTGGTCGAACAGCGCAGCGGCTGGGTGTGCGCCAACGCTGGCGTCGACCGCAGCAACGTGCAGGCGGATGACGCCGGCGAGCATCTGGCGCTGCTGCCCGCCGACGCCGACGCCAGCGCTGACGCGCTCCGGACACGGCTGGCCGCACTGACGGGGGTGACGCCGGGTGTGATCATCAACGACAGCCATGGCCGCGCCTGGCGCATCGGCACGGTCGGGACTGCCATCGGGTGCGCGGGGCTGCCGCCGATCTGGAATCAGCGCGGCCTTCACGATTTGTTTGGCTATGAACTGGTTTCCAGCGAGGAATGCATCGCTGACGAACTGGCGGCCGCGGCCAGCCTGCTCATGGGGCAGAGCGACGAGGGCCGCCCTGTGGTCGTAATTCGCGGCTACGCTCCGCCCCCGCTGTCCGCTGCACCGGCGCGCACCATCCAGCGCCCGGCGTCCCACGACGCGTTCCGCTAGATGATGGCCAGTATTCTACAGCATTTTGACGACGATGTGCGCCTTGTTCCACAGCTCTTCGAGCCGATAGTGACGGCGCATGTCCGATGTAAATAAATGCACGATCACATCGCCGTAGTCGAGAATAGACCAGCCGCCACCCTGCCCGTCAAGCCCGTCGACGCTCAGCGGACGCAGATTCTGCTGCAGCTTGAGCTTCTCCAGCAAGTCGTCTTCGATGGCTTTGGCCTGGCGTTCGTTGTCTACTGTGGCAATGATGAAGTAGTGGGCGAGGGAAGTCTGCTCGTGGACATCGAGCAATACAATGTCGGTCGCCTGTTTCTGCTCGACGATATCCACAAGATTGTGGGCAAGTTGCAAGCTTTCCAGATCTGCCTCCTGAAA
>JACSRH010000177.1 GCA_014879855.1 Caldilineaceae bacterium | reverse complement strand
CTTCCCGGAAGCTCCAAAGCTTCCGGGAAGATTACAGACTAGCATCAATTTATTATCTAGCCATCAGTAGAAAGTTGCGAGGGCGGAACAGGCGCGCCGCTCCTCTCCTCTTACCACTCGCTCCTACTGTCCCTGCGCCAGATGGCTGCGCAGCCGGCCGATCACAGACTCCACGGCCGTCCGCTTGAGATGGTAGGCTGCCCGGTTGGCGATGAGCACGGCCTGGATCTGCATAATTGTGCGCGTTTCCACCAGACCATTGGCTTGCAATGTGCTGCCCGTTTCGACCAGGTCCACGATGAGGTCGGCCAACCCGACCAGCGGGCCAAGCTCCACGGACCCGTTGAGCGCGATGATCTCGGCGTTGACGCCGCGCGCGCGGAAAAAGTCGGCGGTCAGGTTTGGGTATTTGGTGGCGACGCGCGGCTGGCTTGCATAGCGCAACGGCGTGTCGGGCCGGTTGACCGGCGCGGCCAGACACAGCCGGCAGTAGCCGAACGGCAGCAGCAACGGCTCGTAGACATGCCGCCGGCTCTCGCGCAGCGTGTCCAGCCCGCAGATGCCCAGATCCGCGGCGCCATATTCGACGTAAGTGGGCACGTCCGCCGGCTTAGACATGACATAACGGATGTCGCCGCGGCTGCTGGCGAGGATCAACTTGCGGTCTTTGTTGGCGGCTGGCAGGGACAACCCAGCCGCGGCGAAAAGCTGCAACGTCTGGTCGGCCAGGCGGCCTTTTGGCAGCGCGATCATCAATGATGCGCGGTCGGCGTCAAGGTGTTCTATCAAGAGCGCGCCTCTTTTCCGGCCAGAACCTGACTGCGCTCCTTGCTCTCAAGGAGGCTGGCCAGGAGAGCAGGTGCAGTCTGCGTGGTCAGGACGTCGGCAACTGGCGCCGCGCCGGTAAGATCGAAGATGGTTGGCGGCGCGGCGCCCCAATCCAGCGCCGCGCGCGCGCCGACAACGCCGGCATAAGCACACAGGGCCGCATCGCTACGCTGCTCCAAATCGAGGACAACGACCAATCCGGCGCGGCGCGCCCTTTCAACAAATTCAAATGCAGCCGGATGGTTTTCCGTGGCGACCACCAGATCGGGCGCCAGCGGGCGCGGGGGCGGCGCGGTCGCGCCCAGCCGCCACGCCAGCAGGACGCGCTCCAGCCCCAGGGCCGCGCCCACCGCGGGCAATGGCGCGCCAAACGTGCCGATTAAGTTGTCATAACGCCCACCGGAGGCAATGCGAAAGCCGACGCCAGGCGCCAACACTTCAAAGGTGATGCCCGTATAATAGCCAAGGTTATGGATCTCGCTGAGGTCTAATGTGACCCGCTCCAGCACGCCGCAGGCCGCCAGCACCTCGCAGATCGCGCGCAGATTGACGATGGCGCTCTGCATTGTCCTGTTGAGCACCAATCGCTCCGCCCGATAAAGGATGTCGTCGATGTCGGCGCCGCCCAGCCGGGGCAGTTCGGCCAGCGCACGCTGCTGGCGACGCGGCAATGGCGTCTCGCTCAGGAAGGCGTCCAGCTCCGGTTCACTGTTGCGGTCGATGGCTTGCGTCAGGCGGACTTGCGCCTCTGGGGTAAGCTGGAGCGCCTGCAGCAAGCCGTCGAAATACTGCATCTGACCAAGCACCAGCCGAAACTGTTCGATGCCGACCGCGTGGAGGGCGTGCGCGGTCAGGGCGAGCACCTCGGCGTCGGCTTCGGGCGCGGCGCTGCCGAGCAACTCCACGCCGGCTTGCCAGAACTCGCGCTGTTGGCCGGCGCGCGGCTCCACGTCGCGGAAAACGCTGCCAGAGTAGCAGAAGCGCTGCGGCGTCGGTGCATCGTGCAGCCGCGTGCCAACCAAGCGCGCCACGGGGATGGTCATGTCGGCGCGCAAGGCCAGCATACTGCCGTCGCGATCCAAAAAGCGACACAACTCCGACTGAAGTTCGCGGTTGCCGCGCGCGCTCAGCGTGTCAGCATACTCGAAGGCGGGCGTCACGACATCACCGTAGCCCCACTGGCGAAACGCGCCCAGCAGCGTCGCCTCCAGACGGCGGCGCGCATACGCTTCGCCCCAGAAGTAATCGGCCACCCCGGTCGGCACTTGACCGGCGCTCGACCGGGTTGTCATCTCAAACGTCACAGCCCTCCGCCCTTTCGTTGTCTACGCACAATCTTTCCGAGTATACCATAGGGCAGAAGTCGCCCTTGCACCAATCACACATGAAAAGTTACAATTCCGGCAAAGTGAAAAGCCAGACATGTCGTTTGTGCGGATGGCCAAGAATATTTGTTTGGCGACAGCTTTAGAAAGGAGGCAGTATGTGCGGACGTTTTGCACTTTACACCACCATCGAGGCCTTGGCCGATCGTTTTGATCTGCCGGAGTTGCCGGCGCAGCTTGCCCCGCGTTACAACATCGCGCCGACGCAGCCGGTGGGCATCGTGCGCAATCACGCGCAGAGTCACGTGCGCGAATGGGCGTTGGCGCTGTGGGGGCTGATCCCGTCGTGGAGCAAGGAGCCGTCAATGGGCGCGCGTATGATCAACGCGCGCGCGGAAACCGTGGAAGAAAAGCCATCGTTTCGCGCTGCGTTCAAACGCCGGCGCTGCATCATTCCAGCGTCGGGCTTTTATGAGTGGATGAAAAAGGAGGGCGCGAAGCAACCCTACTACATCACCGCCGCGGATGGCGACCTCCTGGGGTTTGCTGGCCTGTGGGAAAACTGGAGCGGCCCCAATGGCGAGGAGCTTGAAAGCTGCACGATCCTGACCACCGCAGCCAACGATGACGTCTCTCAGCTCCACGACCGGATGCCGGTGATCCTGGCGCCGGAAGATTACGATGAGTGGCTGGGCGCAGGCGGCGACGCCACATCTGCGCAACTGTCGCAGCTCAAACACCTCTTGCGGCCTTTTCCCGTCGACCAGTTGAAGCTTTATCCCGTCAGTGCGTACGTCAACAACCCGCGCAATGAGGGAAGCGAATGCATCGTGGAAAGCGTGGCGGGGTAAGGAAGAGATTGGGGGATCAAGAAGTGAGGAGATTGAGATGCTCGGTATGCATACTCTCTCACTCCCCCATGCTCTTAATCTCCTTCCTTTTGACTTGGCAAATACGGCCATCCTGCTTCATCCCACCCCAACGACTCAATACGTAGCTTAGGAATGCCGATCTGTTCGGCGTCGTAGGCGTGATAGACGATCCAATCTGTGGCGCCTGCGCGGTAGATGCCGTTGTGTCCTGGGCCGCGCCAGTGACTATAGGCGTCCAGGATGCGCGTGCCGCCTCCTTCCAGCATGGAGACGCCGTCGCGATCAAGGTAAGGGCCGGTGATCGCCTCGGCGCGCCCGACGCGCACGTTGTAGGTGCTGTCTGCACCGCGGCAGCACGCATCGAAAGAGGCAAATAGGTAATAGTAGCCCTCGCGATAGAGGATGAACGCAGCTTCAATGGCCGTGCCGCCAGGGCCATTGGCCGGGCGCTGGGCAATGGCATAGAGCGTTGGGTCCGCCTCGGACGATTTGCCAGTGGTCGGGTCAAGCTTGCGCAGCTTAAGCCCGCTCCAGTAGGAGCCAAAGGCCAGCCACGGCGCCCCCTCCTCGTCGATGACAAGGTTGGGGTCGATGGCGTTCCAATCTTCAGCGCCGGTGGACGCGATCACCAGCCCTTCGTCCACCCAGGCGTAGTCGGGACTGGTGGGGTCGAGCGTCGTGTTGGTCGCCAGGCCGATCACCGAACGCGGGCTGCCAAACGTGGAAACGGCGTAGTAGAGATGCCAGCGACCGTTGAAGAAGGAAATATCTGGCGCCCAGATATCGATCGCACCGGGCACGGCTTGCGTGGTCCAGTCGGGCACGCGCTCGAAGACGCGGCCGCACCATTCCCATTCCACCATGTCCTTGGAGCAGATCACGATGATCCGCGCGCCGGTGGAGAAGACATAATACGTCTCCCCTTCTTTCGCCATCACCGGATCGTGGATGCGCTGGATAAAGCCGGTTGGCTCCAGCATGACGGGCGATGCAGGCGCTGTCGCTTCCGGGCGTGTGATGGGGTTGCACGCGGTCAGCAGTAACATCAACAGCAGGACAACCGGAATGAGTTTCATCATGTGAATGCTCCCTGAGATGAACGCAGCCGCGCTGATAAATCTTTAACACATCCGCTGCGCTTGCGTGCAATGTGGCAAGGCAAGCAGCGGCGCCATCTGCCTACGCGTCAGCGCTGCATTACGCTAGAGTCGGGGTTGCCTGCCAGACATAGGGCGCACAGCCGGCAGCCTCGACCAGCGCCTGGCCAATGGCGCGATGGCGTCCGAGCTCCGCGGCGCGATGCGTGTCCGAATTGATGGCGACAAACTGCCCGCCCTCTGCTCGATACCAGCGCAGCACCGTCAGCAGCGCGTCGTTCCACCCTGGTTCGTGCGTCAGAAAGCGTGTGTTCAACTCCAGGACGCGTCCGTGCTCGGCCAGAGCGCGCATGGCCTCGCGCACCGGCGTCTCGATGCGCTCGATCTGCGGCGGGCCAAAGCGGCTTGTCCCCGGCCAGAAGATGCGGTCGAAGTGGGCGATGATGTGGCAATCGACGGTGGCGGCGATCTGCGCGAGCTGGCCAAAGTAGCGGGTGTAAACTTCATATGGATCTTGTTCATTGAAGCAGCGCGTATCGTGAATATTCTGGCCGGCCAGCCAGTGCAGCGACCCAATCACCACGTCAAAGTCGTAGCTTGCCAGCAGCGCGTCCACGTCGGCGCGGTGTTCGTGTGGATTTCCCAGCTCTAGGCCGCTGAGCAGGGTGAGGCCGCGCGGGGCAAAGCGCGCCTGGCATTGCCGGAGCTCGGCAAAATAACGGTCGTAGTCGGGGCGTTGATGCGCGCTGTTGGGCGGCCATTCAACGTGATCGGTGACGGCAATGTGGGTCAGCCCCAGCCGGAGCGCCTGTTCGCACAGGTCGGCAATCGTGTTGTTGCCATCCAGGCTGTAGGTGGAATGCATGTGAAGATCGGAGAGAATCATAAACGTTTGACAACTTTCTTGTGGCGCCAGTCGCGTGCATGAATGCGCCAGTAGGATCTGACCAGGATCGTAGATTGCTATCTGTAACGGTAGCGTAGCGACGCCATTTGCGCAATTTTCCCACAGCACTTGTCTGGCAAAGAGCGCCTGCACAAAGTTACAGAAACACCAGGAAAATTTCTCTTCCTTCCCCGAAAAGCGCGCCCTGTCTTTGCGCTTGCGCAAAAACAGGGCGATCATCCTGCTAAATTTGGGACAATTGGGACATTTTATTGGTTGAAAAGTAGAAAATATCAACTATAATATTGTGTGAAAGCTTTTTATACCCAGGAAACGCTATGGACAATGCACAGAACCAGCCCGATAATCCCGCGGCCGCGCCATCGCAGGAAAGCTATGTGGGCCAGCGCGTGCGCCAATTGCGCATCGAAAGCGGATGGTCGATTCGCGCGCTGGCAGAAGCAAGCGGCTTGGCCGCCAACACCTTGAGCCTGATCGAAAATGGCAAGATTTCCCCCAGCGTCGGCACGCTGCATCGCGCCGCGCAGGCGCTGGGGGTGGCGATTACGGCGTTTTTTGAGGCGCCGGCCCCGCGCCAGCAGGTGGTTTTCACATCGGCGGCGGCCCGTATCAGCGAGCGTTTCGAGCACGGCGCGGTCGAAGATCTGACAGGAGACTTTGCCAGCCGTGGGCTGCACCCTTGTCTGGTGACGTTGGCGCCGCACAATGGCAGCGGCGCTGACGCCATCGTGCATACTGGCTACGAGTTTGTCTACTGTTTACAAGGGCGCGTGACCTACACGGTGCATGGAGATCGCTATCTCCTGACGCCTGGCGACAGCCTGCTGCTTGAATCTCATCTGCCCCACCGTTGGCAAAATGAGGAAGACGCACCCGCGCGGATGCTGCTTGTGCTGGCGCCGACCGACGACCGCGACCGTCCCACGCACCGTCATTTTTCCGCCGCCGATCCCACACAATAGCCGCTTTGATTTCATGACCGACTTGCTGCCTACATTCATAGCTAGGTTTTGTGAAAAAATGCACAATTATACACAGGTAAATGGACTGGCAAGATGAACCTCAAACGCTATCTCTGGATTCTAGGGTTGCTCGGCGTGATCCTGGTCATTGCTGTGCCTGTCGTCTTCTTTTGGCCGCGCACGGCGCCCACTTCCGCGGACCCGTGGGTGAACGTGCCCGAACACGCGGCGCACACCAACCACACCGATATTGTGCAAGGCCCCTTTGCCAGCGGTCAGGAAGTGACGCAGCGTTGTCTGGCATGTCATGAGCACGCGGCCGAAGGATTGATGCACACGGTGCACTGGACTTGGGAAAGTGAACCGGTCGCGGTGCCTGGACATGAGGATGTGGTCATGGGCATCGGCAAAACGAACCTGATCAACAACTTCTGTATTGCTGCCACAGGCAACGAGCGCACCTGTATGACGTGTCACGCGGGCTATGGTTGGGGCGAAGAGGGCGCCTTTAACTTCGAGAACGACCTCAACGTCGATTGTCTGGCCTGTCACGCTGACACAGCTCTCTACGCAAAAGGTGAATATGGCAACCCTGCCGAGGGTGTGGATTTGGTGGCCGCCGCCCAGAGTGTGCGCAACCCTGGCCGCGACAACTGTGGCAAATGTCACTTCGATGGCGGCGGCGGCAACAATGTCAAACATGGCGATCTCGATGAAAGCCTGCTCTTTCCTTCTGAAAATCTTGACGTGCACATGGGCCGCTACGACTTTCTTTGCACTGACTGCCACAAAACCAACGACCATCTGATCACCGGGCGTATGCTCTCGGTGAGTGTGGACGATGAGCATCAGGTGGCGTGCACCGACTGTCACAACGCCGACCTGCACCAAGACGAACGCATCAACGCGCACGTCGCCACAGTTGCCTGTCAAACGTGTCACATTCCGGCTATCGCCACCAAAAACCCGACCAAACTCACCTGGGATTGGTCGACCGCGGGCCAAGATCTTCCCGAAGATCACTACACGTTCCTCAAGATCAAGGGGAATTTCCTCTACGACAAGGATGTGCAGCCCGAATATCTCTGGTATGACGGCGGCGCGGCCTATCGCTATCTGATGGGCGACCCGCTTGCCGCAGCCGGCCCCACCCTGCTCAACCCGCCAAGCGGCGCCATTGACGAGCCAAAGGCGCGCATTTTTCCCTTCAAAATCCATCGCGCGAAGCAGCCCTACGACACGGTCAATAATTACCTGTTGCCGCCTTTGACGGCCGGCGAGGGCGGGCTGTGGCAGACCTTCGACTGGCCCTCCGCGCTCGAACTGGGTGCGGAGGCCAACGGTCTTGACTTCAGCGGCGAATTTGACTTCGCCGAAACGTGGATGTACTGGCCGACCACGCATATGGTGCAGCCAAAAGAGAACGCCTTGCAATGCGAGAGCTGTCATGGCAAGAATGGCGTCATGGATTGGGAGGCGCTTGGCTATCCGGGCGATCCGATCGAGTGGGGTGGACGCGATGCCGTGCAATAATCTGCATACCCACGCTGAAAAGAGTTTTTCTATGCGCGGTCAGCCGTTTGTCCGCCTGGTTTCGTCCGGTCTCTTATTGATGCTGGCGCTGGCTGCCGTGCTTCTGGGCAGCGGTCAGGCAACCGCCCAATCCACAGCAGAGACAGCCGGGCCGCTGTCGCCGCTCCACCCTGTCTTCGCCCTGCTCGATGCAGAGGGGCGGAACGTGCTGGAAAGCGGTGCGCCTGTTTCCACCATGCAGACTTGCGGCGTTTGTCACAACACCGGCTTTATCGCCAGCCACAGCTTCCATGCGGATCTGGGGCTGAGCAGCATGACCGCGCCTGGGCAGACGGCCAGCGGCCGCGCCTGGGACACGAGCAACGGGCTGTTTGGCAGATGGGATCCGCTCACCTATCGCTACTTGACGCCGGCTGGCGACGAGCGGCTTGACCTGAGCACGGCCGAGTGGCTCCAGGTGCTCGGCGCACGCGTGGCCGGCGGCGGGCCAGCCACCACCAGCCGAAATGGTGCGCCGTTGACCAGCCTCACACCCGATGCGACAAACCCGGAGACCGCCCTTCTGGCGGCCGATGGGATAGTCGCCGCCTGGGATTGGAAACGTTCCGGCGTCGCCGAGATGGACTGCTTTCTCTGTCACCTCGACCAGCCGGATCATGCGGCGCGCACCGCGGCGCTGGCAGCCGGCGACTTTGGCTGGGCGAACACGGCAACATTGGCCGCCACCGGCATCGTGACCGCGTCTGCGTCCGGCTGGGTGTGGAATCCACAGGCGTTCGCACCGGACGGCGCATTGCTGCCCGCCTACGTACGCGTCCAGGATCCGACCAATGCCAACTGCGCCCAATGTCACGGCCTGGTGCACACCGATGCCGCTACACCTCTCACCCTCGCTGGTTGCGACTTGGCCGATCCACAGACGGCCACCACGGGGCAGGTGATTTCTGGCCAGAAGATCTCCGCGTCGGGCGTTAATGTTGCAGGGAAGGACGCGCTGAACCGCGCCTGGGATATACACGCCGAGCGGCAGCTTGCCTGCACCGACTGTCATTACTCGCTCAACAATCCGATCCACGCGCAGGAGTCGGACGCAACGCGTCCCAGCCACCTGGTCTACGACCCGCGGCGGCTCGACCTTGGCGCCTACTTGGAGCGACCCGACCATAACCTGGCGCGGGGTCAAAGTGCACAGTACACTGTTGCGCCTGAATTCAAGGGCACAATGCGCCGTTGTGAATCGTGCCATACCGCGGAAAGCCACAACAGTTGGCTGCCGTATGTAGATCGCCACATGGCGGTGCTCTCCTGCGAAAGCTGTCATGTGCCGCACCTCTACGCGCCCGCCATCGAATCGGTCGATTGGACAGTGTTGAACGCGGCTGGCCGCAGCGTTGTAAGTTGCCGCGGCGCGGAGACTCCTACCAGCGGCGTTGACACGCTGATCGAAGGATTCACACCTGTGCTGCTCTTGCGCGACAACATCGACGGCGGGCAGCAACTGGCGCCCTACAACCTGATCAGCGCTTGGTACTGGATCTACGACGACGCCAACGGCGCCACGCGCCCTGCGCCGCTGGCCGATTTGCAGGCCGCCTGGTTTGAAAATGGCGTCTATGCACCCGAGCTGATGGCGATTTTCGATGCGGACGGCAACGGTGCGCTGGACGCGACGGAACTACGGCTGGACAGCGATGTCAAGACCGCAGCAGTCGCGACGCGCCTGGCTGCGCAAGGGCTTGGCAACCCGCGTATCGCGGGCGAGATACAACCTTACAGCATCAACCACAACGTCGCGCGCGGCGCGTGGGCCACGCGCGATTGTCAGACATGCCACCATGACGACGCGGCGCTCAGCCAGCCCCTTCATCTGGCCGGCTTTCTGCCTGGCGGCGTTGTCCCCACGCTGGTCAACGATGCGAATGTCGGCAGTAGCGGCTCCGTTCAGCAAGGCGAGGATGGCGCAGTTTACTTTCAGCCGGGGCTGGCAGAGGCGGGCGTGTATATCTTTGGACGCAATCGCATCGCCTGGGTGGATTGGCTGGGGCTTGCGCTCTTTTTCGGCGTGCTGGCGGCGGTGTCCCTGCACGCGGGGTTGCGCGCCTTTATGGCGTGGCGGCATCCGCGCCCCAAGCCGGAGCTTCACCCCGTCTATATGTACGATGCCTACGAACGCTTCTGGCACTGGTTGCAGACGATCGCGATCATCCTGCTGATCTTCACCGGCCTGGTGATCCACCGGCCCGATGTGTTGGGAATGTTCAGCTTCCGGTACATGGTCTGGCTGCACAACATGCTGGCCCTGATCCTGCTGGTCAACGCCGCGCTGTCGCTCTTCTATCACCTGACCAGCGGCGCGATCCAGCAATTCATCCCGCGGCCGTATGGGTTCTTCGATCAGGCAATCCTGCAGACCAAGTATTACCTCTACCATATCTTCAAGGGTGGGCCGCATCCGCTGGAGAAGACGCGCACACAAAAGCTCAACCCGCTGCAACAGGTGACCTACTTTGGCTTGCTCAACGTGCTGCTGCCGTTGCAAATCATCACAGGCGGGCTGATGTGGGGCGTGCAACAGTGGCCGCAAGTCGCGCAGATGTTGGGTGGATTGCCGCTGTTGGCGCCGGTGCACACGCTGGTCGCCTGGCTCTTTGCAACCTTTATCGTCGCACATGTCTATCTGACGACGACCGGCCCCACTGTCTTGACCGACATCAAGGCCATGCTGACTGGCTGGGAAGATGTGGAAGTGCATCCCCATATCGAGGAGCGCGCCGAACATGTCTGATCAACGAGCTATTGAGAATTATCCATTGGAATATGCAACAGCATCATGCGAGGTGACGCTATGACTACAGCAGTTGTCGAGGATCCCAAACGCCGAGGCTGGCGCGCTGTGCTTTGGGGACGCGCGGAAAAACCCTACGTCAATCCCTATGTCGGCGGCGCGTTGTTGGGCGTCGTGCTCTTCCTGTCGTTCTTCCTGACAGGCAATGGTCTGGGCGCGTCAGGCGGTCTCAACCGTTATGTAGTTTATCTGCAAGACCTGCTTGCGCCCGAACATGTTGATCGCGTCGCGTATCTGCTCAAGATGGCCGGCGGCGACAAAAACCCACTGGACGATTACCTGGTCTTCATGACGCTGGGCACGCTGCTGGGCGGCTTTGTCTCCGGCTGGCAGCATGGCCGACTCAAGTTCGAGACCAACAAGGGTCCGCAGATCTCCGTGCGCACGCGTTGGCTGATGGCCTTTGTCGGCGGCGCGATCATGGGATATGGCGCACGGTTTGCGCGGGGCTGCACTTCTGGGCAGGCGCTTTCCGGCGGCGCGGTGTTGTCCGCGGGAAGTTGGGCCTTTATGTTCGCCGTCTTTGGCGGCGGCTATGCGCTGGCCTATTTTGTCCGGCGTCTCTGGAATTAAGGAGGAAACCCCATGTCACCGTTTCCACTGCCGCTGGACGCCATGTTTGGCCATGCCGGCGCCTATTTCATTTACATGCTGATTGGTTTCGCCTTTGGCTATGTCCTGGAAATTTCCGGTTTTGCCATTTCCACCAAGCTGGCCGCGCAGTTCTATTTCAAGGATATGACCGTGCTCAAGGTGATGTTCACCGGCATCATCGTGGCGATGGTGCTCATCTTCCTGGCAACGGGGCTGGGATGGCTCGACTATAACTTGATCTGGGTGAACCCGACTTACCTTTGGCCGGGCATTGTGGGCGGGCTGATCATGGGCGTCGGCTTTATTGTCGGCGGCTTCTGTCCTGGCACCTCGCTGGTCTCGGCCGCGACATTCAAGATCGATGGCATCTTTTTTGCCGTGGGCGGGCTGTTTGGCATCTTCCTCTTTGGCGAGACCGTGCAATCCTTCGAGACGTTCTGGAACAGCAGCTACTTCGGTCGTCTCACCCTGATGGACTGGCTGGGGCTGCCCACCGGCGTCGTCGTGATCGGCGTCGTGCTGATGGCGCTCTTCATGTTCTGGGGCGGTGAACAGTTGGAGCGCATCTTTGGCGGGCAGCCGCAACCGCAGTCGCAGCGCTCCTGGGGCAGGATCGCGGGCGTGGCGACGCTGCTGGCGGGCGCCCTGCTCGTCGTCGTGGTCGGTCAGCCGACGACGCAGGACAAATGGGTGCGGCTGGCGTCGGAGAAGGAAGCGTTGCTGTCTGCACGCGCGGTGCAGATTCATCCTGGCGAACTGTTGGCCAGCCTGGCTGACGATCAACTGAACGTCATTTTGCTCGATGTGCGCGACGAGGCTGACTACAACCTGTTCCACCTGCGCCGCGCACGCTATCTGCCGCTGAACAAGGTGACTGCCACAGTTCCCGACTTGCGGTTAGAAGCTGGCGCCAACACCGTCTATGTGGTGATGAGCAACGACGAGCGCGCCGCCACCGAAGCCTGGAAACTGCTGGTAGCCGAAAGCGTGCCCAACGTTTACATCCTGGAGGGCGGCATCAATAACTGGCTGACGGTCTTTGGTCACGACGACCCGGCCGTGCAGCCAACCCCAACGCCGCCCGGCAACGAATCATTGCAATTCATCTTTGCGTCGGCCGTGGGCGATCGCCACAGCGCCGCGGATCCGGACGCGCACCATTATGAGTTGGAATACACGCCCAAAATTAAGCTGGAGTTGAAACGCGGCGCCAGTGGGGGTGGTTGTGGCTAACAGCAAGCCGCGCTGCGAAGGTGGCCGTGTAGGTGGGCCGGAAACGCACCCTGACCTATACGCGTGCGTGGCGGCAAACCCCGTGTTTGCGGGGCTGCCGCGGCCGGCGCTGCTCGATGTGTTGGGCGCAGCCCGGCTGCGCTTCGTGCCGGTTGGTGGTGCAATTGTCCGCCAAGGGGACGAGGCAGGCATGTTTGGCGTCATCTTCAGCGGGCGCGCCAAAATGGTGCAAGTGACGCAGGATGGACGCCAGGTGCTGCTGCGGTACATCGTCAGCGACCAGGAGTTTGGCCTGATCGCGGCGTTGCATGGCTTCACCTATCCCTTGACGCTTGAAGCGGTGGAGGCGTGCCAGGTGCTGTGTTGGCCCGGTGCACGTCTGGCGGAATTTTTCGCACGTTACCCACAAGTTTCCTTGAATGCGCTGCACATCATGGTCATTCGCAATCAAGAATTACAAGCACGCTACCGAGAGTTGCTGACCGATCGCGTGGAGCAGCGGCTGGCGCGGGCCTTGTTGCGCCTGGCCAGCATTGCCGGCGAAGATGTTGAGGCAGGAAGGTTGATCACCCTTTCGCTCACGCGTGAGTCCCTCGCCGAGTTGATCGGGGCCACGCTGTACACCGTGAGTCGCACGCTCAGCCAGTGGGAACAGGCCGGCCACGTCCAGAGCCGGCGCGAACGCATCATGCTCCGTCGTCCCGCGGCGCTGGAGCAGTTGGCAGGAGAAGTAGATGAGCTGACGCAAGCGTGTTTGGCGCCATGTGCACTGGCGGAACTGATGGTGACAAGACGACATGTCCTGGCATAGCCTTGTTGCGTGTCTTTTGTTACGCGCTCTTTGTGCTGCCGCAAAGATGACCACAGATATTCGTGTTATAGAGGTAGGGTAAAAATTGTGGCCAACCGCATAAAGCGTTGGCCGCTAACCGACAATTATCATGAAACGATTTGGAGAAGAATGGAATGGCTACAATTACGACGACATTTAAGGGCGACATGCTTTTCGAGAGCAAGGTGGGGAATCACACCGTGATGATCGATGTCCCACCAGAGATGGGTGGCGCTAATCGAGCGCCAACTCCACCACAATTCTTTGTCGTTTCACTGGGATCCTGTGTTGCTGCTTTTATTGCCACCTACTGTCAGCAAACCAGCATCGACGCCACTGATCTCAGCGTAGACGTAAGTTTCGACAAGGCGGAAAATCCGTCTCGTCTGATCAACTTAAAAGTCAGCGTCAAGCTGCCACATGCCGATTGCGAGGCGCGTAAGCAGGCGCTGCTGCGTGTGGCGCAACACTGTCCAGTGCACGAAACGATCGACACGATGGAAGGCGTTGAAATCGAAATTCTTGACCGCAAACAAATTGCAGCAATGCCGGCCTAAAAAGCAGGCATTCTACGCGTAGTTCAAATGGATAGGCGTTGTTCGTCGAGAACGACTGGGTGCATGACGCCCGGGGTCGTCGCGGTGCTACAACGCACTATCCATGGACCTCGACGCAGCCCGTCTGAGCCATCACGCGGCGCAGCGCCTGCACGGCATAGGCCATGCCTTCCGGCCCGCTGAAGCCGCTGCTGTGCCCGGCAATAGCCAGGTGTGGCTCAAGCGCCAGAAAGCCCTGATAGCCCGTTTTGCGCAGCGTCGATAACAATTCTGGAACCTGACCATCCCCTTCACCGGCCGCGTGCACCGACCCATCCGCCAGGCGTGCGTCCTTAATGTGCACATAGCCGACATTGTCGCCCAACGACGGCCAGCCGCGCTCCGTCACCCTGCTCTCGCCAACCTGAACAAAGTTTGCGGGATCCCACACAAAGCTGACATTTGCGCGCTTCAGCAGCCGCAAAATTGTCGTGCAGCGCTCGATGGTGTCGCCGACAATTTCTTTTTCATTTTCAAGCAGCAATGTATAGCCGTGCGGCGCGGCGTGGTCGGCGAGTTGCGCCAGCCGTTCGGCCGCTGTTTCGACATATTCATCGTAGCGCGCGTTGGTCGAGATGTCGGGCGGGTAATAGGAGAAGATGCGGATGCGCCGCGTGCCGACAATCTCCGCAATACGCAGGATGCGGTCGAGCTTGCGCAGTTCATCCGCCATGGGTTCGGTGATCGGTGATTTGCCAATCGGGCTGCCAATCGCGCTCACGCCGATGCCCGCAGCCGCGCACACGCTTGCCGTCTTGCGCGCCTCGTCGTCGTCGAGGTCGAGCACATTTTTTCCCCATACGGTGCGCAACTCCAGAAAGCCAATTTGCAGATCAGCAAGCACGGCAAGTTGATCATGCAGCTTGACCGCAATTTCATCGCCAAATGCGCTAAGGGTAAATCGAGCTTCAGTCATGAGGTTCTCCTTTGTCAGGACGGCGTGCACTGGCTTGCAGCGCCGCCAAAAGGGCCGCGTATGCGGTGCGGCTGATGGGGAATTCGACAGGGACGCCGGTGTGACTCGACAGCGTGATAGCGTTGGCAAGCTCCAGCGACATGCGCGCGTCCGCGCCATCCGCCAGCAGCGGCGCGCCCGTGCGGATGGCCGCGTACACGTTGGCGTAGATGTCGTCATGGCTGCCAGTCATGGCAGGCAAGGGCACGTCAATCCGCTGCTGGCGTGGGCCACTGTAGATTTCTTCCGTTTGCGGGAAAAACTCTCGCAGATCCTGGTCGAAGCGGTCGAAGTGCAGCCCGCCTGATACGATCTCCAGCCGTCCGCCTGTGCCCAGGATTTCCATGCGTTCCGGCTGGCCGGATTCCGCGGTGCTGACGTGCAGCGAGCCGATGGCGCGATTGGGCCATTCGAACATCGCCTGCACTGTGTCCTCGGTTTCGATAGGATGCAGCGTCGTGCGCGTCCAGGCCACCAGCCGTTGCGGCAGCCCGACGAGATGGCAGATCAGGTCGAGGTTGTGTGGCGCTTGATTGAGCAGGACGCCGCCGCCCTCGCCGTTCCAGGCGCCGCGCCAGGTGGACATGCGGAAATATTTGTGCGAGCGCGGCCAGACCACGACCATGTTGGCGTGCTGCAACTCGCCCAGCGCGCCGCGCTGGATCAGATCATACGCCGCGCGCACTTCGGCGCGCGACCGGTGTTGAAAATTGACGGCCAACAGGCGCTCGCAGCGCCTGGCCGCCTCGATCATGGCGTCGGCGTCGGCCACCTGGATCGCCATCGGCTTCTCCACCAACACATGCGCGCCGGCCTCCAGCGCGTCGATGGCGATGCTGGGGTGCGACGGGTGCGGCGTCATGACGACGACCAGTTCGGGCTGCACCGCGTCAAGCAGCGCACGATGGTCGGTGAAAAAGGGGACGCGGTGCGCATCCGCGCGCGCTTTGGCGCGCGGGTCGATGTCGGCCATGCCAACGATCTCGAAATGGGCGGGGTCAGCGGCTTTTTCGTGCAGCGGATAGATGCTGGCGCCGTTGCCGATGAAAACAGTGCGCAGCGGCTGAGTTGATTGCGCGCGATTGGACATATCAGTTTCCCTAAAGTGATGTGTGCTGTACGCTGTGGAGAAACGCCAGGTTTTCGCGCAGCGCGGTATGGGAATCGTAAGTCTGGCTGAAATCCTCGACCACGATCCAGCCGTCATAGCCGACGTTGTGCAACGCGGCGAAGAGCACGGCAAAATCGACCACCCCATCCCGGAGTGGCGCCCAGCGCGGCTGCCAGACGCCGCCCGCGCTGGGCCGGTCGTACGCGGCATTCTTAACGTGAACGTGCGCGAGGTATGGCCCCAGCAGTTCCAGCCCGCGGCGATACTCTTCGTGGCCCTCAAAGACCATGTTGCCGCAATCGTGGATCACGCCGATGCAGGCCGGGTCGAAACCCTCGACCAGCCGGCGCGCGCTCGAGGCGCTGGCCGCGATTGTGCCGTGGTGCATCTCGATCAACGCCTTGATCCCAAGCCGCTGCGATAATGTCTGCACGCCTGCCAGAAAGACAATGCTCTGCTCGAACAAGGCGTGGACGTCGCCAGTTTGGTCGTTGCGGGCAATCCCTACGCGGATCGAGGGTGCGCCGGCGAGGGTGGCAAATTGCATTGCTTGCTCGACTGCGGGTAAATCGCCCATGGGAATGTACGTGCCCAGGTTGGGAATTGTCAACCCGACGGCTTCTGCTATGGTGCGGCCGCGCTGCGCGTCCTGCAGGGTAGGCGCCAGCGTGCAATAGTTGTTGCGCCAGAAAGAAGGCGTCTCAGCTCTCACATCGACGGGTGTGGCCGTGACGCGCCACTCGACGCCCTGGTAGCCCGCATCCTTGAGCGCCGGCGCCGCTTCCTCCGGTGTGAGATCGGGCAGCATAACGGTAAAAACCGCAAAATTCATGAAAGTTTCCTCTCAAGCTAAGGCTCCGATTGTTTCAAGATATTCTGTCCAATAACCGGAGCCAGGCAGAGACCAGCGGCAAATAAAGCTGATCGTAAGGTGTAAAAGGATACCGTGCATGATTGATCTGCGCAAACAGATTTGTTGTGCGCGCCCCTGCCAGCATCTCGCCGACTTCCTTGCCCAAGTAGCTGGCGATTGAGACGCCGTGACCAGCATAACCGTAGGCGTAATGGACGCCTCTCACCCTTCCAACGTGCGGCATCAGGTCAAAGGCAAGACCCAACTTGCCGCTCCACGAGTGGGTGACGGGGACGCCGGCAAGCTGCGGAAAGACCTCCACCATGCGCGCCTGCATTTTGCGCGCGCTCTCGGTCAAGTCAAGCGAGGTGGACAGATCGTGGCGTCCGCCAAAGAGCATCCGGCCATCGGGCGTGAGGCGAAAGTAATTGAGGAAGTTCTTGCTATCGAAGAACATACGCCCGCGCGGGCTGAGCTCCTGTTGCAACGAAACAGAGAGCGGCGCGGTGGTGATGATATAGCTGCCGACCGGAAAGATGCCCTGGCGCAGCGATGCAACAACATTGGTCGTGTACCCGTTCGTGGCGACCAACACCTCGCGTGCGTTCAAGATGCCTTGGCTGGTGGCAACCAAAAACCCCAGCCGCGCCCGTGCAATGCGCTTAACCACAGCGTGCTCCACAAGCAGCGCGCCGTGACGCGCCGCGGCTTGCGCCAGTCCAAATACATAGCGCGCGGGGTGCAACGCCGCGCTGTTGCGATCGCCCAGCCCGCCATGATAGACGTCGGCGCCGATCTCGCTGCGCAGCTCGGACTTGCTCATCACCCAGAGGTCATCGTAGGCCAATGTATCGTGAAACCAGCGCACTTCTTCGGCAAAACGTGCATAGTGACTGGGCTTGAAAGCCAACGTCACATGCCCTGTGCGCGCAAACTCGCAGGCGATCCCTTCCGCCGCCACTGTCTGCTCGACATGCGCGACTGCATCCAGCGCCCACTGCCAAAACGCCCGCCCCATTTCGGCGCCATAGCGCTTGAAGACGACGGGCATCTCCTCCTTAAGGCCGGTGAGCGCCATGCCTCCGTTACGGCTGCTGGCGCCCCAGCCGATGGTCGCCTGCTCCAACACGGCCACCGACGCGCCGGCCTTGCGCAGGGCAAGGGCTGCGTTCAGCCCCGTGTAGCCGCTGCCGATGATGGCAACATCGATCGTTTCAGGCAATTCGCTGGTGGGAAGATCGGCGGGACGGGGAAACTCTTCAGTCCAGAATACGGTGGTCTTCATGATGGCGCTCAACATCAGGCGGACAGGGAATGTGATGACACTGTTGACTGTACCCGATCCGCGGCAAATTTCAAACTGGCGACGAGCGATGAATGCCTCCAGGTTGGACAAAATGCGCCGCTGGCGCTATGATGCAGGTGTGAACATGCTGCGCGATAGGCGGCGTCTGTCCCTCCTGCTGCTCGTTGGGTTGTTGCTCGCCCTGGTTGGCGTCTGGGTTTGGCGTTTATACTTACCCGATGTTGTGCTTGGCCCTCAGCAAACCGTCCAAACCACCAACCCCAAAGTGGGCATTCACACACGGCTGACCGACGAAGTGGAAGAATGGAAGATCAAGCGAACCCTGGAAATGGTGCGTGAAATGGGCGCCCCGTGGAGCGTCGAGTATTTTCCGTGGGCGTACATTGAAGAGGCGCCTGGGCGCTACAACTGGGTTCATGCCGACCAGGTTGTCGCGCACGCCAATCGCCAAGGATTGACGCTCATCGCACGATTGGGATTTGTTCCGGCTTGGGCGCGCCCCAAAGACACCACCCCACTTTACCTGGACGAAGAGCGTTTTGCTGATTTTGGCCGATTTGCGGCAACGTTTGCCGAACGCTACCGAGGCAAGGTCAGCTACGTGATCCTCTGGAACGAGCCAAACCTGGCCCTGGAGTGGGGCTATGCCGCGCCCGATGCGGCAAAATACACGGCGTTGTTGCGGACCGCCTATCCCTTGATCAAAGCAGCCGCGCCCGAAGTGCACGTGCTGGCCGGCGCGCTGGCGCCCACACTAGCGCCGCCTGGCAGCGAGTTTGGCGTCAACGATCTGGTCTTTCTTCAGGCGATGTATGACGCTGGCGCCGCCGCTTATTTCGACATCCTGGCGATTCACGCCTATGGCTGGCATTTTGAACCGGACAGCCCGCCCGATCCAGCGGTCGTCAACTTTCGCCGCAGCGAGTTATTGCGCGACATCATGGTCAGAAACGGCGACGAAGCAACGCCAGCGATCATTACTGAGGGCGGCTGGAACGACCATCCACGCTGGACGCGCGCGGTGCGCCCGGCGCAGCGCATCGCTTACACCCTGCGCGCCTATGACATTGCGTTGCAAGAATGGCCCTGGCTCGATGCGCTCTGTCTCTGGGTGTTTCGCTTTCCTTGGGACCAAAACTCCTATCAGGATTACTTTACGTTCGTGCGCACCGATTTTGAACCAAAACCGATCTACACGGAGGTGCAACGATACACGCACGAATTGACGCGCTAAGGCGGCGCCGCTGGCGCTGGATTGCGGCCGGCGTCGCGCTCGTGGCCAGCGGCGCTGGGATTGCCTGGCTGCTTTTTGCCGATCAGAGCGTCTCGCTTCTGCCTTTTCTGCGCCGCGATGTCACCTGGCAGGCCGTGCAACAGCGGGGCGTGTGGCGCGTTGGGTTGGATCCGAGCTTTCCGCCTTTCGAGCTGCTCGACGCGACCGGGGCGCCCGTCGGGTATGACGTGGCGCTGGCGCAGGCGCTGGCGGAGACGTGGGGCGTCCGCGCCGAGATTGTGGCGGTCGGCTTTGATAGCTTGCCGGACACGCTCAAGGCGGGACGCATCGACAGCATTGTGAGCGCCTATCCTTATGACGAGCGTCTGACGCAAGATTTTCTGTTTTCCACCCCTTATTTCGACGCTGGCCTGCGGATTGCTGTGCCTGTGAGTTCTACAATCCGCACTTTGTCCGAACTGACCGGACAGCGTGTTGGGGTAGAATGGGGCAGTGTGGGGGATATGGTTGGACGACGCCTGCAACGTGAGGGCGCGGAGATAAATCTGAGCCCGTTTGAGACGCCGGACGAATTGATTGCGGCGCTGCTGGAAGATCGCAGCCTAGACGCCATTTTTATCGATAACGTCTCACTGCGCCAGGCGCAGGCTGCCGGCCAGCCACTGGCGGCCATAGATGCCCCCTTGGAAAGTATTCCCTATGTCATTGTCATGCCGCGCCGCGCGGCCGAGTTGCAAAACCGGGTCGAAACATCGCTGCAACTGCTCAAGACACGCGGCGACCTGGCAAATCTGGAAAACCAGTGGTTTGGCCATCAGGCAAACAAAGAAGGTGCGCAATGAATGAACCTGCATCAACGACGATCGGGATTGTTTCTGACACCCATTTCTGGATGCGTAGTCAGCCGGTGGTCACAGCGAGTGGCGCCGTGCAGCTCCAGCCTTGGTCCGAGCAGATCTTGGACACCCTTTTGGCAGAATTGCAAACAACGCAGGTTGATCTGGCCCTGCATTTGGGCGATCTGACCTGTGGCGGGGGAAGTTATGCCATGACATCGGATGTGTTTACCTTCACGATGCGGTATCTTCATCGCCGTCTTCATGAGCTGCGCGCGCCGGTGGTGGCGTTGCCAGGCAATCATGATGTACACCCTGGGAATGGCGATCTGAGCGAATTTCATACACTGTGGCGTTACGAACCTGGATTAGGCAAGCTGATCGACCTGCCGGAGGCGCGCTTGATTCTGCTCAATACGATGGGACACACACCCGCGCAGATCGCAGCCGCGGTCGATGGAGACCCGATTTTCGGGTGGGTCAATCCCGCAGAATTGGAGCGTCTCGACTATGCGCTGGCGACGGCCGAGGGGCGGCCCGTATTGCTGTTCACGCATCAGCTTCTGCAACCGTGGATAGGGGAGCGTCCCTGGCGCGACTATTTTGGCATCGGCAATGCGGCGGAGGTGTTGCAGGTGATCCAACGGCGCGGCGGCGTGCGCGCCATCTTCCAGGGGCACGCGCATCGTTTGGACGTTCAGGTGCGCACGCTGGGCGAACATCAAGCGTGCGTGTTTGCGGTCGTCCCTGCCATTATCGACTATCCGGTCGCGTGGGTGCGGTTGGAGCTTACCGCAACGCAGGCGCGTTGGTCTCTCCAGCGCTTGCCATTAGCGGAACTCGCCGCCCTTTCCGAGCACAGCGGAGACGGCCAAAGCTGGCGACAAGGCGAGCCAGCGTGGTGGAATTACCAGTTTCCCCTGTGCTGACATTATTTTTTTCTGATATACTGACGCCTTCCAATCAGTTTCCTGCACAGAGAGGAGCCTTCTTGTGTCTCCAGTGAAACCTTTATCCCCCGACGCGCTGCGGCGCTGTTGTGCGCCGGAGGATTTCACGTTCGAAACAACGGCGGAACTAGACGGACAAACCTCCTTTATCGGACAGGAACGTCCGATGAGCGCGATCCAGTTTGGCGTCAAGCTCCGCCGGCAAGGCTACAATATCTACGCGCTCGGCCCGGCTGGGTTGGGCAAGCATACGCTTGTAAGCCGCATGGTCGAGAAGCGCGCGGCGCAGGAGCCGCCCCCCTACGACTGGTGCTATGTCAACAACTTTGACCAGCCCTATCGTCCGCGCATCCTGCGTCTGCCCGCGGGCAGCGGTCGCCAGTTGAAACGTGACATGGATCGCCTGGTCGAGGATATGCAGACTGCCCTGTCAGCCGCCTTTGAAAGCGAAGAGTATCAAGCGCGGCGGCGGGCGATCGAAAGTGAGTTTCAAGAGCAACAACAGGCCAGCCTGATGGAGCTCCAGGAACAGGCCAAGCAGCGTGGCCTGGCGCTGCTGCGCACCCCTTCCGGCCTGACGTTTGCTCCGCTCAAGGGCGAAGAAGTGCTGCCCCCCGAAGAATTCGATAAGCTGCCCGAAGAGGATAAAAAGCGCATCCAGGCTGATGTCGAAGTGATGCAGGAAGAACTCCAGAAGGTGGTCTCCAAGGCGCCGCGCTGGGAGCGCGAGTTGCGCAACCACATGCGCGAATTGAATCGCGAGGTAGCCGGCGTCGTCCTCAACGATCTCATTTCCGAGTTGGCCGCAGCCTACGCTGAAAATCAGGACGTCCTCACCTTCTTCGACGCCGTGCGTCGCGATGTCCAAGATCACCTGAGCGATTTCATGGTGGCGGGTGAAAAACAGCAGCAAGCGGGCGATGGCGACGGGCGGGCAGTCTTTGTCGACCATGTTTCGCCGCTGCGCCGCTACCAGGTCAACTTGTTCGTCGATGCTGACGATGCCCAGAGCGCGCCGGTGATCTATGAAAGCAACCCAACCTACACCAACCTGACTGGCCGCGTCGAACAGATGGCGCAGATGGGCGCTCTTGTCACCGACTTTACCCTCATCAAGCCGGGGGCGCTGCACCGCGCCAACGGCGGCTATCTGATCCTCGACGCGCTCAAAGTGCTCTCCAACGCCTATTCCTGGGAAGGACTGAAGCGGGCGCTGGAGTTTGGCGAGGTGCGCATTGAATCGGTCGGACAGATGCTCAGCCTGACCAGCACGATCTCGCTGGAGCCTGAGCCGATGCCCCTCAACGTCAAGGTGGTGCTGCTGGGCGACCGCCCTCTCTATTATCTGCTGTCACAGCACGACCCCGACTTCAACGAACTCTTCAAGGTGGCGGCCGATTTTGCTGATGAGGTGGAGCGCACGCCGGAAACTCAATGGGCCTATGCTCAACTGCTGGCCTCGATCACGCGCAAGAAGGAACTGCGGCCGCTGGATCGCTACGCCGTAGGCGCGGTCATCGACCACGCGGCCCGGCTGGTCAACGACAGCCAACGCCTGACCGCGCAAATGCAGGCTATCGTGGACTTGTTGCAAGAGGCGAATTTCTGGGCCGCCGAAGCCGGCGCCGAGGTGATCGGCGTCGAGCACGTGCGTCAGGCGCTTGACGCTCAGGTCTTCCGCCTCGACCGTGTGGCTCGCTTGATGCAGGACGCGGTGCTGCGCCAGACCATCCACATCGAAACCACCGGCGCGGCGATCGGGCAGATCAACGGGCTATCCGTGTTGCAACTTGGCAACTATGCCTTTGGCCAGCCGTCGCGCATCACGGCCACTGTGCGCATGGGGCGCGGCGATGTGGTCAACATCGAACGCGAAGTCAACCTGAGTGGGCCGATTCATGCCAAAGGCGTGCTGATTCTGGCCAGTTTGCTCAACGCGCGCTACGCTGCCGAGCAGCCGCTCGCGCTCTCTGCCAGCCTGGTCTTCGAGCAATCGTACGGCGGCGTAGAAGGCGACAGCGCGTCATCGACCGAGTTTTACGCGCTCCTCTCGGCGATCGGGCAAGTTCCTATCAAGCAGTCGCTGGCGGTCACTGGCTCGGTGGATCAGACCGGCCGCGTCCAGGCGATCGGCGGCGTCAACGAAAAGATCGAAGGCTTCTTTGATCTGTGCAACGCGCGGGGGCTGACTGGCGAGCAGGGTGTACTGATTCCGGAAACCAACGTCAAACACTTGATGTTGCGCCGCGATGTGGTCGAGGCGGTGGAGGCCCGGCAGTTCCATATTTATGCCATTGAACACGTCGATGAAGGCATCGAAGTGCTGGCGGGCATGCCCGCGGGTGCGCCTGACAAGCGAGGCAAATATCCCAAAGGGACAGTCAACCGCGCCGTTGCCGATCGGTTGGAGCAAATGGCAAAAAAGCGGCAGGCGCTCGAAGCAAAGGGCCGCGCGCCAAAGCCGTCAGCTTCCAGCAGCAAAACCGATCCGCCCACGTTGGCGTAGGAAGACAGGGGAGACAAAGAGAGGGTGACGCGTCCTGGAGCGCAAACGCCTCGTCCGTCTTGCCTGCGCAGTCTACTGACCGCTTTGCCCTTTTCAAGTCAGCCTCTCAGACGGACAAGACGTTTGCGACCTCGCAGCACAGCGACAACAGACAAGTAGGAAAAAATCTGAATGAGCGCAGAAGAACACAGCGCAATAATAGCGCCTGAAATATTGAACGAAACTCTAAACCAACCACTGCCAACGGGTCACATCCTGGTGGCGCTGGATGCATCTCCCCACAGTGCCGCGGCATTGGTGGCCGCGGCCGAGGTCGCGTTTGCCTTGAAGTTGGAACTGTACGGACTATATGTCGAGGATGTCAATCTGCTGCATCTGTGTGGCTTGCCGTTTGGGCTGGAGATCGGCTCTTTTACAGGCAACCCGCGCCGCCTCGAACAGGTGCGTATGGAACGTGATTTTCGCATCCAGGCAACGTTGCTGCGCAAAATCATGGCCGATGTGGCCGGTCGCCAGCGCGTCTCTTGGTCGTTCAGGGTAGTGCGCGGCGGCGTGACGCAGGAACTGATTGCAGCCGGCTTGTCCGCGCAGATGGTTAGTCTAGGCCGCGTGGGCATGACGCCGGGCAAGCGCACCGGTTCCAGCGCACAGGCCGTGGTGCGCAATACACAGCGCCCGGTCATTGTGCAGAGCGCACAGATGGCGCTCATCGGCCCCTTTACGGTCGTCTACCTGGGCGACCCTTCCTCCGACCATGCGGCGCAGCTTGCCATCCAACTCGCCAAACTACATCACGCCAAGATCGACGTGCTGATGTTTGGCCAATCCAGCGCACAAGCCGACGCCCTGGCGCAGGCGTTCGCCGCGGCCAAGGTGGAGTCCAAACTCTATATCATGCCTTCTATGGAAGCAATGACCACGATTTTACGCGGGTTGGGCGTAGGCTCTGTGATTTTGCCGGTGCAGGTTGCTGCCTGGCTGAGCGAAATTTCGACGCCGGTGGTGGTGGCGCCGTAACGCGCAACCGTGGGTGCGAGCCGGAAAGTGCTGCGCCCCACTGCTCAACGGACTGCATACTCTGCTGGAAAAAGAGCGCCTCCGCGCCGCCTCGCCTCCGCTGTACTCTTCATTCAGGTTTATTGCACTGTAAATTGCCTAATCCTCACCTGACCATCGCCAGACAGCACTTCACCCGGCGCGGTCACGGGCAGCCGCAGCGCGCCCGCGCTGGCTGATTCGTACAGCCCCACCCAGACATCATATGTTCCTGGCGGAAGTGGCGCTGCTAATTCCACCTCGAACTGGCTCAGGATGCGGTCGCCGGCGCGCCACAGATGTGTGGGAAAGCGATCTCCAGCCGGGGCGCGGTCGAACCCACCCACGGGCGCGCCGGTCGCATCCACGACATGCACAAACGCCGTGTAATCGGTGGCCGGTGCGCCAAGCGCTTGCCAGAGCAACTTCACAGTTAGAGACTGAGTTTTTTCAAAAAACTCAGTCTCTAACATATCGAGCCGGATCACGCTGCCAAACTCGCTGTGGGCGGCGACGGCTTCAGGCGTATCGAGCCGCGGCTCAGTGGCAGGCTCCACCACCACCGTCCCCACAAACGGCGTGACCTCGCCGCCCTCCGCAGTGTAAGCGGGCAGAGGCAGAAACTTGCCCGGCTGTCCAGACGCGCCTTCAGTGGCTGGATCGATGAAACCCACATAAAGGCGCGCGGCCAGCGGCGACCCGCCCTCCGCCGCGCCAGTGACGGGCAGCAGATAGCGGTCGGCGTATACCGCGCCTGGCTTCCAGAAAGTGGTCGGGTTGCGTCCCCAGCCAGGGTGCGTGGTGAGGTTGGCAATTTCTGCGCCGTTCTCGTCGAGCAATTGCAGAAAGAGCTGGTAATCGTGTTTGAGTTTTGCCGGCGTTTGGAAATAAAGCGTGACCGGTGCGACATCGCCAGCGCGCACGCGTGCCGCGTCAATGGTCACGGCTTCCAGCCAGATGCTCTCTTCGTCACCATAGCGCAACGCGACGGGCAGCGCGTTGCTGGCAATCGTGGCGACCGGCACGGGCGCATAATAGGCGCCGGGCAACAGCCAGCCGAGCGCGTAGAGCGACATGCCAGCCAACAGCGCCAACAATCCCGCCCACACCAGGCGCTGCGCCAGGGCCGGCAGCCAACGCAGCCAGAAGTCGATGCCCGCCACCAACAGAATGGCAAAAGCCGCGATGGCTGGAAAGAGCAGCCTTCCTTGACTGCCCGTTGCCTGCGCCGTCCAGTAGAGCAGGAGCGCCAGCATCATCGCCAGCCAGAGCCAGAGCAGCGCCAGGATGCGGGGCGAAAGGCGAGAGGCGAGAGGCGAGCGTCGCTGCGTAAAGGTCGCAATGGTTGCCAACACAGCGCCGGCTAACCCACTCACGGTAATGGCATCCATGACCGTGTAGAACCAGTCCGGCAGCAGGATATTAAACCAGCCAAAGACGCCCCAGGCCGAGTAGCGCAGGCCTGCAAACTCCGGCCAGAAGTTGCGCCACTCGATCCCGCCTTGACGCTGCCCGTTGATCTCCATCAGATGCGACAGCCCGCTCCAGTCGCGGTAAAGCGTGAGGTTGCGCCAGTACCACCAGCCGGCAATTGCGATTGCGGGGACGCCTGCAAAGATCACTGCGTCCAGCAATAACCGCCACGCACGACGACGCCTGACCAGAAAGAACACTGCCACACCGCTGAGCGGGATCAACCCCAATCCCTGCAATTTGCTTAACGCCGCCGCGCCCAATGCAATGCCAAGCACGCTCCATTCCCACCACTCGATGGGCGCATCGTTGCGTTTAGCCAGCAAGCGCGCCAGCCAGAAGAGGGTAAATGTGCTGGCCGCGATCACGGCGTTGTCGTTGGAGAAGGAGGCGCTGAGAAAGAGAAACTGCGGGATGGCTGCCACCAGCGCCATTGCCAGCAGGGGCAGCGTGCGGCTGTGGGGAAAGGCATAGACGCCCAGCCGGAACGTCGCCCACAGCGTGAGCGCGCCCAGCAGCAGCGAGAGCCAACGACCGACGTGCAGCGCCAGGTTCGCGCCCTGCAGCGGCTGCCAGCGCCCGGAGTAGAGCATGAAGTTCTTGTTGCCGGGGTAGAGTGGGTCGCCGATATTGGCGCGTGGGTTGCGCACCGCGCTTTCAGCAACATCGCGCTGGTCGATAAAAGTCGTCGTCAGGCCGGCAAGCAGATAATAGAGCGGCGCCTGGCTGCCCTCCTGCGCCCACGGGCCCGGGTTTTGTGGATCCTGAATCGGCAGGCCCTGGCCCTGGGCAATGTGGCGCGCAAAGCCGTAATGAAAGGGTTCGTCAGGCGTCTCGAACGCAGGCACGATGAGGCTGTAGGCGCTCCCCAAGAGCAAGAAAAGGGCGAGGATCAGCCACGCCCGCCGTTGCATCCAGCGGTCATTGGACGGCTGCACCTGGGCCCGCGCCGCGCCAGGCGCGGAGGACAAGGCGTTCATGGGCTGTCCACCGGGAACAAAGCGGTGACGCCGTCAGCCGCAAGCTGGCCGCCTTCGATGGCTGTGACTGGCAGCTTTTCCTGCGTCTCGGCATCATACAGCTCCAGCGCATAGAAGCGACGGCCTGCTAGCGGCGCATCACCTGGAAGTGGAGGCTGTTCGACATATTCCATGATGGTTTTGCCAGGATCCCAGTAGATCGTAGGCGCGTCGCCTTCATAGGGTTCGCGCTCGACGATGGCTTGGGGATGGTAATTGCCCTCGGCATCCTGCACCAGCAGCCGCCAGATGTACCGGTAGCGACGTTCCGGCTTGTCCGTCACCTGCCAGTACAGCCGCGTCTGCGACGGCAGGTCAGCGGCTTGCGGCGGGTCCGCGTCGTAGCCCACCAGCCGGATCAACCCGCCAAATTCGGCCAGCACCGGATGCTGGATGTCTGGCGTTCCTTGCTCGAAAACCGGAATGGTCGGCAGATAGAGCTTGACGTGCAGCGAAGATTGGCTGAAGAACTTGACATCGCGCATCAGTGTGAAATGTTCGTCCATCCATTGCTCCATGCGCCCATCAGGATCCTGAACAACATGATTGCCAGAGCGCAGCAGCCAGATGCGGCGATAGTTGGGCGCCTGAGCTTCGAGCCACTGAATCGTCTCATCGACGCTGCGGTCCAGCAGCGGCGCGCCAAAGACGGCCAGCTCCGCACCGCCGCGCATCGCGGCGTAGACCGCGTCCAGCGGCGCATAGTACTCAAAGATGCGCTTGGTGGGCGCTTCGTTATAGAGAATCAGGTCGCCGGGCATCATGCGTTCTTGCATGTAAGCGCCCAGGCGCGGGTAGTCATCCTTGGCATAGCGTTCGTCTGTGAAGTAGTTCAGCGTGCTGTAGCCGACCGCGCTCAGCAGAAACAGCATGAGCAGCACCGTGACGATGCGTTGGCGCATCCAGAGTACAGCCAACCCGATTGCCACCGCCAGGACAAAGCCGCTGAGGAGCTGGCTCAGATGGCGCGCGGTCATGTAGAGCGGGCGGTAGACGTTGACCGCCAGCAGCAGCGCCAGCGCGATCACGAAGAAGGCGGGCAGGATCCAGCCGCCAGCCGCCAGCCGTTGGCGCGGCAGCAAACCCCACCCCAGGCCGATCAGCGCCAGCCCGCCAAAGATCAGGTCGATCCACCAGACGACGCCATAATCGACGCTCAGCCCCAGGCTGAACGCATTGACCAGATCGGGGATCAAAACCGGCAATGAAATCTCGGAGAAGTTGCCGCCGCCGCCCTGACCGATCAGAAGCCACGCCGCATAAAGGCCAATGAACGCGCCGATGCCTAGCAGCACCAGGGCCGCGCCCACCGCCCAGAAACGGCGGCTGCGCCACGCCCAGACCACAATGACCAGCGCCTGGAAAGGCAGCAAGAACACGGCAAAATAATGAGTTGCCAGCGCCATCAGCGCCACAATGAGATAGCCAGCCGCTGCTGGACGGTTGAGGCGTTGGCCTTCGGTGGCGCGCAGCAGCAGATAGGTGGACAGGGCGCTCAGTGTGGCCCACAGCGCGTAGGGTCTGGCTTCCTGGCCAAACCAGAGCAGGAAGGGGCTGGTCGCCGCCAACAACACAGCAAACCAGGACGTCGCAGGCGGCGCCAGCTCGCGCCGCACAAACCAGCGCGCCAGCACCCAGATCGCAGGTGCGAAAAGCGTTGCCGCCAGCACTGATGCGTAGCGCACAGCGAATTCCTCGCGGCCCGCGCCCATCACGACCATGCCTTGCAGCAGAAAATAGAAGAACGGATGCTGGTCAATCGTCGGGATGCTGGTCAGGTTGTCGCTGATCCACAACACGCCGCGCAACAGATCGGCCAGCGGTTGCTCGACGCGCTGCAAACTCAGGCTCTCATCCCACCACAGCGGCTGCTGGTCAAGCCACATCGCCGCGCGCAGATAGGCTAGGAGGATAAGTCCAAGCAGTAAAACTCTGTCGTATTGTGGCAGCCAGGCTCTGCGCTCAGGCTGTGACGGAAGATTCACCACATCCACCTTTCCTGAAGCGCGGATTTCCCTGTCCGCGCCGGCAGAGGAAACGCCTGCACTCCGAACAATGCACCGCGTCCCCGTTACACTTGCAGACGGGATATCTGCGCTCCGCACCACTCATGGCGTCCCTGTCTTGCGCACTGCCAACGTAGCGAGCGGGACATCCTCACCGGCCGCGGTCATTACGGGCGCGCCGGTGGCCGGTTCGTACAGCCGCAACGTCAGGCGATAGTCGCCCGGCGGCAGATCTGGCGACAACAGCAACCCGCGTTGGTCGCGTGCGGGCTGACCAACCACCCAGACATTCGTAGGCGCAAACCAATTCTGTGGCGTGTAGTCTACACTCTGCACCAGCGAATCCATGGCATCGTGCAGGCGCAAGCTGAACTTATACTCCGGCGCGGCGGCCTGCGTGAACCAATCGGTCGTCACACGCAGCAGATCGCCGGGTTGCAGCGTTGTCGCGTCGAGCGTAACGCGCTCCAGAGTCAAGTCCGGGCCAAAGGCGATGTTCAGCGGCGTCGTGACGCCCTTGCCTGGGGCCAGCCCGTAGAGCGTCACGCGGATGCCGTTGTGATAACTGGGTTCTGTGGCCCAGCCCTGCGTTGCCAGCCAGACCTGAACCGAGGCCGGCGCGTGAAAATAGAGCAGCTCCCAGGCGCGGCGTGCGCCGTTCGTGCGCTCACGCAGCGCGGCATCGGCTTCCGCCAGCCGCGCGCGCTCCAGATCGCTGACTGCGATCACAGGCGCGGCGCCAGTATAATAGTGCAGAAACACCTTGTTCGGGTCAGGCCCATCAACCAGCACCACATCTCCCGGCGCAAGCCCGGCCATGATCGCGGCGGCCGCGCCGCGAAAGTCCGGCTTGTGGAGCGTGACATCGGTGTAGTGACGCTGCACCGCCAGCAGGTTCAGGGCGGCGAGGGCAACCATCACCACTGCTGCCAGCGCCTGAGCTACTGGGTTCGCACGTGAAAGCGCACGATGCGGCTGCCATGTGGACCAATCAAGCCAACCAACGCTGCCTGCCGCCAACAAGAGCAGCGGCGCCGCCACCACGATGGCGTAGCGCTCATGATAATCGGGGTTGCGCACCGCCAGCGCGATGACCGCGAGCATAGGCGCCAGCAGGGAGGTTGCCAGTAAAAACCCGGCGCTGCGGCGCACACGCCACCAGAAGAGCCAGCCGGCCAGCGCCAGCAGCGCATAGAGCCAGACCAACGGCGTGCGCCACGGATCGGGCATGGCATCGCTGACGGTGAAGGCGGCCAGATAACGCCACGGAATTTCCGCCGGGTCGCCCGCGTCGCGCCAGCCGCCAAAAGCGAAAATTCCCAATACGCGCGGCAGCCAGGGGAGAAACACCAGCAACGCACCTGTCGCGGCGACAAGCCAGCGCCCAAAGCCGCGCCAATCGCGGCGCACAGCCAACCAGCCAGCCATAAAGATCGTCTGCGCCAGGGGCGTCAACGCGCCAAACAGATGCAAGTAGACGGTCGCCGCGGTTGCCAGCGCATAGGTCATGCCCCAGCCCCAGCGCGCACGATCTCTGCGCCGCCCGTCCAGCTCCAGCAGCCGCCACAATGCGATTGTGGAGAGAAGGGAGGTGGCCACCAGCCAGCTATACATGCGCGCCTCTTGTGCATACCAAAGCTGGAAGCCGTTTGTCGCCAGCAGCAACGCGGCCGCAACGCCCGCCGGACGATAGCCGAGATCGACGCCTAGCCGGTAGATCAGGGCGACGCTCAGCACGCTGGGCCAGAGCGATAGAAAGCGGAGTGCAAAGTCGTGGCCGCCGGTCGCAGGCAGCCAGAAGTGCAACAAAATAAAGTAGCCGGGCAGATGCTCGACCGGCATGGCGTCCAACATGGCGGGCAGCGCCAGCGCCGCACGTTGCAGGCTGATGCCTTCGTCGCTCCAGAAGCTCTGGAAATCGAGACGATAGGCGCGCAGCGCAAAAGCGAGCAGCAGAATCGCCAGCATCCCCAGACGCACCAGGAGCCGCGCCGGCCGCGAAGTTGGAGCAGAAGTGCTTGTTGCCATCATACAAACTTGCGATTTTACCACGCTATGACGCGATCAACACTTCGGCGGGGATAGTTTACTCAGGAGACGTTGACGTATCACCAGCGCGCATATACAATGCGCACGACTTGCTGCGCTTCTTTCAGAAATGAGTAGTGATGTCCAGCGGAATTTCAAACATATGAGCAGTGCAACTCAGGGCCAGCCTGACCATGACGCAACCCTGGATTACTAGACCACTCGCCACCCCATCGCCGGAACTGGTCGCAGCTGTCGGTGGACATCCACTGGTGGCGCAATTGCTTGCCCAGCGTGGCATCGACACACCGGCCAAGGCCCTCCCTTTTCTGAATGCTGATGCTTATACGCCGGCGCCGCCTTCCGCCTTGATCGGCGTGGATGCCGCGGCCAGCCTGCTCCACGACGCCATTGCCCGCCAGCAAAATTTCCTTGTATGGGGCGACTTCGACGTAGACGGGCAGACCAGCACCGCGCTCCTCGTCACCGCGCTGCGCACTTTGGCCGGCGACGCCCGCGTACACTTTCATGTGCCCAACCGCTTTGAGGAGAGCCACGGCATTCGCGTGCCTAAACTCAAGGAGAAGCTGGCCGAATTTCCCGCGGATGTGCTGGTGACCTGCGACACTGGCATTGCCGAAGCCGCAGGGGTTGGCTATGCGCGCGATTGCGGCTTGACGGTTGTGATTACGGATCACCACGATTTGTCCGCAGAGTTTCACGGGTTGACGCCGGGCGTCGATCGTTTATGGGGGCTGAGTCCCGTTGAGGTGGGCGTCGAAAGCGTGCGTCGCGCCGACGCCATCGTCAATCCCAAGTTTCTGCCCGAGGGCGATCCGCTGCGCACGTTGCCCGGCGTCGGCGTGGCCTACAAATTGGTGCAGCGTCTGTTCGACCTGGCCGGGCGCAGCGGGGAAGAAGCAGAGATGCTCGACCTCGTCGCGCTGGGCATCGTGGCCGACGTTGCCGAACAGGTGAATGACGCCCGCTATCTGTTGCAACGCGGGCTGGAACGGCTGCGCACCACCAAACGGGTCGGGCTGATGGCGCTGATGCAGATCTCGCGCGTCGATGCGACCAAACTGACCGCGGAGTCGATAGGCTTTCAGCTTGGCCCGCGCATGAACGCGCTCGGCCGGCTGGACGACGCCACGGTCTCCGTCGAGTTGCTGTCCACACGCGACCCGATCCGCGCCGGACAACTTGCCAACAAATTGGAGCGTCTCAACCAGGAGCGTCGCCTGCTTACAAGCCAGATGACGAAATCGGCGTTGGAACTGATCGAGCGCGACCAAAGCCTGCTCGACTTCAACGCCCTGGTGCTGACCCATCCCCAGTGGCACGCGGGCATTGTCGGCATTGTTGCCTCGCGGCTTGTCGAGAAGTTTGGCAAACCTGCGGTGCTGCTGCTGAATCCGCCGGGCGAGGTGGCGCGCGGCAGCGCTCGCAGCATCCCTGGCGTCGACATCGGCGCGTCGATCGCCGCCTGCAGCCATCTGCTGCTCACGCACGGCGGCCATCCGGGCGCGGCGGGCGTAAGTCTGCTGCCGGAGAATATCGCCGCGTTCCGGCGTGAGTTGAGCCGGCAAGTCGAACATTACCGCGACCCTGCACTGCAACCTGGCCTGCAAATTGATGTGGAAGCGCCGCTGAGTGCGTTGTCGCTCGAACTGGAGGCAGAGCTGGCGCGGCTGGCGCCCTTTGGCCAGGGCAATCCAACGCCGCGATTTGCCACCTTCAACCTGACTGTCGTCAACGACCGGCGCATGGGCAACGATGGCGCGCATCGCAAGCTGCGCCTCTGCCCGGCCGGCGCGGACGCGCCCGTGCACGAGCTTGTCTGGTTTGGCGGCGGCGACGTCGAACTGCCCGCTGGCGCCGCGCTGGATTTTGTCTACACGCTCGGCGCCAACGAGTATCGCGGCGAACGCACGTTGCAATTGATGTATGTCGCGCACCGTCCGACGCACCATCAGGCAGTCGAAGTCCCGTCTGACGCACGCGACCTGTTGGAGATAGTCGATCTGCGCCAGGTGGAGCAGCTTACCGCACAACTTCCCAGCGGCGCGGTCTGGTATGCCGAGGGCGCGCGGCTGGGAAGCGTCAGCCCGGACGTTGCCTACGCCCCACGCTTTGCCGTGCCTGCCGCGGCCGGCCAACCACTTATTCTGTGGAGCCTCCCGCCGTCGGGCGAAGTGCTGCACTGGCTGGCCGCGAGCAGTGGTGGGCGCACGCTCTACCTGTGCGGGCGTACCACAACTGACGATACGCCCGATGGCGTCGTCAAACAGGTGGCGGGCATGGCGAAATATGCGCTCAGCCACGACGCCGTGGTCGACGTCGGGCGTATGGCCGCGCGGCTCGGTCAGACCGAAGCTGTCGTGCGCACGGCGCTGCTGCTGTTGGAAGCACGCGGCATCCTGCGCCTGGTCGAATGGCTGGACGGCGACCGCGCGTCCATTGCTGTCGGCGCGCCGGTCGTCGCCCACCGCGACGCCGAAACCCTCTGGCAGGAGCTTGACGCGCTGCTCGCTGAAGTGCGCGCGTATCGCCGCTTTGTCCTGCGCGCCCGCGTGGAGGATTTGGGGCTGACGCAAGGCCAATAACGCCGCTGCTTGTGGTCATCCTCTCTGTTGCAAATCCTCCAAGGAAATTTTCCACGCCCAATCCGGCGCGCCCCTCCCTCCTTTCTTAGGTCAGCTACCAGCCTGACATTGCCTCTTGCCCCATGGTCTCAACCAACCACGTCGGGTTGATAACCCGACCTGCGATTGATTGTCCATGAACGCTGTCGCCTGGTCGAGCTTAATCACAGCAAACGCTTCTACACCTTGCTGGAGAAGGTAATGCCGGACTGGCAGACCCGGCGGGAAAGACTCAAGCAAATCCAGGTCGCGTGACGTAATGCGCTGTCTTGTTTGACGCGCCTGCCATCTCACGCTACGATGGAGAACGATTTGACGCGGAGCAACGAAATCACCACGAGAGCAAATGTGCTTGACGCATGACCACGACTGCTGTGAAGTTTAGGGAGACCTCATTGGTTCGCCGGTATTGGCCGGAAGCGCTCATTCTCCTTGTTGCCGCCCTGGTTCGCTGCTGGCGGCTTGACTATCACTCCTTCTGGTTCGACGAAACCGTGAGCCTGGATTGGGCGGAAGATGGCCCCGGCTACATCTGGCAGAGCACCTTCACGCTGCTCAAGGACAAGCATCCGCCCGGCTATTACCTGTTGCTCCACGCCTGGCAGAATATGCTCGAAGTATTTGGGCTGCAACACAACGATGTCGCGCTGCGCACGCTTGGCGCATTGCTGGGCGTGCTGACCGTGCTGGGGCTGCTGCTGCTGGTGCGGCGCGTGAGTGGGCGGGCCACAGGACTGCTGGCGGCTACCTTGGCTGCCCTGGCGCCGGTGCTGGTCTGGTACAGCCAGGAACTGCGCATGTTTCAGCCCGCGACGACGGGGCTGGTCTGGGCTGCATATTGTCTGCTGCGCGGCTGGCAAGGCGCAACACGCCTGTCAAGAGTGGGCTGGTGGCTGGGCATGGTCGCCGCGTTCACCTTTGCACTGTACAGCTACCTCTTCAGCGCGTTGTTGCTGCCGGCCGCAGGTCTGACGCTGGTGGGTCTTTGGGCAGCGGCAAGATTGGAGATTACAAGAACAAAGAAATTACTCCACTCTCCCAATCTCCAATCTCCCAATCTCCAATCTCCCAATCTCCAATCTCCCAATCTCCAATCTCCCAAT
>JACSRH010000322.1 GCA_014879855.1 Caldilineaceae bacterium | reverse complement strand
GTCACGATGTCTGACAGCATGGCGCCTTTGCTCATCTTGCTGATGGCGTAGAGGTTGTTGAAACTTGGCCCGCGCACGTGTAGGCGGTAGGGCTTGGCCGAGCCGTCGCTGTAGATGAAGAAGCCCAGCTCGCCCTTGCTCGATTCGATGCCATGATAGAACATGCCCGGCCGCACCGGAAAGCCTTCCGTCATCAGCTTGAAGTGGTGGATCAGCGCTTCCATGCTGATGTCGAGTTCAGCGCGCGGCGGCGGTGTGATTTTGCGATCTTCGATGCGGTGTGGGCCGTCGGGCAGGTTGTCGATGCTCTGGCGGATGATGCGCAGGCTCTGGCGCATCTCTTCCATGCGCACCAGATAGCGCGCATAACAGTCGCCTTCGGTGAAGACCGGCACCTTGAAGTCGTAGTTCTCGTAGCCGCTGTAGGGCGCATCGCGGCGCAGGTCCCAGTCCACGCCACTGCCGCGCAGCATGGGGCCGGTCAAGCCCATGTTGATCACCTCGTCGCGCGTTAATTTGCCAATCCCCTGCAGACGCTCCTCCCACAGCGGGCCGCTGGTGAGCATTGCTGCATACTCGTCAATGCGCACCGGCATGGCCTGCAGGAACTCTTCCAGATGGCCAAGAAACGCCGGCGGAATGTCGCGCGAGACGCCGCCCACGCGCATATAGCCGACGGTCAAGCGCGCGCCGCACGCCATCTCGAAGAGGTCGAGGATGCGCTCACGCTCGCGCGTGGCGTACATCAGCAGTGACATGCCCGTGCCCGACACGTCGAGCACGTGGGTGGAGAGCCAGAAAAGATGCGAAGCGATGCGCTGCAGTTCAGCCATCATCACCCGCAACACCTGGGCGCGCGGCGGAAGCTCGATGCCAAGCAGTTTTTCCACGGTGATGCAATAACCGAGGTTGTTGCTCATCGCCGACAGGTAATCCATGCGGTCGGTGTAATAGACGAAGTCCTTGTAGCGCTTGTTTTCGCCGCTCTTCTCAAAGCCACTGTGCAGATAACCCAGGTCCGGATCGATGCCAACCACGGTTTCGCCGTCCAGCTCCACCACCAGGCGCAGCACACCGTGCGTGCTCGGATGGTGCGGCCCCATGTTGATGACCATGTTTTCACGACGGTTCATGCCGGGCGGCAGGACGGGCGGCAGACTTTGCGCAGCCATCACCTGTCTGCCAAAGGATTCAAATTCCGGATCGCTCCAGGTCATGGTGAAGGGCACTTCTTGACCGCCGACCGGCGCCTGTTTCTGCAGCGGGTGATTCGGCCAGCCTTCCGGCATCAGGATGCGCCGGTGATCGGGGTGGTTGGCAAAGCGCACGCCGAGCAGATCCCACGTCTCGCGTTCCGGCCAGATCGCGCCGGCATGAACGCCGGCCAGACTGGGCGCCACCGGGTCGCCGCCATCGTCGAGCGGGCAGACGACCATCAGGTGTTGTTTGCGCGCATAGGAGCGCAACTGGTAAACCGTGTGGAAACGATGGTCGCTGATCGGCAAGTCAGAGCGATCGACGGCGGTGACATCCAGCAGGGCATCGTAGCGCAGTTGTGGATCGCGTTTGGCAAAGTCCACTAGCGCCACCAGATGTTCCGGCTGCACATAGACCACTTGCTGGTCATGATGCAGGCCCGCGGCTGGAATGGCATCGCCAAAGCGCTCGATAAGGCGGGCGGTGTCTGTGCTTTCACCGCTCGGCAGCGGCGCCACGGCTGGAATCCCCAACGGGTTGAGACCGGGCAGCGTCTCATATTCGCGTACGCGTGGAGAAACGTTGAGCATGATGTTCTCCGAGAACTAAATAAGCTGCGGCTGGCGCAGCGTTTCGAGTGATTCGATGTCGTCCGGCTGGATCGGAGCGGGCGGTGCGTTCAGATCGGCGTAGGTGCGGAAGGAATCCTTAGCCTGCTTCTCGCGCAGCTTGTCCATTGCATAGAGCAGCGCCTCGGGGCGTGGCGGGCAGCCAGGCACATAAACATCGACCGGAATAATCCTATCTACACCCTGAATAATGGCGTAGTTGTTAAATGGGCCGCCGGCGCTGGCGCAGATGCCCATCGCAATCACCCACTTCGGTTCAGACATCTGGTCGTACAGGCGCTTGATCACCGGCGCCATTTTGTTGCTGACGCGGCCGGAGACGATCATCAGGTCGGCCTGGCGCGGGCTGGCGCGGAAGAGCTCCGCGCCATAGCGGGAAATGTCGTGACGCGCCGAGCCCGTGGCGATCATTTCAATCGCGCAGCAGGCCAGGCCAAAGAGCAGCGGCCACGTGCTGTTCTCACGGCTCCAGTTGACCAGCGTTTCTAGCTGTGTGGTGATGATGCCTTCGGGAAGTTTTTCTTCGAGACCCATCCGTTCCTCCAAAAAGATTCAATTGTGAATGGTGAACGCTGAACTGCGAATTGTGAAGAGTGAGTGATCCTCGTCATTTACAGTGCGCAATTCTTAATTCGAAATCCACAATTATTCCCAGTCCAGTACACCTTTCGACCATTCGTAGGCCAGACCCAGGACCAAAATCAGCAAAAAGACGCCCATCGGCGCCAGAGCGATCCACGCGCTGAAACCATCGCGCAACTGCAACAGGGCGCCGGCCCAAGAGAAGAGAAAGATGACTTCGATGTCAAACAGAATAAACAACATCGCCACCAGATAATACTTTACCGGAAAGCGGCGACGCGCGTCATGGAAGGGGATAATGCCGGATTCATAAGGCTCCTGTTTTTGGGCGTTCTGGCGACGGGGCCCAAGAATGCTGGGCAGGCCAATCGCAATAAATGCAAAAACGATGGAGATGACAACAAATACCAGCAGTGGAAAGTACGCTTGCGCCATTGATGTCTTCCTTACGCGATGTCAGATGCTTGCCAGAGGCCAGCCCATACGCCAGACAACAAAAAACCCAACATGCCAATCTATGCGCTCAACATGTCGAGTCGTCAGTCAGGTGCTGTCAATATGGTGGCGCTCGCTAGATTGCAGCCGTGCAGCAAGTTTAGCATGACCTGATTGAAGGTGTCAACTTTACACCGCTTACCTTGTGAAAAAGTGCACAGGTGGTTTTGTGGGAGTTGTGAGGCTTTGCCGCCTGATTGTGGCTTGTGTTACAATTGGCGACGACATTTTATGTATGCCCGAACCTGAAATTCTGCTCATCGCCATTGAACTGTTGCGGGAAAGATGCTTTTCCAAGGGCTAAGATTTTCCAGATCGCTCTGGGTCTATGCTAACATCTCCCGCAGTTTGTTATTTTCTACACAATCTTGCTGCAAGGATGGGGAACGGCAGTTCGTGGTCGAGAAGTTTCAGGATTAAGAGCACAGCTAAGAAGCACAGTCAAGAAGTACAGCCAAAAATACTGCCAAATATCATCGTCCAGAGTTGACCCAAACGCACGCAGCCGTGAATACAGCGCTCACACTCTAGTCAAGAACGCAACGGGAGTACATTTATGCTCAGTCAATGGGGTTTTGTACTGATGCTCAGCGCGATCGCTGTGATCATCCCTGTCGCGGCGATTACGCTGGGACATTTTTTAGGGCCGCGCCGTCCGGATCCAATTAAAAACCAGACTTATGAAAGCGGCGTCGAAACGGTGGGCGACACCTGGGTGCAGTTTCGGGCGCAGTACTATCTGATCGGTCTGATCTTCTTGATTTTCGATGTGGAAGTGATTTTTCTTTTCCCAATCGCAATTGCCTATCAGGGATTGTCCTTCTTCTCGGTCATGGCGGCGGTTACTTTTGTCTTGATTTTGATGTTGGGTCTCTTCCTGGAGTGGCGCAAGGGCGCTCTCGACTGGAACTGATTGTCTGCGCCGGTTGACCCGATCGCAAATCGGAAGGAGTATGTATGAACTGGAGCGATGCCGTCATCCAATTTCAATATGATCTGGGCGCTCCCCAGGAGCTGAGTTGGCTCGTCGAGGGGATCACCTATTTTGTGGGCGCGCTGATCCTCGCCACGGCTTCGCTTACGCTGGCGCTGCTGCTCATCTGGATCACGCGCAAGGTGATCAGTCGCATCCAGGATCGCATCGGGCCGAATCGGCTTGGCCCGTATGGCCTGTTTCAAACTGTGGCCGATGCGATGAAATTACTTTCGAAAGAAGATATCAAACCGACGTCGTCGGACACCGTGTCTTATGCGATCGCACCTGTCTTGGCCGTTTTGGGTGTGCTGATGTCGCTGGCCGTTATTCCTTTTGGGGCGGGCTTGATCGGTGCGGATCTGAGCGTGGGCGTGCTTTATCTGGTTGCGCTCGGCTCGATTGGCATCATGGCCGCGTTGATGGCTGGCTGGGGCAGCAACAATAAATACGCATTGTTAGCTGGCTTTCGCGTCGTGGCGCAGTTGTTGAGCTATGAGATCCCCATGGTGCTTGCCATGTTGGCGCCGGTGCTGCTCGTCGGCACGATGAGCATGCAGGGGCTCGCCAATGCGCAGTCGCTCTATCTTGGCCCGATCAATCTTGGCCTCGGCTGGTTTATCTTTGTGTTGCCAGGCGCCTTTTTGATCTACATGATTGCCGCGCTGGCGGAAAGTGAACAGACGCCTTTTGATCTGCTGGAGGCTGAATCTGAACTGATCGCTGGCTTTCATATCGAATATTCTGGCATGAAGTTCGCCATGTTTTTCCTGGCTCAGTTCCTGAACAGTTTTTTCCTGGGCGCGATTGCCGTGTCGCTCTTTCTGGGCGGGTGGCAAGGCCCCTTTGCCGGTCAAGTGCCCCTGCTGGGGCCGATCTATTTCCTGGCCAAGACCTTCTTTGTCTACGTGGTGATTCAGTGGATCAAGGGCACCTTCCCACGCGTCCGCGTCGATCAGATGATGCAGTTTGCCTGGAAAGTGTTGGTGCCGTCGGTGTTGACGCTGCTCTTGGCGCAGATGATCATCATGAAGTTGCCGCTGCCCATGTGGCTCAACGCCATTTTCGTGCTCGTGGCAAATATTGTTGTTGTGGTCGTGGTGCTCAACGTGTTGGGCAATTACTTCAAGCGCGAACAGGTGCGGTCGAAGCGTGCATTCGAGCCAACGTCGTTGATCGGCACGATGCAGCCGGTCCACCCGTCTTCGGGTGATTGAATCCGGGCGGTTGAATCCGGGAGATTGAGAAGTACGGGTGACTGATAAGGGGATGCGTCATGCCTGAATTGCCATTTCCATTGCCGCCGCTGCCAACGGTGTCACAAGTAGTTTTCCTGATGATTGCCGTGTTGGCGGTCTTAGGCTCCTTGGCGGTCGTGCTGGCTCGCAATTTATTTCACAGCGCCCTGGGTCTGGTTGCTGCTTTTTTTGGGGCTGCTGGCGTCTACATTGTCGCCGAAGCTGAGTTTATCGGCGTCAGCCAGGTGCTGGTCTATGTAGGCGCGATCTCGACGCTCATCGCTTTTGCCATCATGTTGACGCGTGGAATGATGTTTGGCGCGACTTCGCCGCGCAATCGCCAGTCGGGAACCGCTGCCATTATCACCGTGCTGACCTTTGTCGTGCTGATGGCGTTGACGCGAGGCATCCCCTGGCCGCACGCGGGCGAACCCATCGTCGATGGACAGCTCATTATTGCGGGTTTGGGACACGCGTTTGTCAACGAGTACGTAGTTCCTTTTGTGTTGTTGGCTATGTTGTTGCTGGTTGCGTTGGCAGGCGCTATCGTCGTGGCGCGCGACCGTAAGTAAAGAACAATCCGCGGCGGCAAAATAGCACATCTTTGATGCAGTAAGTAAGTTTTCCGAAGAGGCGGCGCACAGATGGTTCCTCTAACCTGGTATCTGATTCTAGCGGCATTTATGTTCAGCTCTGGTTTGTTTGCCACGCTGGGCCGGCGCAATGCCATTGCTGTGCTGATGGGCATCGAGCTGATGCTCAATGCGGCCAATATCAACCTGATCGCATTCTGGCGCTACGGTGTGGCGCCAACTGAAAATTTGGATGGTCAGATTTTTGCGTTGTTTGTCATCGCGGTGGCGGCGGCTGAGGTGGCGATCGGTCTGGCGCTCGTGATTTCGGTTTATCGCAACCGGCGCACCGTTCATCTTGACGATCTCGATATTCTGAAAGGATGAGCGGGACGGCTGTCGATGCAAGGTGGAGTTGCCATGAGGTGCAGGCGTCATGCCAAAACAGATTCTGACGGGCGCCTTAGACGAGCAATGTGAGTTTCTGTACAACCTTGCTCAGGAGAAAATGGAGCAAGGCAATTACACTGGCGCGGTACATGTGCTCAAAGAAATCGTCAAGCACAGGCCGGACTTTCGTGACACAACGTCCTTATTGGCGGAAGCCAAAGCGCGCAAATCGGAGCAGAGCTTTTTGCTGCTGATGGCCGCTGCCGGCGCCATCGGCGCCATCGCTGTTGGGGGTGTGGTCGGTGTTTCGAATGACTTGGTTTTCCTGGTCATTTTGGTTGTGGGCGCGTTGGTCGGTTATGGCGCCGGCAATTTTATCCAAAGTTTTAGACGACGGCGCGCAGCGCCATGAGCAAACACCGGCGCGCAGCGCCATGAGCAAACACCGGCGCGCAGCGCCATGAGCATTCGGCAATCATCGCCCGTAAATTTACGTTGTCAGGGCGCACCACAAAACGAGGTTAAGCAATGGAAGGATTTCTAAATCTCGCTTGGCTGTTGCCAGTCCCGCCCTTTCTGGCTTTTGTTGCGATCCTTTTGTTTCTAAATCGGAACAAGACTGTGAGCGCATTGACGGCCATCGGTGGGGTGGCGGTCAGCTTTATTTTGGGCTGGCCGATTGCGTTTGCCGTATTCACGACGCCGCATTTTGGCGAACATCCACTGTACGGCGAACTCTTCACAATCCCGACCGGGGCCAGCGAATTGATGATCGGCTTTCAGGTGGATCCGGCGAACGCCTTGATGATCTTCATGGTCACCTTTTTGTTGCTCATGATCTTCATCTATTCCTACGGCTATATGAGCTTCCCGCCCCATCTGCGTCAGGAAGATTATCCCGACGCGTACACGCAGGGGCGCGACCCTCGCTACAGCCGTTTCATGGCGTACATCAGCCTGTTTGCCACCGGCATGTTGGGCCTGGTGGTGTCGAACTCGTTGCTGACCTTCTTTGTTTTCTGGGAGATCATGGGGCTGTGCAGCTACCTGCTCATCGGCTTCTGGTTTGAAAAGGAATCCGCCAAAAAAGCTGCTTTCAAGGCGTTTATCACTACGCGTGTTGGCGACACGATTATGTTCACCGGCATGATGCTGCTGTACATGTGGAGCATCGATAACACCCTGGTTTTCGAGCAGATCCTCGCGCCGGCGAATCTGGAGCATCTCGCCGCCATGACAGTGCACGTGCCGATCCTCAACTTCAGCACGCCGGCGGTGGCGTTGATTGCGGTGCTGCTCTTCTTCGGCACGATTGGCAAGAGCGCGCAGTTCCCCCTGCACGTGTGGTTGCCCGACGCCATGGAAGGCCCGACGCCGGTCAGCGCCCTGATTCACGCGGCGACGATGGTCTCGGCAGGCGTCTTCCTGGTGGTGCGCATGTTCCCGCTCTTCTTTGCCGCCGGCGAGGTGGCGCCCGGCAGCATGGCATTCGTGGCGGGCATCGGTGCGTTTACCGCGCTCTTTGCCTCGCTGATTGCCGTTGCCCAGTGGGACATCAAACGTGTGCTGGCGTACTCCACGATTGCACAGCTCGGCTTCATGATTGCGGCGCTGGGCACCGGCGCTTACGTTGCTGGTCTCTTCCATCTGATTACACACGCTTTCTTCAAAGCGCTGCTCTTCCTTGGCTCCGGCTCTGTAATCCACGGCGTTGAGCACGGTTTTCATCACGCTCATGCCCACAGTGATGCCCACAGTGATGCCCACGGGGATGCCCACACTGCTCACGCTGCGCACACTATTGTGCGCAAAGACGGCAATTTGGATCCGCACGACCCGCAGGACATGCGCAATATGGGCGGGCTGCTCAAGCGCATGCCGATCACGGGCTGGACTTTCATCATCGGCGGGATGGCGCTCTCTGGCTTCCCTTTTATCACCGCCGGCTTCTGGTCGAAGGATGAGATTCTTTCGAGTGAATGGTATACACGCGATACGCTGATCTTCTGGGTGTTGGCGTTCGCAGCGTTGTTGACGGCGTTCTACACCGCGCGACAGATCACGCTGACGTTCCTCGGCCAGCCACGCTCGGAAGGCGCGGTTCATGCGCCGGAAAGCGTCAAAGCCATGACGATCCCGCTGATGCTGATCTCACCGTTTGTGATTGCGCTCGGCTGGTTTGGCATCCCGATCGACTTTCCGGTGCTTGGCTCGCTCTTTCCGAACTGGATCGAGCATCAGTTGGAGCCTTACATCGAGCATCTGCATTTTGAATTTCCACACCCAGAGTTCAACCTGTTTGTGTTGCTGATCTCGTTTGCGGTGTCGTTGGGCGGTCTGGCGCTGGGCTGGTTTGTCTATCGCAAAGGGCTGCCAGAAGGTGAAATTGACCCGCTGCGTCGTTGGTTGGGGCCAGTGTGGTGGGCAATGCACCGGAAGTTCTGGGTGGACGAAGCCTATGGCTATACAGTGGTTGCCTTTACGCGCGGCCTGGCAAAATTTATGTACTGGGTGGATGATCTCTGGATTATTGATCCGATCATCAATGCCATCGGTCGCATCGGCGTCTGGCTGGCGGTGGTTGCCGCCAGCTTTGACCAGTATGTGGTCGACGGCGCTGTAAATGCGTTTGCCTGGATGTCGGATCGCGCGGGCGGTGTATTGCGCAACTCGCAGAACGGCCAGGTGCAGGTCTATCTAATGGTAGTAGTGGTGTCGTTGACAATCTGGCTGCTGCTCTATGCGCTGCCGCTGATTCTGACACTGGTCTAGTCGCATGAGCGCGCACAGTCGCACTCGCAACCGTTCTGATTTTTTGATGGGGTTTCTCGCAATCGGCGCTGAATTCCAAACCGAAGGTCTGCGGAGGAAATGTTCATGGAATT
>JACSRH010000321.1 GCA_014879855.1 Caldilineaceae bacterium | reverse complement strand
CACCAACCTGGCGGTCAGCCTGGCGCTCGACGGCGCCAAGGTGGGTGTGCTCGACGCCGACATCTACGGCCCCAACATCCCGATGATGTTTGGCCTGTCGGGGCGACCGCGCATCGAACGCGAGAAGATGACGCCTTTCGAGCGGTACGGCGTCGAAGTGATCAGCATGGGCTTCCTGATGCCGGAAGGTGAAGCGGTGGTGTGGCGCGGGCCGATGCTGCACAAGGCGATCCAGCAGCTCTTCACCGATGTGAACTGGGGGGAGCTTGACTACCTGATCGTTGACCTGCCGCCCGGCACCGGCGATGCCCAACTCAGCCTGGCGCAGAGTGTGCCGCTGACCGGTGGCATCATCGTGACAGGGCCGCAGGCGGTGTCGGTCAGCGACGCGTTGCGCGGCGCGCGCGCCTTTGAGCGGCTGGAGGTGCCGATCCTGGGCGTGGTGGAGAATATGAGCGGCGAGATTTTCGGCAGCGGCGGCGGCGCGGACGCGGCCAAGCGGCTGCACGTCGACTTTCTAGCGCGCATTCCGCTCGACAGCCAAGTGCGCGTCGGCGGCGACAGTGGTGAACCCATCGTCATTCTGGCGCCGGAAAGCGCGACGGCCAAAGCCTTCCGCGACTTTGCCCGCGTCGTGGCCGCCAAGATCAGCGTGCAGAACATCCTGCCGGAGCCGAAGCTCAAGATCGTGTAGGCAAGATAGACCGCGGATGAAACGGATTGGGTTGCTCTACGGGGACCGCTTCGGGGGCGATAAGCGCCGGGCTGAGGCCGGGCGTGCTCAATCCCCATGTGGTGCGCGCCGTGCAGGAAACGGGCGTTGAGATTGCCGAGAAGCTGGCGCGAATGCGCGCGGTGCGTGCTGCTGTTCATCGGCAAATCGAGGGAATGGACGCCATCGGCTGGTTGCGCAAAGGATGAATCGCACGCGGATTCTGCGTCATCCGCGTGCGATCGTCTCTGTCACGGCTTGCTCGTCGCAGCGACCGCCTGGCCTTCGCAGTCGATGGCGGCCATGTCGCGTTTGAAATAGCGCCGGCCCAGCCAGAATGCCACACTCACCAGCCCGATCATCACCGGCACCTCAATGAGCGGGCCGATCACCGCGGCGAAGGCCTGTCCCGAGGCAAGGCCAAAAACCGCCACTGCCACGGCAATCGCCAGTTCAAAGTTGTTGCTGGCTGCGGTGAAGGAGACGGTCGTGGTCTTCTTGTAGCCGGCGTGAACCCACACACCCATGAACCAACTGATCAGAAACATCAACACAAAGTAGAGGATCAGCGGAATGGCAATCCGCACCACGTCCAGGGGAATAGTGACGATCAACTCGCCCTTGAGACTGAACATGACGACGATGGTGAAGAGCAGCGCGATCAGCGTCAGCGGGCTGATCCTGGGGATGAACTCCGTGTGATACCATTCCTTGCCCCGGGCGCGCACCAGGAAGAAGCGCGTCAGGAAGCCGGCGATGAAGGGAATGCCCAGGTAGATGAAGACGCTTTGCGCAATTTCGGCCATGCTGATCTGCACGACGGCGTTCTGCAAGCCCAGCGCGGCCGGCAGCACGGTGATGTAGAAGTAGGCGAAGACGCTGTAGAAGAGCACCTGAAAGATGCTGTTGAAGGCGACCAGGCCGGCCGCGTACTCGGCGTCGCCACTGGCCAGGTCGTTCCAGACGATGACCATAGCGATGCAGCGCGCCAGCCCGATGAGGATCAGGCCGACCATGTATTCCGGGTAGTCGCGCAGGAAAATCACCGCCAGCACGAACATGAGCATGGGGCCGATCACCCAGTTCTGCACTAACGACAAGCCCAGGATCTTCCAGTCGCGGAAGACATCGCCCAGCTCCTCGTAGCGCACTTTGGCCAGCGGCGGGTACATCATGAGGATCAGCCCGACAGCGATGGGGATGTTGGTCGCGCCGACCTGGAAGCGGTTGATGAAGCCCTCCACGTCGGGGAAAAAGTAGCCCAGCGCGATGCCAGCCGCCATGGCCAGAAATATCCACAGGGTCAGATAGCGGTCGAGCAGAGAGAGGCGGCGGGTGACAGGCGCCGGTGCGCTCATGGCACTTTGCGACATGAATGAGTCCTTTCTGGATGTGCTTGTGAGTGTTTGGGGCCTGAGGACGTGGGGTGTAAGCCAACCCCAGACCTTTCAGTCCCCTGCAACCCCAAGTGCTGATCACGCGGTCTGTGCTTTACGAATCATCTCAATCACTTGGCTTTTCGCCGGCACGCGCCCGCTGCTGACCACCTGCTCGTCGATCACAATCGCCGGTGTGCTCATCACCCCATAGGCCATGATCGATGGGATGTCCTGCACCTCGACGACCGCAGCGTCCAGACCCAGTTCCTGGATCGCCTCAGCGACGACGGCTTTGGTTTTCTTGCAGTTGTTACACCCAGTTCCCAATACTTTGATTTGCATGATGGCATTCCTTTACAGAATAAAATTGAAGAGATAACCTGTCAGCATGATGCCCAGGGCCACAATCGCGACGAACAGGATGATCAGCCGCAGCTTGAGCACGCGGCGCAGGATGATCATCTCTGGCAGGCTCAGCGCGACCACGCTCATCATGAACGCCAGCGCGGTGCCCAGCGCCGCACCCTTGCCGATCAGCGCTTCCACCACGGGGATGACGCCGGCGGCATTGGCATACATAGGCACGCCGATGGCCACTGCTGCCGGTACGCTCCACCACGCGTCCTCACCCATGATACCGGCCAAGGCATCCTCCGGCGCGTAACCATGGATGAACGCGCCGATCATGATGCTGATCACGACGTAGAGCCACACTTTGCCCACGATCTCGCGCGTGCTCTGCCAGGCGACGGCGAAACGTTCGGCCCATGTCATGCGCGCTCCAGCTGCCGCGCTGCCGCCCACGGACATCTGCCAGACAAAGTCTTCGACGCCATTTTCGATGCGCGGCACGCGTCCGATTGTCATCCCGGCCAGGCTGGCGATGATCAACCCTGTGCCCATATAGAGCAGCGCAATCCGCCATCCAAACATTCCAAAGAGCATAGCCAGCGCCACCTCATTGATCATAGGGGCGGCGATCAAAAAGGAAAAGGTCACGCCGAGAGGAACGCCCGCCTCAATGAAGCCAATGAAAAGTGGCACGGCCGAACAGGAGCAGAAGGGCGTCACCACGCCTAACCCTGCGGCCAGGACGTTGCCGACCCCGGCGCGCCTGCCTCCCAGCAACTGGCGCGTGCGCTCAGCGCTGAAGAAGGTGCGAATGGTGGTCACCACGAAGATCATGCCAGTGAGCAGCAGCAGGATCTTTGGAACATCGTAGAGGAAGAAGGCCAACGCCATGCCCAGTGCTGAGGCTGGCGACAACCCCAGGAGATCGAAGGTGATCCATTCCGTCAACGCCAGCAGGTTGGTATAGACTATCCACCAACCCATGGCGGCTATGGCTACCAACAGCCAGGGGCGCCAGGTCCGCCAACCGCTTCTGGGGGCCGGTTGAGCCTGGTCAGGTGAATCAGCACCGCTCAACAGCAGATCTTTGCGCATCTGTCAGCTCCTTTGCAACAGGCGTTCACTAACCGCCAGCGGTGTATCGTCGTTACATTTGGGGCAGGGACAGGGGATCAACCGTTTGTGCAAAGACATGTCGGGGTGTTCGCCCACGACCGGGCCGAGCATGACGTCCAGCCAGTCGCGCACTTCCGCGTCGCTGAGTCGGTAGAAGACATTCTGTCCCTGCTTCTCGTCGGCGATGATGCCTGCATCGCGCAGCAGGCGTAATTGCTGCGAAACGTAAGGCTGCGGCTTGTCCAGCAGCGCCTCCAGGTGGCAGACGCATTCGCTGTCCCGGCGCACGGCGTCGAGAATGCGCAGTCGTTCAGGGTGAGCCAACAGGCGCAAGCGAGCGCTGATTTCATCATAATCCAGCCTGGTCATTGCTTCTCCTTGTCCTTCCATAGCAGGCCCGCTGCCTGCCAAAGCCTGGTGCGCCAGAAACATGCATAAATTAGCATATATCTTTTGTTGCATGAATGCAACCCAAACTATCCCGGATTTTTCGGGACAATCGTCCTGATTTTACTCGTCGCGCAGAAACTGTCGGAAAGAATGCGGGCGCGACCATTTCGGTCGCGCCCGCATTCTTTGTTTAGTCAGAGGGAAAAGGTTGTTTGCTATGCGTGTGATTTCTGATGGCGGTTGCGTTTCTTGGCGGCCGGGCGCATCTCCGAGCCAATGTAGATGCCCAGCGCCGGCAGTATTTTGCGATGTACGAGCAACACCAGCAGCGCTGCGCCAAAAGCGATCACAAAGACCCAGAAGGTGGCGGTCACGCTGTTCATCAGCGAAGGATTGACCAGCATCACGGCGGCCAGCGTCAGCATGAGCATGCCGCCAAAGAGCTTGAGAATGCGGCCCTGTTTCTCTTCGAGCTTGCTGGCGCGCAGCCCAACCACAGCGCCCGTAAAGATGATGATCTCATCGATCTGGTAAATGACCATGTAGAGCAGCAGCAGCAGCGCAAAGGTCAGCGCCGTCACTTCTTGCGCGGCCAGCAGATTGGTCCACAACATGGGAAAGCCGGCAGTGCACGAGAATTCCACCAGTGACGCGCCGGCCGACATGACTATCGCCGCGCCGATCAGTGCGGGCATGGAATCGCCAGCGGCGAGCACGCGGCGCATACTTTTGTAGAGGCCGGGCTTCTTCTCGTCCGCGATCGTCAGAGAAATGCCTTCTTTGTACCAAAAGTAATCCTTGATGTTGATGAGGGCGAAGAAGAGGGCGACTGCCGCCACCAGCATCTGAATCCATGGCGCCCAGTCCAGCACCGTAAACATCGTGAAAAGGCCAGCAATAAATAAAGCATAGACGAACGAAGTGACCGTGAGGAAGACCGCGCCGATGATAAAGACCTTCTTGCGCGAACCGGTGTGGATGGTCAACGCCAGCAGCACAGAAAGCACCCACAGCGAGCAGGGGTTGACGCCATCGACAAAGGCAATCAGCGCCGTGCTCAGCCACAGCGACTGCGCCCCCAGGTCAACCGCGCCCAGGAAAGGAATACTCAGCACGCTGGCAGCAGGCGCCGCGATGGCGCTGCTCACGCTGTTTTGCCGTGGCGCGACTTCCATGTTGGCTGGCGCCGCTGCCACTACGGCTGCGGTCGGCGTGGGCAGCGGCGCAAACACACCCGCACCGGCGTCGGGGCAGCCGGTGTTGACGCACTGAGCGATCGCGGTTTCGATTTGGCGGGCGTAGGGATCTTCGGCATACCCAACCCAATGTTGGTCGCCAACAAAGATCGTAGGCACTGCCGTTGGCTCAAATCCATATTTCGCGGTCATACGCATGAATGAGTCGCGGTTTTCAGGATGGTTCCAGACCTCATATTCGCGGAGGACGACGCTGGGATAGCGTTCGGCCAATTCACTCAGAAAGGGTTCGGCCGCGGCGCAGTGGGGACAACCGTCCCCCCAGAAGAAATACACGACGACAGGCTCCATAGATTGCGCCGGAGCGCTGGCATAAACAGGTGGCGTCAAGAATGCTATGGCGACCAGCACCACAATTAACAACAACGCCAGAGACAGGGTCCGCTTCATCGCGTCAACTCCTTATACGTTCGAAAATAGCTCGATAGAGCCCATTTTCGCGCCGCGACCGCCCGCATTCATGGGTCGTTTGTCCCTAACCTTGTCCCAACCTGTCGCGCCAGCGTAGGGTGTGGTAATTCAGGCGGCGCCTTTTTGTTGCGAAAGAGGAAGTTTGTCGTCAGGCAGGCTGCTCAGGCGCAGAGATGGCTATTGACGACGCGTGGCGAAAATTCGGTGCAGACGTATTTGCTGTGCTCATCGGTGTAATAGTAAGGGTGAAGTGCGCACGCCCGACACAGGGTGACATCACCGTCAATGACCTCACGCTCGTTGAGGATCTCTTCTCCGCAGCGCGCGCAGTTGACGCGGTGGCCAGGCTTGCTGATGATTGCCTCCACCGGCGTAGCCAGCGTCACCGTCTGCCAGGTAAACAATTCTGCAAAAATCATACGTTGGTAACCAAGCAGCATGGCTTCCCAAGGGTTGGAGGCTTGGGGGGCGTAGTACGCTGCGAGATTGCGTGCTTGCGGGTGCGGTGCGATACGGATAGCTGCACGACTGTGGGTGTCGACGAAAGTCGCCGCGGCTTTGCCGTAATCTTCCACACGCAGTGTACGCCGGCCAACCCAGCAGTTGGTCGCCGCGGAGACGCCGTCGCAGAAGCAACCGTCCGTCTCTACAATGGTGAGCAGGCGTTTGTCCGGCTGAGGAAGGTCAAGCGCCAGCAATTCTGCGGCCAGACGCCCCATCTGCACCCCCAAAACCTGGCGCGGACAGAGATGATGGTGGAGAGCCGCGGACACGGCGAGGAGTTCGGCTAGCGTTTTTGCACCCATGATCAATCCCGATCTGCGTAATCTTTGCGCTGCATTATAGCAAAAGGGTGGGCGTTATGCTATTAACGGGGGAGACGACCTCTCCATTTTCCCCTGTGGGCAAGCATCCACCCCAGCAGGATGGGGACGAATGTCACGCCAAATGCGTGCCCGATCTCATTTGCGGGCGTTGGCAACAACCCGTATGATTGGAACAATGCTTACGCTCCCCAACGGGGTGGCAACGGCATCGAAACCCATGATCGCTAAAACGATCAAGAAAGCCATAGAACCAATAAATCAGTCAGCGCTTCCCCTTCACCTCTATGCAGAAAGGGCTCCTATGTTAACCTTAATTGAAAAGCTTCTTTTTATCGTGGCAGTTGCCGCCTCCTTGTATTTTGCCGGCGTCGGTTTTTACAAGGTTTATAAAGTGATCATGCGCGGTTCGGGTGAAAAGCCGAGCTTCCGTGACATGATGTCGCGCCTCTGGTACGCGGCGTACAGTTGGATCACGACGCGGCCAATCTGGAAGACGCGGCCATGGAGCAGCCTGTTCCACATCATGATCTCGGTCGGCTTTGTCTTCTATTTCCTGGTCAATTTTGGGGACATCATCGAGGCCTTGTTTCCTGTAACCTTCCTCGGCCACAATATTATCGGCGATCTGTACCGCTTTTTCGCCGACCTGGCGACCATCAGCGTGCTGATCGGCGTGATCTATTTTATCCTGCGCCGTTTTGTCTTCCATGACAAGGCGCTCACCTACCATGAAAATGTTAAGCTGGTGGAGCGGGTCAAGCAAGGCGGCATTCGTCGCGACTCGCTGATCGTGGCGTTTTTTATTCTCTTTCATGTAGGTTTCCGTTGGATCGGCAACAGCTTTAAGCTTTCCCTCGAAGGCGGCGACGCGTGGCAGCCCTTCAGCACAGCGCTCAGCCAACTTTGGCTGGGGTGGGACGAAGGCGCGCGCACTGTCGGCGAGCATCTCGGTTTCTGGCTGGCGATCGGCCTGATCCTGGCCTTCCTGCCTTATTTCCCCTATACCAAGCACTTCCACCTGATCATGTCGGGGTTCAACTTCCTCACCAAGCCGAAACGCACCTCGCTGGGCGCGCTGGAGCCGATCGACTTTGAAGATGAAAGCCAGCAGGAGTTCGGCGTCAACAGGATCGAGCAACTGCCGTGGACGCACCTGGTGGACGCTTACTCATGCATCATGTGCAACCGCTGTCAGGATGTCTGTCCAGCCTACACCACCGGCAAGGAGTTATCGCCCTCGACGCTCGAGATCAACAAGCGCTACTATCTCAACGAACATCTTGACGAGCTGGCCGGCGGCAAAGAATCCGAGTTCTCGCTGATCGACTTTGCCATTTCAGAGTCGGCGGTGTGGGCGTGCACGGCTTGCGGCGCCTGTGTGGACATCTGTCCCGTCGGCAACGAGCCAATGTTCGACATCCTCTACATCCGCCGCCATCAGGTGTTGATGGAGAATGCCTTCCCCAATGAGCTCAAGACCGCCTATCGCGGCATGGAACGCAACGGCAACCCGTGGAACATCAGCGCACGCGACCGCATGAACTGGGCCAAGGGGCTGGAAGTGCCGACCATCGATGAAAATCCTGACTTTGAGCTGTTGTGGTGGGTGGGCTGTGCGCCTTCTTACGACCCGCGCGCACAGGACACCGCGCGCGCGCTGGCCAAGGTGCTCAACGCGGCCGGGCTGAACTTCGCCGTGCTCGGTGAAATGGAGCGCTGCACCGGCGACTCCGCGCGACGCTCCGGCAACGAGGCGCTCTTCTTCGAACTGGCGCAGGGCAACATCGAGACGCTCAACGAAGTGATGGGCGAGCAGAAGCGGCGCATCGTCACCACCTGCCCGCACTGTCTGCACACACTGGGCAAAGAATACCCGCAGTATGGCGGCCACTACGAGGTGATCCATCACACGCAACTGCTCTCCGAGCTGACTGCGGCGAAAAAGATCAGCGTCGAGCGCGCCAGCGATGTCGACATGATCACCTTCCACGACCCCTGCTACCTGGGCCGCCAGAACGGCATCATCGAGGAGCCGCGCGAACTGCTGCTGGCGACCAATGCCTTTCTGATCGAGATGCCGCGCCATGGCAAGCAATCCTTCTGCTGCGGCGCGGGTGGCGCGCAGATGTGGAAGGAAGAGGAGCACGGCGCCGCGCCGGTCAACGTCACGCGCTATGAGGAAGCGGCCGCCACCGGCGCCAAGACGATTGCCGTGGGCTGCCCCTTCTGCCTGACGATGATGACCGACGCCTCCAAACAGGCCGACCAGGGTCTCGTGGTGAAGGACATCGCCGAGATCATCGCCGAGCGGCTGGAGCCGGCGCCCGTGGCCGAGTAGCCGGCGGCGGGTCGCCGCGCCCAGCGTTTGGTAGATCGCTGGCGCACCCGGTATCATGGGGAAGGTTGATAAGATGGTGATTTTGCCCCTGGTCGATTCGACCAGGGGTTTCCCATCCCCTGAATCAATCCGTTTGTCCAAATGAATTGTCTACAAGGAGGTAGATTGATGAAAATTTTGCGCATCTTTTTCCTGCCGCTGCTGATCGTGGCCTGTCTCTTATACACATCTGACGCTGCCGACGACGGA
>JACSRH010000106.1 GCA_014879855.1 Caldilineaceae bacterium | reverse complement strand
CCTGCGCGGGCTGATGGAGGTGGCCGGCGTGCCGCACGCGCTGGAGGGCGCCGCGCTCGTCGCCATCGACAAGCTCGACAAGATCGGTCTGGAGGGTGTGCGCAAAGAGCTGGACGCGCGAGGGATTCCGGCGGCGGCGGCGGAGAGTCTGCTGGCGTCAATGGCAGCCGCGCCGGCGGGAAATTCGGAAACGCTGGCCTGGCTGAGCGACCTGCTGGAAAGCTCCGAAGGGGGCAGTCGCGGCGTCGCTGACCTCAGGCAGGTGCTTCTCTACAGCGCGGGCGGGCCGGCCGCCGCGCATCTGCACATCGACCCCTACCTGGCGCGCGGCCTCAGCTACTACACCGGGCCGATCTTCGAGGTGCAATTTCCAGGCTTTAGTGGCTCCGGCGCGGCGGGCGGGCGCTACGACGATCTGATCGGCATGTTCAGCGGGCAGACGATCCCCGCGTGCGGCTTCAGCCTGGGGCTGGAGCGCATCCTGCTGATTCTGGAGGAACGGGCGATGTTCCCGGCGCGGCTGAGCACGCAGCCCCAGGTGCTGGTGACGCAGTTCGACGACAGCACCGTCCTCGCCTCGCTGGCGCTGGCGCAGCGTCTGCGCGCGGCCGGCCTGCGCGTCGACCTCTACCCGGAGACCGACCGCTACGGTAAGCAGTTCAAGTACGCCGAAGAGCGCGGCATCCGCTACGCGGCGCTGCTCAGCCCGCGCGAGCAGGAAGCCGGCGTGGTGGCCGTGAAGGATCTCGTGTCGGGCGAGCAGGTGGAGGTGGCGGATGAAGGTCTTGTCGCATGGTGCCTTGCGCGCACTTGAGGCAATGGGTAACTTTCTTGCTGTCAACCGGACACTGCAAAGGTGTCCGGTTTTTGTTTGCGCTTGCACTTTAAGAATGCGTGTTTGCTCTTGTTGACTGCACTGACCACATCACAAAACACATGACCTTCGTAAAACGTGGACAAATCGTTCAGCAAACACGTTGCTTGTATGCTAGACTGAAGGCATCTCGCGCCTACATCCCGATTCAGTTCACAACCCCAGAGGTAAATGCAGCGTTTCTCACGGTTGTCAGCCAACAACAACGACGTTGATTCAGGAGAACAACAATGAAAACGCATCTACTTCAGGCCCTTGTTTACATTCTTTTGGCGGCTGTCCTTGTAAGCATACTTGTGCTGGGTTCAGAAGACACAAGTATGGGAATGGGATTCGTGCAGCCAGATAGTCCCCTGCCGGAGCCAAACCCGGCTGCATTCGAATATGCTAAACAGTTTGAAGTCTCAATCGAGGAGGCGCAACGACGGCTCGGTTTGCAGTTCGAAATGGCGGAGTTGGCGAGCCAAATCGCCGAACAAGAGCCTTCCTTTGGCGGCTCCTGGCTGCAACACAAGCCTGATCTTCGCTTGTTTATTGCGTTTGCGAGTCCGGATGGCGAGAAAAATCATCAGCCCGTATCTTGACGGCATCAACTGGGCGACCTCAGTGGAGGTGAGAGTTGCAGTCCACACTATCAAGGAGTTGAAGGATATTCAGGAGCGGATCGTTCAAACTGTTCCGCACGCGGACATTCCATTCGAATCGGGCATTGACTACGAGACCGGCAAAATCAATCTCTACACACCGCATCTGGCAGAGTTGCAGAACAAACTTCAGCTCGATGAGGCAATCAAGGAGTATTCGGACAGCATCGAGTACATCTATCAGGAACGGATGTCGGAGCCGGCGGCGCTCAAGTATCCGTATTTATTGGGCGGACCGACACTTGCTTCTTGCACGGCAGGGTTTGTATTCGTGCGCTCCGATAACAATCGACGAGTAATGTCGACCGCCGGTCATTGTGACAACATCCAGTATACAACTGACGGCATCTACTTTGGCCTGACTGGCAATGAAAACGGTTGGCTAGAGAATGATCCTGTTGCGACTCCCAACCCAATAGGCCCCTTTGGAGAGGACATGGACATCCAAGTCCATGATTCCTCGGTGCGCAGTTTTGACCTGACAAACGAAATCTATACCGGCGCCTCCAGCACCGCCAAGGTGATTTCTTCACGGACCAAAGCCGACACAAGGTGGGAATGGGTCTGTAAGAACGGAAGATCGACAGGCACAACTTGCGGCCAGATAACCGACATCGCCTATGCGCCATCTTATGCGCCAGTCCCCAGATATGTGAGAGTTGACAGCGGCATTTACTACGACATCGCTTGTGGTGGTGACAGTGGCTCGCCCATCTTTCAGTTCCTTGCGAACGGTGTTGCCGCTTTTGGAATTCTCTCAGGCACTCAGGATAGTATCTGCAACGGTGGCAACACCTATTTTTTCTATACCCCCATAGATGAAATTAACCGCGCCGGCTACAGCATCCTCACAACTCATTACAAGCAGTATTTCGTGCAAAACGTCTGGTGGACAGAAACCACTTGCACAGAGTATAAGCAGGCATTGGATGGCAACGGCAACTCAAGCGGTGCGCCAACCAGCCAGCCCTGTCTCACCAACCTACCGGCAGGGAGCAGCGGCACAATCGAGAGCTATACTGCTTATGTGGTGGGCAACCACTGGCGCGAGGCAATCTGGCGCGGTGGCGTCGGATATACACGCAATCTACATCCAGTCCATGGAAAGCTGCGTGAAGCAATGTGGCGCAACAACGTTGGCTACGTGCGTGACGTACCGCTCAACGCCACGAACACCAATGTAGACTGGGCGAGCGCGCCTGCCTGGCAGCAATGCTGCACAGGAAGTCCGCCCAGAGCGCAAGGCGGCGATATCCTTACGCAGCCGTGAGTAGCTCGCGCTGACAATCGTTAACCTGTCCCAGGTTGACGATTGTCATTTGATATAAAATTAGGGCGACTTCTCTGTATCTTGAATAGCGTGCGTGATCTAAAATGCAGAGAAATTGCGCAAGCAAGTTTCTGGAAAAGCTTTTCGTGATCTGGTTGGCAAATGGGAGGCATTATGCTGCGGATGCGAAGGGGTTGCCTCGGTGGATGCGCGAATACTGGTCAGCTTGTTACACTATTGCTGGTCGTTAGCGTGTTCGCAGGTGGATGCATGGCGCCGCGTGCGGCGCCTGAACAAGTCATTAGCCCCATGATTCCAGACAACAACCCCACGCTCATCAACAATCGGTGGCGCATTGTTGAGGCTACCTACCAGGGAAACCCCGTTGTGTTCGAGGCGGTGGGGCCGATCCATATTGCCTTCCTACCAGTTGGCACGCTGAACATCAATGCGGATTGTCCTCCTGGCGGCGCATACCGAATGGTTGCCGAAAACACAAGCCAATATCGATTATACAGTGGAGAATTCGCACCAATGCTTTGTGGAGAACCAATCGATTCACAATTCGATCAGGTTATGAATATCCTTGAGGATACGACACGGTTCGAGCTCGAGGGTCAGCGGCTGTTTCTCCTGGGGGAGGACGGCAAGATTACCCTGGAGGTCGACAACCCTCCGTGATCGCCCATGCCAACAAGTTCCTATCCCATGGCACGCATCGTCACCGCTGTGTTACGCGGTCTTGAGTCAGCCGAATGGTTCCAATGCCCGCCAGATTGGCAATAGCTTGCATAGCAGCGAACTGCGTCGAATCATATAATTTACTACAAGCCAACTTCGGTCACGAATTGCACGAATAATGACGAATGCTTCGTCTTGATTCGCCAAATTCGTGTAATTTGTGACTAAATGTTCCACATCATCCGCATCTGACTAGCGATAGCTGCCGTAACGCTCCACCAACCCCATCAAAAACTGATAGGTCTCCCAGTGCACGCCCGGCGCGATCGAGTGGTCGCTGTGGTAGATGTAGCCGCCGCCCGCCTTCGCCACGGGCAGCTTGGCCGCCACCTCCGCCTCGATGCGCGCCCGGTCGTTGGTCAGCAGCACGGTCACGTCGATGTTGCCCATCCAACTGGCGCGGTCGCCGTACTGCGGCTTGAGTTCGCGCACGTCCATGTGCGCTTTGGCTTCGAGCGGCTGAAAGCAGTCCACGCCAGCGTCGAGCAGGTCGGGCAGGATCAGCCGGAAGTCGCCGTCGGTGTGGTAGATGACCGGCAGCCCGCGCGCTTTGAACCAGGCGATCTGGCGGACGTGCGCCGGCTTGATCAGCGCGCGGTACATCTTAGGCGAGAAGAAGGGCGCGTGGTTGAAGGCGATGTCGCCGTAGATCCAGGCGCCGTCGAAGCGCACGCCGCTACGCTCCAGGTGATCGAGCACGCTGCACGCCAGTTCCGCCTCGGTGTCGAAGATGTCCTGCGCCCACTCCGGGTCGTCGGCCATGATGTAGGAAAGACCCAGGTGACCAAAGACATCCTTGGCCGTCTCATAAGCCTCGACGCCCGTCCAGCAGAACCAGCGCCCCTTGGCCTGCGCCTCGTACATGCGGCGCAGCGCGGAGAGCACATCGACGCGCGATCCCGGCGGCTGCGCCAGCATCTGCGCCTTATGCGCCTCCCACTGCTCGCGCGTGCGCACCGTGAAATCGACATGCTCGGGCGTACCGCTCTTGTGCTTCCAGTAGCGCAGGATCGCGCCGTTGCCGTCGAGCCGCGACCACCACGCGTCCGTCTCCTCGACCGTCTGTAAGAAGCCGGGCCGCGCCTCGTGCGAGACCCAGCCCGCGCCCATAATGTCGTAGCTGAAGAGGTCGGCGACAACATCGTTGGGGCCAAGCCCCTGCTGGTGCCAGAGCGGGATCGTCTCCGGCCAGAAGGATTCGGCGCGCGGCACGCGGTCCGCTTCCTGGTGGCTCAGCGCCAGCGCAACGCGCTCGCGGCCATTCAGTTGCTCTTTCATGCGTAGACTCCTTCGCGGCGCCAGACGTCGAGCATGAGTTCGTACGACGCCAGCGGCATGCCGGTGTAGATGCAGTTGCTGGTGGAAAAGATGTAGCCGCCGCCGGGCATGCCGCTGCGCAGCGCATAGCGCACCGACTCGGCGATCTGCTCCGGCGTGCCGGTGTCGAGCATGGCGCAGTTGACGTTGCCGATCAGACAGATCTGGTCGCCGTAGCGCCGCTTGACCTCGGCAATGTCGACGCCGGCCTGCGGGTCGAGCGAGTGCAGCGCGTGCGGCCCGGTCGAGACAAGCTGGTCGATGATCGGCATGATGTTGCCGTCGGTGTGCTTGATCACGTAAAAGCCCAGGTCGCGGTACGCCTTCGTGATCTGCGCCAGATAAGGCGTGATAAATTCGGCGAAGTGGTGCGGGCTGAGGAATGGCCCGGTGTTGAAGCAGTAGTCGGCGCAGAGGGCGAAGCCATCCAGCCCGCCGTGCCTGGCGTAGCGTTCGGCGTGGCGGATGGCGCGATCCACCCGCTGCTGCGCCTCGCGCTTCAGCCCGTCCGGGTCGTCGGCCAAGCGCTCGGCAAAGGCGAACATCTGCGTGCCGTCGGGGATGCTGAAGGTGGCGTCGCCGTGGCGCAGGATAAAGTAGCGGTCGCCCGTTTTCTCCCGGATGATGTCGATCAGCCGGGTCGTCTCGTCGACTTCATCGGGGTTGGGGTGGATAAAGATGGCGCTGTGCTCGAAACGTTCGGCGGTGGCGATGTAGAGGTCGGCCATGTCGTGGCGGTGCAGCTCGCGCTCCTGCTCCTCCATCTGCCCCCACTGGCTGTAGAAGCGGTGCGATGGGTGCACCTTGCCAAAGGCCTCCATTGTCAGAAAGAAGACGAGTTCAAAGTGCGGCGCCAGGCCGGTGAGCGGGCGCCGTTCGAGCGCGGCGATAAACCGTTCGCGCGGTTGCATTGGTTGCTCCAGAATTTTTATAAAAGCCTCACTACAAAGTCACCAAGAGCGCCAAGCATAGCATTTTTCTTTGTGCCTCTTCGTGTTCCTGGCGTCTTTGTGGCAGCGCTTTAAACAGGTTCTTGTCCAAAAATTGCGTCCCACGTCGCAAAGACGCGCTCGACATTGGCAGGCTGCGCGCCGGCGCCAAACTCGCACTGGGCGATGCAGCCGCCGTTGCGCCAGAGCTGTGTGTAGACGCTGCGCACCGCCGCTTCGACCTCCTCCGGGGTGGCGAAGGCCAGCAGCCGCTGGCGATCCATCTCGCCCCAGAAGGTGATCTGGCCGGCAAAGGGCGCCAGCTTTTCTACGCCCATGCAGAAGATCTGCGAGTTGAGCGCGTCGACGCCGATCTCGATCAGGTCGGGGTAGATGGCGAGGATGTGGCCGTCGGAGTGCATGAAAAACTTCTTGCCCGCGGCGTGCGCGATCTGCACGTAGTCGCGGTACATGGGCTGGAAGTACTCGCGCCACATTGCCGGCGCGATCAGCAGGCTGCGCTGTGATCCCCAGTCGTCCATGATGCGCAGCGCGTCGACGTCGGTGCGCGCCCATGTCTCCAGCAGCTCGCAGTAGAAGGCGTGCAGCGTCGCCATAAAGTCGAGCATCTGCCGCGGCGGGTCAGTGAGATCCATGTAGAGATCGGCCGTGCCGCGCAGAAATTGCAACTGCTCGAAGGGGCGCGGGCAACAGCCAGAGAGGGTGAATTTGTCGGTGGCGGCGCACGCGCGGTTGACGGCAGCGTGGTCGATGGTCAGCCACTCGCGCGGGATGTGGACACGGGCCGCATCGGTCGCCCAGTCGCGGATCAGCGGCTGCTTGACCTCACCGATCACGCCCGGCTGGACATTGACAAAGGTGGCGCCCCATTCATCAGTGAACTCGCCGATCGCGTACTGATCGCCGTGTGTCGGCGCGTGTTCACGTTCGTAGCCACCGATGCCCATCAGATCAGGCGGATAGGCGGCCAGGATCGCCGCCAGTTCCGCGGAGTGCGCCTGCGCGGCGATGGGCAGCGTCCACAGGTCGCGCGGCGCGCGCGCCGGCCCAGCAAAGTTGAGCGTTTGATAGACCAACTCACGTGAGGTAGCAGTCACAAAAACCTCCTGATGCCAACCTTGCAGGAAGCTTCGAAGCTTCCTGCAAGGTTATGCAGGTCTGACCGGTTGACCGGTCGGCTTGATGTTGTCCAACCCATTGCCCCACACGCGCTTAGCCTCATTCAAGTAGAAGATGTAATCTTCAAGGCGAACATCGGGCGGGACGCGGTGGTCGGGCATGGGGATGTAGCCTCCCTCCTCCACCAGCGGCGCCAGGCGCGCAATTTCGCGCGCAATGGCGTCCTTGCCATGCATGAGGATGTGCTTGTCGAAGCCGCCCATCAGCCGCATGTCTTTGCCATAGCGCCGGCGGAACTCCACCGGGTCCGCCTTCCACTTGCCGACCTCGATGGGGAACATCGTGTTGACGCCCGCCTCCAGCCACAGCGGCGCCAGCATGTCGATGCTGCCGTCGCAGTCAAGGAAGACGATGTCCACGCCGTACTTGTGCAACGTGCCGGTAATGCGCTTGTAGTGCGGCACGAGGATCTGCTGGAAGAGCTTGGGCGCCATCAGCGGGCCGCCACTGTAGGCCATGTCCTCCCACATGCTGGCGGCTTCGGGACGGATGCCCGCGCTCAGCACGTGTTCGAGCACGGCGATCACCACGTCGGCCAGCGTCTCGACGATCTCTTCGAAGAGCGGGCGGTCGTCGTACATGATCTCCGAGATGCCTTCCAGTCCAAACCAGTTGCGCGCCACCCCGTAGAGCGAGCCACCCTCGATGAAGAGCGGGTAGTCGCGATCGGCGCGCGTCCACTCGGCGAGCTGCATCTCCCAGGCGGGGCCAGAGGGGAGGCGCAGCGGATCGTCTGGGCGCAGGCGCGGCTTATAGAAGGCGTTCCAGCTCTCGCGATCCACCAGCGTGTGGCGCAGGTGGCGTGGGATCGAGCCGAGGAACTTGCCGCGCTGGACGATCACGCCATCGTTCTGCTGGACGATCTCAGTCTCGCCTTCGTCCACCAACTGCATGCCGGGGAAAGGCGGCCACAGACCCATGATGCAGCCGCAGGAGCGCCACTGCGGATCCATGCCGAAGAAAAGGTCGGGATCGGCGCCGGCGGGATACCCCTGCTCCTGCCAGATCGGCAGGGTTTCATCCCAGAAGCCGAAATCCATAATCGGGCAGCGGTCGCGCGGTTGATAGTGCATGACCGCCGTGTAGCGTTCGCGTGGATTCATAAAGATCAGTCGCTTGGATTGAATCTCTAATCTCCAATCTCGATCAGTAGAGATTGGAGATTAGAGATTGGGAGATTGGAGATTATGCCGCGGCGCCCATCAACTGGCGCGCCAGGTTGACCGCGCCGGCGGCGTTGTCGCTGTAGCCGTCTGCGCCGATCTCGTCGGCAAAGTCCTGCGTAACCGGCGCGCCGCCGATCATGACTTTGACGCCTGCGCGCAATCCATCCTGCGTCAGACGGTCAAGCATGCGCTTCATGGAGGGGAGTGTGGTGGTGAGCAGCGCCGAAAGCGCCACGAGCTGTGGCTGATGGGACTGGACGGCATCGGCCAGCTTATCGGGGCTGACGTCGGTGCCGATGTCGACGATCTGGAAACCGCCGCCTTCGAGCATCGTGGCGACCAGGTTCTTGCCGATGTCGTGCAGGTCGCCCTGCACGGTGGCGACGACGACGCGGCCAGCTGGCTCGACGGCCTTGCCGAGCAGCAGCGGGCGAATGACTTCCATCCCTGCTTTCATGGCGCGCGCCGCGATCAACAGCTCCGGCACGAAGCATTCGTTCGCCTCGAAGCGAGCGCCGACTTCATCCATCGCTGGGATCATGTAGTCGGTGAGCAGCGTCTGCGGATCGACATCGGCGGCTACGGCTTCCTTGGTGACAGCCGCGGCGGCCTTGGCGTTGCCGTCGATAATAGCAAAATACAGTTGATCTAGGTCCAAATCAGGCATAATTTATTTCCCTTTCTCTTAAACGTCGGAACACGGAACCAGTATAAAATGCTTTTTGCGATCTTTCCCTAGCCAATCGGGGGGGATTTGCACGCGATCACAAGGGAAACGAAAGCGAAGCCAGTTGTGGGTGCTCTATTCTCCCCTTACACAGCAGTTTCCCTGCTCTTCAAACGCGCCTGTTTTACCGCAGATCGGCAATTTGAAACGAAGTTTCTTTGGGTTGCTGCACCGTGTTGCGTGGGGTGTATGAAGTGACGAAGTTGACTTTGAGCATGATATGATACACTGGCTTTGTATTCTATCTGTCCATTCGCTGAAAAAGATAGTGACTATGTTCAATTCTCGGTCAGGGCAGTATAGACAGCAGGTGA
>JACSRH010000059.1 GCA_014879855.1 Caldilineaceae bacterium | reverse complement strand
AACCCACCGCAGCCGGCTCTGCGCCACCTGCCACCGATTTTGAAGACCGGGGCATCCACCGGGACACATGCCTCCCCGCCAGATATTGTAGCGATAAACCAGGTGTTCTACAAAAGCCTGCGCCGTTTTGCGCAATGTGCTTGCTTCCACTACAATTCGCGGCGCAGCTCCGCTCTATAAAGTTGTACTCATTAAGGACTTTATGAGGAAAGGAAACTCCTGGTTTGATGACAGCCGATCGACGTATCCGCCTATCTGTCCATTTCTCTGCTGCATTGGCAGCGCTTGTCGGCATGATATTACTTGCCGCGTGTCAACCGCTCACGCCGACCCCTGCTGCTGCGCCCACTGCCACGGTTACGAGTGAAGAAGCCGCCGAGACCATCCCCGCTTCAGTCAGTGCAGGGCAGTCAGCGACAGAGGCGGCGCCTCCCGTAAGCATCGCCTTTCCAGACCTCGATTTGGAAATTCCTGTAAAGCCGATGGGGTGGGAAAGCGTGGGCAGCGCAGGCCAGCGCACCACGCGCTGGGTGGTGCCTGAAGACGCCGCGGGCTGGGCGCTGAACAGCGCAAGCGCGGGCGACGCGGGCAACCTGGTGCTGGCCGGTTATCAGACTCGCGGCGACGCCGTCTTTGCAGCGCTGGCACTGGGCGAGATCGAAGTAGGTCAGGACATCCTGGTGACTGATGAAGCGGGCGCGGCATTTACCTATCGCGTTGTGGAAGTATCCGAGCCGTTGGTCTTGCTCGGCGCCACCGCGCAAGAACGCGCACAGGCCGCCGCCTATCTCGCCCCCACGGAGGATGCGCGTCTGACGCTGGTCACGGGCTGGCCGGCTGACACGACGACGCACCGCATTTTTGTGGTGGCGGAACTGGCCTCTGGCGCGCAGTAGCCCTGTTTGCTGCGCGCGTGAAAGTGCCTATGCACGATCTTATGCCGTTTCAGGTGACCCTGGTCTGTTCGGTCGTCATTCCCGTATACAATGGATCGACGGTGATTACGCGCTGTCTGGACGCGCTTGCCAACCAGACGGTGACGCCTGACCGCTACGAACTCCTTGTGGTGGACGATGGCTCAACCGACGCCACGGCGGCGGTCGTCGAGGAATGGCGCCTGGCGCATCCTCACATCTGCTTAGCGCTGCTTCATCAGGCCAATGCCGGCCCGGCCGCCGCGCGCAATCTTGGCGCCAAACATGCAAACGCGCCGTTGCTCTTTTTCACTGACGCCGACTGCGCGCCCACCCCCACCTGGCTGGAAGCACTGGCCGCGCCATTTACGGACCCCGACGTTGCAGGCGCGAAAGGCGCCTATGTAACGGAGCAGCGCGCCGCCATTCCACGCTTCGTGCAAGCCGAATATGAGGATCGCTACGACCGGATGCGCGGCCAGCTGCAGATCGATTTTATCGACACCTACTCGGCGGCGTACCGGCGCAGCATCTTTCTCGAAAACAAAGGATTCGATCCGATCTTCACTACAGCAAGCGTCGAGGATCAAGAGTTCAGCTTTCGTCTGGCGCAGAAGGGCTATCGTCTCGTGTTTGCGCCGGATGCCAGGGTGTCACACCTGCACGATGGCGACCTGGGCGACTACTTCCGCCGCAAGTACTACATCGGTTTCTGGAAAGCGCTGATGATCCGCTGGCACCCTGAGCGGATGGTGCAGGACAGCCATACGCCCCAGGTGCTCAAGGTGCAGATCGTGTTATTGGCCGCGATCTTTGGCCTGGCGACGCTGGCGTTGCTGGGCGCGCTCTGGGCGCCACTGACGTGGTCATGGGTGGGCGTAGCTGTCGCCATCCTGATATTTCTAGCCACGACGCTGCCTTTCACGCTCAAGCTGGCGCGGCGCTCGCCGGCGCTGGCGATAGTGGGGCCGGGCATGGTGATGGTGCGGGCGCTCGCGTTGGGCAGCGGCTATCTGAATGGCACCATCCATTTTGCGGGGACGCTGCCGGGCGCGCATCAGCCGGTCATCACCGGCTGGCAACGGCTGGTCAAGCGCAGCATGGATATCCTGGGCGCGCTGGTGGGGCTGGCAATTTCGATCCCGCTGGTGGCGGTGGCGGCGCTTGCCATCAAGCTTGACTCACCCGGCCCGGTCTTTTTCTGGCAGGTGCGGGTGGGAGAGAATGGGCGCTCGTTCCGGATCATCAAATTGCGCACAATGAGCGCCGATGCGGAGGAGAAGCTGGGCAATCTGGTGGATATAACCCATCTGGAGGAGCCGGTTTTCAAGCTCAAGCAGGACCCGCGTGTGACGCGGGTGGGACGGCTCTTGCGCCGGACTTCGCTTGACGAGGCGCCACAGTTTTACAATGTGCTGCGCGGCGACATGAGCCTGGTTGGACCGCGGCCTGAAGAGGAGCGCATCGTGCAGCTTTACCAGGACTACCACCGCCGTCGTCTGGCCGTCAAGCCGGGGATGACCGGGCCGATGCAGGTCAGCGGCCGCGGCGACCTGGGCTTTGCCGAACGGTTGCAACTCGAGCTCGACTATATCGAACATTACAGCCTGCGGCGCGACTTGGAGATTTTGCTGCGCACATTTCCCGCGATTTTTCACGGCGACGGCGCGCATTGAGAGGCATTCAAACCACAAGGAACGACTCATGAACAATCTGAACCATCGCTTTGGTCAATCACGCTGGCTGTTCAAATCTGCATTGCTCACTGTGCTCGTGGGCGTCGCCACGCTGCTGTGGGTGGGAACGGCGCAGGTGTGGGCAGCCGAACATCCCGCCGATGTGAAGCAGAACTCGACAGTTCCACCGCGGCCGCCGACGGAAACGCCCGCGCCCCCAGCGCCGACAGAGCGCCCACGCGACGACGACAAAAATGATGAACCAGCGCAACCCACGCCGACGCCCACCGCCGCGGCAAATCAACCGGCCCCTGCACCGGACGCGCCAGGAGCTGAACTCACAGGCGTAATCAGTGCGGCGACGCTCAATGTGCGGCAAGGGCCGGGCGCCACGTTCCCCGTGATCGGCCGGCTGACCAGCGGCGCGCTTGTGACGGTGCTGGCGCGCAATACTGACAATACGTGGCTCAACATCTGCTGTCTGCCTGGCTCGCAAACGCAGGGCTGGGTCAGCGCTCAATTTGTGACGCCAAACTATACAGCCGATCAATTGGCCGGTTTGCCCATAGGAGATGGCGCAACGCTGGTGGCAGGCGAAACATCACTGGCCACTGCGGGGCCCACAGTCACAGCACCCACAGTCACAGCGCCCACAGTCACAGCGCCCACAGTGACGACTCCTGTAACTGACCTTCCGTCCGACGCGCTGGTGGGCAAGGTTGCAGTCGTAGCGCTCAATGTGCGGGAAGAACCTTCCACCTCCGCCCCGATTATGGGCAAGCTGGGCAGTGGCGTCACGGTGACGCTGTTAGGCCGCAACGCTGCCGGCGACTGGTGGCTGGTCTGCTGTGTGCCCGGTGGGGTCGGCAACGGGTGGGTGTCGGCGCAGTTCGTCACGACTGATGCGACAACGGCGATGCTTACCGCGCTGCCTGTGACGGCTGGTCGCGAGACCCCTGTCATTACGGCCCCGGCAGAGGCAACGCCCGCGCCGACCGCTGCACCGACAACCGTGGAAAGCACCTCTCTGCTGCTCGCCAGCGCGATACAACCTGCCGTCGCCCTGCAAGGCGATCAGATCGTGTTGTCGTTTACGTTGACGAACACAGGCGCGGCAGCCGCCACCAATCCAGAGTTCTCATTTGAGCTGCCGGTTGGGTTGTCGTTTGTCAGCCTGTCGGCGGCTGATGGCGGCGAAGCCACTCAGGAAGATGCAGACTCCGGCGCGCTGCTGATCGTCGTGACCTGGCCTGAACTGTCGGCCGGCGCCGCGACGACGGTCAAGCTCACGGCGGCGATTGACGAGGAATTGGCAGCCGGTGCGGTGGTTGATGGTTCGGCCGCGGCGCTGGCCGATAACGCCGAGTCTGCTTTCGCCGCCATCAGCGTGGGAATGCCGCCTGCCGAGCCGCCCGACTTCCAGTAATGGCGCGTCTGGCAGCAGGGATCGCTGCGGGATCGTTTGCATTTGCCTTCTATGGGCTGTCGCTTGCGCCCGGGTTGACCTGGGCGCACCAGGGCGCTGACGGCGCGGAGTTGTTGACAGCCGCTATCGTCAACGGCGTGCCACATCCGCCCGGATACCCGTTATACACTCTTCTCCTACAAGGCTGGCTGGCGTTGCTCGGCATGGCGGCGCCAGCCAGCGATCTGGCGTGGCGCGGCAACCTCCTCAGCGCGTTGAGCGGCGCGGCCAGCGTTTTTCTCACAGTGATAGTCGCTCATCATCTGCTGCCGGTCGACCCTCGGCGCTGGCTGTGGGCGCTGCTGGCAGGGTTGGCGTGGGCAGTCTCCCCGCTGTTGTGGAGCCAATCGATCATCACCGAGGTCTACAGTTTTCATGCGCTGCTGGTGGTGCTTCTGGCATGGGCAGTGTTGGTGCAACCCCAGCGGCTGTGGTATGTTGTCATTCCAGTAGCGCTGGGCGTCGCCCACCATTTGACGCTGATCCTGCTGCTGCCAGCGGCCTTCTATGCGCTGGCTACGGTGCGTACAGGATCGAAGCGCTGGCGCGATCCTCTGATGGCGCTGGGGGGCGGCGTCTTGCTGGGGCTGCTCTTTTATGGTCGCATTCCACTGGTGGCGTCGATGGGGCCGCCGCCGGTCAACTGGGGATATGCTGATAACTGGGAAGACTTTCAGTGGCTGGTCAGCGGCGCCGCCTACCGCGGGTATCTGTTAAATGGCGCGTCCGGCGCCGCGGTGAGTCGCCTGAGCGCGTGGGCATATACGCTCACCGACCAGTTCACCCCGCTGGGATTGGCGCTTGGATTTGTCGGCCTGGCCGCGTGGGATCGCACAGCCGGACATCTCCGCAACTTCAGCCTGCTGTGGATCACGCCGGTCAGCGTCTATGCCGTTCTCTACTACACACGCGACAGCGAAATTTACCTGCTGCCGGTTGTGTGGCTGTTGAGCATCTGGATGGCCGTCGGGCTGGCAGTCAGCGCCACATGGCTGGAACAACGCTTCAAGGGAGCGCGACCAGTCGTAGCAAGCATTACGGCGCTGCTCTTGTTGCTGCTTGTTGTGACGCGTTGGCCGTCACTGGCGCTGTCCAATGACAGTGAAGCGCGACGCTATCTCGACCAAATGGCGGAAACGCTGGAACCGAACAGCCTGCTCATCACGTTGGGAGACCGGGAGACCTTTGCGGCGTGGTATGGCGCCTGGGGCGACCGCACAATTGAGATCGCCGCGCCTGGGGTCATCCCTGTCAACGAATCGCTCTATCAGTTTGCGTGGTACCAGCGTCTCCAGCACGATCTGCATCCTGACGCGCCGGCAATCGACGCGTCGGCAGAGGAAGTGGTGGCCGCTAATGTGGGGCGAAGGCCGATCTATTTTGCCGAGCAGCCCGCCTGGATCGAGGCTGAACGGTTGGAGCCAGCCGGCCCATTGTGGCGGTTGAAGCCATAGACACACACATTGCAGCAGGCAAAAAGTCAGTGAAGGTATGATCGAGCAGCAAGTTTCTTCTTCGAGAGCACCCGCGCATCCCACTCGCCATCCGTGGCGGATTGGGTGCGCTTTCATCGCGTTGGCCGCGCTGTTACTCATCACTTACAAAGGCGTCACACTTGCCTGGGCTGGCTGGAACACCTATCAGTCGGCGATGCAATTGCGTGCATTGGCCGCGACTGCCTCCCTCGACAATCCAGTTGCACTGCAAAACACTCTGGAACGCCTGACAGGGAACTATGGCGAGTTCACGCAGGAGATCGAACCACTTCTGCCGGCAGCCGAGTGGTTTGGATTTGTGCCCACCTATGGCCCGCTTGCCGCATCCGCGCCGGAGCTAGTCGAAGCTGGCCGTCAGGCGCTCGATCTGGCGCAGGCAGGCAGCGACTTATTGGCGCCGGCGCTGGCGGAGTTGCGTGCAGCACAACCAGATGCATCAACGCCTGAACTGCTCTTGCAAGCAATCGCCCAGCAGTCGGCGGCGCTGCCCGAGTTTGCCCCGCGGCTGGAGGCGCTGCGTGCGACGCTGTCAACCGTCGACGGCGCGGCGTTGCCAGGCCGTCTTGCCGCGCCGCTGCAGGCTGCACCCGACCTGCTGACTTTGGCGGACGTGGCGACGCAACTTGGCCCGCAGGCGCCTGCTTTGTTGGGGATGAATGGCCCCAAGACCTATCTTATCTTAGTGCAAAACAATCATGAGCTGCGTGCAACCGGCGGCTTCATCGCTGCGATTGGCCGGCTTACGCTGGATCAAGGCAAGCTGACCGAGCTGGACTTTACAGATAGTTACGAAGTCTATCGCGCCGATGGCATGTATCCACCAGCGCCGGCCGCGATGCAGCACTATATGAACATTCCGGTGCTCGTCATGCGCGACGCCAACTGGTCGCCGGATTTGCCAACCACAGCGCAGGTGGCGGCGGCGCTGTATAGAAGCGACATGGGCTTCGAGGTGGATGGAATCGCTACGGTGGACCTGCACGCAGTCCGGCGCATCTTTTCCGCGCTGGGAGAGCTTCAGGTTGCCGGGTTCGACGAGCCAATCAATGGCGAAAACATCGAAGATCAAGTCGTAAAGCTTTGGGAGCGCCCTGCCGAAAGCGACACGGCGGTGGGCGGCGACACTCCAGAGACGCTGGGCGCGTGGTGGTCGCAGCGTAAAGAGTTCATCCCGCGGTTGGCGGACGCTGCGCTCACAAAGGTGCAAAGCGGCGATGTGGACTTGCTGGCGCTGACTTCAGCGCTTGTCGGCGCACTGCGTGAGCGCTCCATTCAGGTGTGGCTGGACAACGAGGAAGCTGACGCAATCCTGCATGAACAAGGGTGGGATGGCGCTCTGCATCCCACAAAAGAGAGCGATTTCCTGGCTGTCGTCGATACCAACATGGGCTACAACAAGGCTGACGCCGCGATTCAGCGGATGCTCGATTATCGCGTAGCGTGGCCGCAGGGGGCTGGGCAGCCGGCAGAGGCTACGCTTACCCTGACCTACACACATCCCATCGAGGCTAATGACCCTGGCTGCGATCTGACTCCTCGCTATGGAGACAGCTATGCCGCGCTTGTGGCGCGCTGCTACTTTGACTACGTGCGCGTCTATGCGCCGGCGGGCAGCAAGCTGATCGAGGTTACAGGCGTCGAACCCGCGAGCGTCACCACGCAACGCGGCGAGCGGCGCACGCAAGTGTTCACGGGGTATTTTATTTTGCCGCCGCACCATACCAACACCGTGACCTTCACCTACACCTTGCCATCCGACTTGACGCCCGACCAGTATCGGCTCGTTTTACAGCGACAGTCCGGAACGAAACCATTGCCTGCAACCATTCATATCAATGGCGTCACGCAATCCGTGCTCGTTGATGATGCGGTGTGGGAATGGCCCACGTCGCCCTGATATCGGAACATTGCCCTCAAACTCTACGATCGTTACGCAATTGACTCCCCACTTCGGCAACCAACCGCGGCAATGCCTCGCCGCCCGGGGCGCGCAAGGTGACGTCTGCTATGTCCGACAGCGCCGATAACTCTGGGTTGATCTCGATGACGCGCGCGCCATAACGTTTAGCCAACACCGGCAATTGCGCCGCGGGATAGACAACCCCACTCGTGCCGATCACCAAGAAGACCTCACACTGTTCGGCGGCGCGCCACGCCTGATTTAACGTCTGCTCTGGCAGGATCTCTCCAAACCACACGATGCTGGGTCGCACGTAGTCCAGGCAAAACATACATTGCGGCGGGGTAGGCGAAGCGTAATCATCAGGCTGGAGGGCGTATGGCGTCTGGCAGCCATTGCAATGGAAACGCCCAATATGGCCGTGCAGATGCAATACATGCTGGTTGCCCGCGCGCTCATGCAGATCGTCCACGTTCTGGGTAATCAAGGTAAGGGATGGCGTCAGCCGTTCCAGATCGGCGAGCGCCTGATGACCCGGATTGGGCGTCGCCTGTTCGACCATAGCGAGCCGGTGCATATACCAGCGCCAGACCAATCCAGGATCAGCGGCAAACCCTGCCTGGCTCGCCAGCTGTTGAGGATCAAAATGCGACCACAACCCTGTCTGGGCATCGCGGAAGGTGTCAATGCCGGACTCGGCGCTGACGCCGGCGCCAGTGAGCAAGACAAGGGAGCACGCACTTGCCACCATATCGGCTGCTAACGCAATTGACTTTTCCCATTCACCGTTCATGAGCTTCATGCCTCCTCTATTTATACGGGGGTAGAGCAGGAAGAGAATGAGTCTCCCCGTCAAGGCGGACGGGAAAACAAAAAGAGGCCGAGGATCGCAACGATCCCCGACCTCATTTACCGTGAGTAGCGCAATCAACCAGCCAGCGAAATCTCGGTCTTCGGGTCGAAGATGTGAGCGTTCGCCATGTTCACGGCAAGCTGAATCTCGTCGCCGACCTGGGCGCGTACGCGCGGGTCGACGCGGCCGATGAACTGTTTGTTGTCGCGGCTCATGAGATAGAGGAAGATCTCGTTGCCCATCATTTCCACAACGTCGACCTTGGCGGTCAAGTCAGCTTCAAGGATGCTGGGCGGTACAAACGGCTTGGCATGAATATCTTCAGGGCGGATGCCGAAAATAACCTGCTTGCCCTTGTGCACGCGCCATTCGTCGGCCTTTGGCTGTGGCACCGGCAGGCGGAAGCCGCCACTGTTGATCTCAAGTTTGCCGTCGCTCTCAACCAGGGTGGCGTCGAAGAAGTTCATGCTGGGGCTGCCGATAAAGCCTGCGACAAATACATTGTTCGGATGATCGTACAGCGCCTGCGGCGTGTCGATCTGCTGCAACAGGCCATCCTTCATAACGGCGATGCGGCTTGCCATTGTCATCGCTTCCACCTGGTCATGCGTGACGTAGATGAACGTGGTGGCCAGACGCTGGTGCAATTTGGTCAATTGGGCGCGCGTCTGAACGCGCAGCTTGGCATCAAGATTGGAGAGTGGCTCATCAAAAAGGAAAACAGACGGTTCACGTACAATGGCGCGACCAACAGCCACACGCTGGCGCTGACCACCGGAGAGTTGCTTGGGTTTGCGGTCAAGCAGGTGGCCGATATCCAGAATGTCAGCCGCTTCTTTGACGCGGCGGTCGATTTCCGACTTGGGCGTCTTGCGCAACTTCAGGCCAAAGGCCATGTTGTCGTACACGCTCATGTGCGGGTAGAGGGCGTAGCTTTGGAAGACCATTGCGATATCGCGATCTTTCGGCGGCACATCGTTGACAATGCGATCGCCGATCAGGATGTTGCCTTCGCTGATCTCTTCGAGACCTGCCAGACAGCGTAGGCTTGTGGTCTTTCCACAACCTGAAGGCCCGACGAAGACGAGAAATTCCTTGTCCTCGACATGAATGTTCAAGTCGTTGACAGCCGTTACCTCGCCATACCGCTTGTAGACGTGGTCAAACGTTACACTTGCCATTATGATTTTTTCTCCTTGGTGTCAAACACAATTGTTTGAAACAAAAAAATGGAGGTAAGCAGGGAGCATCCTGTTGGCAAGAGTATATCACAATCACAATTTATGGTGCAAGTGCAATTTTCATGCTTACTTATCAAACCCAAAGCAGAAATTTCTTCCATTTGATTTTGAATAACGGATATGCTACGCTTTCCTTACATGCGCGGTAAGTCATTCTTGGGCTACAGTCCGAGATGCAGTTGTAAATTCCGCCAAAATCAGCGAATTGCCAATGGGAAAAGCTTGCATGACAACCCAGGAGAATTCTGCCGTTACATCTTCAAAAGATAGCGGGCTTAGCAGCAAAGGATTGCTTGCACGCGAACTCAATGTCCTGATTGCCGAAGACGAACTGGTCATGCGTCGGTTGCTCAAGCAATCCATGGAGCGCCTGGGGTTTATCGTTACGGAGGCGGTGGACGGCGATGATGCGCTGCTGAAGTTTGGCGCACAACGCTTTCATCTGGTGATGCTTGATGTGCTCATGCCAAAGCGCACTGGATTTGAGGTTTGCCAGGAGATCCGGCGCCAATCCAATGTGCCGATCGTGATGATCACCGCGCTGAACCGCCCAGAGGATATTATTCAGGGGCTGAAATTTGGCGCTGACAACTACATTACCAAGCCTTTCAATTTCAAGGAATTGGAGGCGCGCATTCATGCTGTGATCCGTCGATCGATGCATCTCAATCATCATCATTCTTTTGAGGTGATTGAGATCGGCGATCTCACACTTTTCAACGCGACCCAGGAAATCGAGATAAAGCGGCAGCGCGTCCCGCTTACACCAATTGAGTTTGCCCTGTTACGCCATCTTGCCAGTCAGGTTGATCGTCCTGTTTCTAAGGAGGAGCTGCTTCAAGAGGTGTGGGGCTACCTGGATACTGACAATCTCAACCTGGTTGAACTTGCCATACGACGGCTGCGCACGAAGATCGAGTCCGATGCTTCCAATCCAACCCGCGTGGTTACAGTGCGCGGCGTTGGGTATAAATATTGTGTGGCGCCTCCTGAATAGGCTAACCAGAAGTGTTTTATCCAGCGCGCACGCGCACAACAATCTCCGGCAGTGTGTGAATCACAAAGTCAATATCTCCGAGTGTAGTGTCGCGCCCTAGACTGAAGCGGATCGCACCCGCGGCCTGCTCAGGTGACGCGCCAATTGCCTCCAATACATGGCTGGGACGGTTGCTGCCCGACGCACAGGCGCTGCCGCTGCTCGCCGCGATGCCAGCCAAATCAAGCGCGATCAGCATCCCTTCAGCGTCGGCGCCCTCGACGACAAAGCTGGCGTGATTGTCCAGTCGCCGCTCCTGAGGACCTGTCAGATGAATGTTGTCAACTGCTTCCAGCAGGCCGCCGATCAGCCGGTCGCGCAGGGCGCGCAGACGAGCGTTTTCGCTGGCTCGCTCCGTCTCTGCCAGGTCCAGCGCCTTGACCATGCCGGCGATCAGCGGCGTGTTTTCCGTGCCGGCGCGGCGACCGCCTTCCTGACTGCCGCCCGTCATCACCGGCCAGAAGGGCGTGCCACTGCGTAGATAAAGCAGACCGACGCCTTTTGGCCCATAAAACTTGTGGGCGCCCAGGCTCATTGCATCGACATGCAGGCTGTTCACGTCGAGTGGAAGTTTTCCGCCTGCCTGGACCGCATCTGTGTGGAAGGGAATAGCGCGTTCCCGACAATAGGCGCCGATTGCCGCCACCGGCTCAACCGCGCCGATCTCATTATTGGCGTACATTACACTGACGAGCGCCACGTCGCCAGCATCGTCAAGCGCCGCAGCTACAGAGGCAAGGCTCACCAGCCCGTCGCCATCCACCGGCAACACAGTGAGCGAAAATCCAAAATGATCACGCAGGTCCTCAGCAGTTTGCAGCACGGCCTTGTGCTCGATGGCGGTCGTAATCAGCCGATTGGCGCCAGTGGCCGCGCGCCGCGCCAAAGCAATGCCGCGCACTGCGGCGTTGTCACTTTCCGTGCCGCCGCTCGTGAAGATGATCTCGCTCGGCCGTGCGCTGAGCAAAGCGGCCAGCGTCTGGCGCGCATTTTGCAGAACAACGCTTGTCCGACGCCCGGCGCGATGAAGGCTGGAGGGGTTGCCGTAGCTTTCGCTCAGGTGTGTTTGCATCACCGCCAGCACCTCGGCGCGCACCGGTGTGGTGGCGGCGTGGTCAAGATAAATAAAGCGTGACGACATCGGCTTCCTCCCCGCTTGCTTCACTCTCTTCGTCTCTGCTTACCATTGTACCATGATGGATGCAGGATATAGTTGAACATCTGACATTTGGCGAAACTCTACCCACAAATTACAATACACGGACTCTCAATTTGTCCTTTGCAACCAAGCATACAGACAATTTATTGGTTGCGGGAACCTAGGACGACAGCGGCCTATTGACAGCATAATCGAGATAGACGAACCCGGCCGGGTCACGGCTGGGCGGGATCGTCGAAGTTGCGGATGTATTTATTCATCAATGGGGATGAAAAATTAATATCTTACAGCCCAAATTATTTCAATTTGAAGGAGGATTGCCTTGTTATCAGCAAATGTTTCTGTTGTCATTGCTTTGGTGCTTAGTTTGGTGGGCATCGGGTTTGTCATCTATCAGATGCGCCGGGTGCTTGCCGAAGACCAGGGCAACCAGACGATGCGTGAGATTTCGCACGCCATTCAGGTAGGAGCGGCGGCGTTTTTGCGCCGTGAATATACCTATCTTGCTGGTTTTGTTGTGGTGGTGGCGCTGATTCTAGGCGCATTCATCAACTGGCAGACCGCGCTCAACTTCGTTGTCGGCGCGGTCATCTCGGCATCGGCGGGTTACCTGGGCATGTATGTGGCAGTGCGCGCCAACGTGCGCACCGCGGCCGCGGCCGCGCGCAGCCTGAATGATGGCCTGCGCGTCGCCTTTGGCAGCGGCTCGGTGATGGGCATGGCGGTCGTGAGCTTTGGCCTGTTGGGGCTGAGCGTTATGTTTCTCATCTTCACCGGCTCTGATCTTGTCTCCGAGATCGGCTTTCTGGCCGGCTTTGGCTTTGGCGCCAGCAGCATTGCGCTCTTTGCGCGTGTCGGCGGCGGCATTTACACCAAAGCAGCGGATGTCGGCGCCGACCTGGTGGGCAAAGTAGAGGCAGGCATCCCCGAGGACGACGCACGCAATCCTGCTGTGATCGCCGATAACGTAGGCGACAATGTCGGCGACGTGGCAGGCATGGGCGCCGATCTGTTTGAGAGCTATGTCGGCTCCATCATCGCCGCGTCCGCCCTCGGCGTCACGATGAAGATCATGGGTGGCAATACAGAAGGCTTTGTGGGTCTGCCCTTCCTGATTGCAGGCGGCGGCATCATCGCTTCGTTAATGGGCACCTTCCTGGTCAAAACCGAAGAAAACGCCACACAGGAGCAACTGCTGGCGACGTTGCGCCGTTCGGTGTGGGGCGCGTCGGGCATTGTGCTCGTGATTTCGGCGCTGGCCGTCCTGTTGTCAGGCGTAAACTTCAACTTCTTCCTGGCGATCCTGACCGGTCTGATCGCGGGCAACGCCATTGCCTTCTTCACCGAATACTACACTTCCTACACCAACAAACCGACCCGTTCGATTGCAGAGGCAACGGAAACCGGGCCAGCGACGACGATCATCCAGGGCATTGCGGTCGGCATGAACAGCACCGCAGCGCCCGTATTGATCATTGCAGTGGCGATGTTGGCGGCGCTGTGGTTCGGCTGGCAGGCGACGCCCGCCGACGTATTGCTGACCAACCCGAATGCGGCTGTGACCGCCGGTTTGTACGCTGTGGCCCTGGCCGGCGTCGGCATGTTGAGCACGCTGGGTGTGACGCTGGCGACGGACGCTTATGGCCCCGTCGCAGACAACGCGGGCGGCATCGCCGAAATGAGCCACCTGCCGCCGGAAGTGCGCGAGCGCACCGATGCACTGGACAGCCTGGGCAACACCACCGCGGCCACCGGCAAGGGCTTTGCCATCGGTTCAGCCGTGCTGACCGCGTTGGCGCTGCTCGCGGCCTACATGGACACGGCTGGCATCGAGTCGCTCAACGTTTTGACGCCGACCGTGCTGCCCGGCCTGCTGATTGGCGCGATGCTGCCCTTCCTGTTTACGGCGCTCACGATGACTGCCGTTGGGAAGGCTGCGAAAGAGATCGTGCTGGAGGTGCGCCGCCAGTTCAAAGAGATCCCTGGCATCATGGAAGGCACCGGCAAACCCGACTACGAACGCGCGGTGGACATCAGCACACGCAGCGCGCTGCGTGAGATGGTCATCCCCGGCGTGCTCGCCGTGGCGTCGCCGGTGGCTGCTGGTTTCCTGCTGGGCAAAGAAGGGCTGGCGGGTTTGCTCGTTGGCTCCATTGCTTCTGGCTTCCTGCTGGCCGTGATGATGGCGAACGCCGGCGGCGCGTGGGACAACGCCAAAAAGTGGATCGAGACAGGGGAAATGGGCGGCAAAGGTTCGGCCGCGCATAAGGCAGCCGTTGTTGGCGACACCGTTGGCGACCCCTTCAAGGACACCAGCGGCCCGTCGCTCAACATCCTGATCAAGCTGATGTCGATCGTCAGCCTGGTCTTTGCGTCGGCCTTTGGCGCGGGCTTGCTCGGGTTCTAAAACTGACCCGAAAACAGCTTTGACGCAGCGACGCTGAGAGGCAGAGGCGTGCAGAGAAAAGCGACTTTCGCTGCTCACTGACCTGAAATTGCTTTAGCCTGTAGACGTTTCTTGTTATTCACAACAGAGGATTTTAACAAAACCGGCCCGGACTCTGTCAGAGTCCGGGCCGGTTTTGTTGGGAGACGAAGCTTGACACCTTCCCGCGGCGTCGATATACTCTCTACCTATACGAAACTCAATGAGTGTAGCCACCCGTGCGAGCTGATTATGTCGAAATTGCCCGTGTCATCCCATAACGAACTTGAAGTGGACCTGCCGCAGGAAACATTGATTCCTGACCGCGAAGGCGCCAAGGGTGAACCGCCGCCCGATCTGACGCCGCCCTTGCGCGCCAACAGCACCGTTGCGGAGGCTGTCGCCGCTTTCCACGAGTATATGATGCGCAAAGGGTTCAGCGAAAACACCATCAAAGCGTTCCAAAACGATCTCAAATTTCTAGCAGACTATTTGGGGCGCGAGACGAAACTTTACCATGTTTCGACGCAAAATCTGGACGAGTTTTTGCCCTGGCTGGCGGAGGCGCGCGGAATGGACTTTAGCGCCAAGACCCAGGCGCGCCGCATCACGACGATGAAAGTCTTCTTTGGCTGGCTGCACGGCGTCGGCGTCATCAGCACCGACCCGGCGGAGCCGCTCGTGCAGATTCAGGCGCGCACACCATTGGCGACGATTCTGCGCGATAGCGATGTGCGCACACTGCTGCTCAAGGCGCAGGACATCAGCCGCGACCGGCAGAACCCCGACGCGCGCCCCTACCTGCTGGTCAGTTTGCTGGTGCAGACTGGCATCAAGAAAGCCGAATGTGCGCGCCTCTTGATCGACGATATTGACACCGCGCAACCTTCATCTCCTGTGTTGACAGTTCGTTATCGTGAGGAGCGTTATGCCCATAAAAACCGCTCCCTGGGGCTGACCGCGACCATCGTGCCTGCACTGCAACAGTATCTGGCGCAGTACAGCCCAAAAGACCTGCTGTTTGACTGCACCCCGCGCAACCTGGAGTACGTGCTGGAAGACCTCGGCGAACTGGCCGGCATCCGCTATGTCCAGGTTGGCTTCGAGGCGTTGCGCTGGACGTGCGCTGTGCGTGACTTCCGCAACGGTATGCCTGAAGAGCAGCTACGCCAGAAGATGGGTCTCAGCAAAATCTCCTGGCGCGAAACCAGCGAGAAGGTGCGTTTGCTGGCCGGTCGCTGACCCACTGACGGAATATTTCGCCATGAAGCATGATCTACAAGGGAAATGCGCCGTGATCACCGGCGGTGGGCGCGGCATTGGCCGCGGCATTGCGTTGGCCTTGGCCGCGCATGGCTGCCATGTCGCCATCAACTATTTCCGCCATCGTGCAGAGGCGGAGCAGACGGCCGCCGCGGCCGCACAATTTGGCGTCAAAACGGTCGTCGTTAAAGCGCATGTAGGCCGCGAGGAAGAGATGCAGGCATTAGTGAGGGAAAGCGCCAGCGTGTTGGGCAGCATCGATATCTTTGTTGGCAACGCGGCCAGCGGCGTGCTCAAGCCTATCACTGAGATCGATTTGAAAGCCTGGGAGTGGACGGTCAACATCAACGCACGCAGCATTCTGGTGGGCGTGCAAGCCGCTTTGCCTTATATGCGCCAGCAGGGATGGGGGCGCATCCTGACAGTGACCAGCATCGGCAGCCGCCGCGTCTTTCCGGAATATGGCGTGGTGGGCGTCAGCAAAGCGGCCATCGAGTCAATGACGCGCTACCTGGCCGTCGAACTGGCGCCGGAAAATATCATCGCCAATTGCATCAGCCCTGGCGTGGTCCTCACCGGCGCGCTGGATTTCTTTCCGCGCAAAGAGGAGATGATCGCCTATGCCGAGGCAAACACGCCAGCCGGCCGCCTGGTTACGCCGGCGGATGTGGGCGAAGTCGCGGCTTGGCTCTGCAGCGACGCTGCCCGCATGATCGTCGGCCAGACGATCGAGGTGGATGGCGGATACAGCCTGTTGGCATTTTGAGCGGATGAGCCAGTGTTTACACATGGCATCAGCTTCTACACACGCATCTCATGCGCAAGCGATTGCTGACCATCCACTAAATAGGCTTTTCCTGCATGTCCTTCCAGCCGCACGCGGAAACGCCCCTGGGCATCGACGACGCCGGCTGCTTCGCCACGCAATAATTCGCGCACGGGCTGGGACGCGATGCCGGTCAGCAGGATAGTTTCTTCCAGCGGCTCGATGCCAAAGTTGAGCGCGGTGATCTCTGTCCCCAAGCCGTCCGGCAATTCATGCACCAGGATCAACAGCCCTGGCGCCTGCACCGCTGGCACGGCAAGCTGACGGCTCTCAAAGAGGCGGTAGCGGCGACGCACGTCGAGCAAGTGGCGCAACTGGCTGGCAAAGGAGGCGGGATCGCGCAACTGGTCGGGCAGCGCCCCATACAGCACGCGTGCGCGCGGCAGCCCGGCCTGTGAATGCGTCGCCGCCGGCGCAACGCCCATCAGATCGTAAGCGCCACGGTTGATCCAGCGGGTGTCGCCATCTCCCATGAAATCGGCCACCGCTTCGGCAGGCAGCGTGAGCGCACCAACGAGATCCCAGCCGGAGAGAGCAAAGACGCCCGGCTGCAGCGCGTTGTACATCGCCAGCAGCAGGTGCGCCTGCTGAATTGCCGCAACCTGCGCGGCGTCGAGTTGCTCGATGTCGTGGATGCCCAACGCCGCGGCCACCATCGATGCGGTGGTGCAGGCCACGCCGTTGGTGACAAAACGCAGGTTGTAAGGCGCATCCGGCCCAGCCAGCCGCGCATACATTGCGGCTCGAATCTGTTCGCGCAGCTCGGCGCCACTCATCTCGCGCCCGCCCAGCGTATACCGGTCATCCTTGTGCAGCGTCCAGAAGTGGACAAGCTCCAGCGTCAGCTCGTCGTGATTTTGCAGCGCGTGCACCAGCGACGCGGGGTCGATGCCAGCCCTGCGCATTTCGCCCAGCATCAGGCGCAGAAATTCCGTGTCACCCAGCGCCAGCGCCACATGATAGGCGGGCCGCGTGATGAAGTCGTAGGAGAGGTCGGCGCCGCCCTGCGACATGGCCGCGATGTCATCGACGGTGAGGTTCAGCTCCTGAAAGGTGAACGCGCCCGCCTTGCGCACCAACCCTGCGATCAACTGGTTGGCGGTGACGGAGAGTGGATGCCCTTCGGACCAGGCCGGCCCCGGTGTACGCGGCTCCACACCGAGGAAACCGTTGGCGTCCAGCCGCAACATCGACGCGCCGAGCACACCCAGTGAATGGAGTGCATCGCCCAGCACCAATCGCGGGCCGGCAAAGGTCGGGTCGAGCCAGTTGAGCGTGGGCTGACCTTCCTTGAAATAATGCAGATAGACCCACCGCCGCGCCACACCATCCACACCCTGCACCACGGCGGTGGCGCTCCAATCGGTCTCCTTGACGCCCGGTTCGTAAAAGATGGTGCGGGAGAGGGCGCCGACAATATAGCCCCTGGCATGGAGTGCGGTCATCGCTGCGGCGTCTAGATTGGCCGAATCCTTGCCGGCAGGCGCGTCGGGCAGCAGCGCCCAGTCTTCCGGCGCGATCTCGACCATGTGATAGATGCCGGGATAATCGCCATAGCTGCGTTCGGCCAGCCGAAAATCCGGCCCCTTGCCTGTATGCCCAGGCACGATGTCGTCGATCACCACCGCGCCGCTGGCTTTGGCCGTGCGGCTCATGGCGATGAACTCTGCGGTCGCGCCCAGTCCCGGGTCGATGTCCAGCCCGATGCGGTCAAAATTGCCGTCAATAGAAGGCGTGAAAGCGCGGCCGGTCACGCCGCCGGCGCGTTTCATCGGCCCTGTGTGCACCGCCTGGATGCCGACCTCGGCAAAGGCCTGCCAGAGCCCCGGGTCGCCCAATGTGTGCAGGACCGAATCGCCTGGCCGCGTGATAATGGCAGGCGGATACGCGGCAAACCAAACCGACGCCAACGCCGCGGCAGCGCGCGGCTGGGCGGCGGCGTAGGGCCGCTGCCACATGCTGCCCTTGCCGGCATAGGTGCGGCTGATGGCTGCGCCCTGCTCCAGCATGGCGTGGTCGAGCAGCCAACGGATCTCATCCCCTGCGGCTGCAGAGAAGGGCGGCTGCTGTACGCTGGTCGCGTCGCGAGTCTCCATCATGTCATCTTCCTTTCTGGATTTTGTTTGTCCCTTCTACTATACCAGATTTTGAGGGGGATGTCCCCGGCGCGGTGCTCTGCGGGTCTCCGTCTAGAGCTGCATCGGTGATCCGAGCTGCATCGGCGCTCCAACCTGCCGCGGCCTGCTCCTGGAAGCCGCGGGCCGCCGCGGCGCGGCGGGCGCGGCGGCGGATGGAGTACAGGATCAGCGCCGCAATCGTCACCACCGGGGGGATCATCTCGACAAGTTGCGGCGGGATCGCCAGCGTGCCCACCTGCGCGCCCAGCGCCGAAGCGGCCCCGAAGATCAGCGCGGCGAGCAGGACGCCGGCCGGGTTGCGATTGCCCAGATAGACGACCGCCAGCGCAATAAAGCCACGCCCGGCCGTCATATTGGCCTGGAAGAGGCTCAGATACCCCATGCTCAAATAGAGGCCGCCGAGCGCAGCGCAGAAACTACTCGCCACCAGCGCCCGATAACGCACCTGGCGAATATCAATGCCCGCGGACTGGGCCGCGTCCGCGGCCTCACCTGTGGCGCGCAGATGCGCACCGGCTGGCATGTGGTAGAGAAAGAGCCAGATCGCAAGCACCAGCAGCAAGGCCATGTAGCTCATGATGTGATAGCCGGCGCCGTTGGCGCCGTTGAGCAGCGTTCCTATGAAGGAAACATGGTTGACAAAAGGAAGCTGCACCGCGGGCAGCCGCGCGCTGGCAAGGGATGCAGTGCTGCCCTTGTCGCCTGTCAGCGCAAACAGCACAAAAACCGTGCCGCCCGCGGCCAAGATGTTCATGGCGAGACCGGTCAGGATGAGGTCGGTCTTGAGTTCGAGATGGCAAAAAGCGATCAGCCAGCCCATCGCCATGCCGACGCTCACGCCGGCCAGCGCGCCCAGCCCGGCATAGAGCCATGCCGGCGCGCCGGGCAGCCATTGTGGCGCCAGGCCGCTGACGATCACGCCGGTAAAGGCCGCGGCCAGCATGACGCCTTCCAGGGCAATATTGAGCACGCCGCCCAGTTCGGACAACAGACCGCCCAGCCCTGCCAGGATCAGCGGCGTGGAGACGCGGATCACCGTGGCAATGAACGCGGCGGAAAAGATACTTTGCAGGACAACTTCCAGTGACATCAAACGCCCTTAAAGTCCCAATCTTTATCTTTGCACTGATGCGCTTGCATCCGTCTCATCCACCAAGGCCGCGGTCGATGGCAATTGCTCCGCCATCGCTGCGCGTGCGCCGCCACTGCTGGAATGATGGGAACAACCGTTCGGCAGTGACGAGCAGGATGATGACGGCCTGAATGATCAGCACGACCTCGCGCGTCACGTCCGACGAGCGCTCCATGATCTGGGCGCCAGTGCGCAGATAGCCGTAGAAGAGACCTGTCACCAACACCCCGCGCGGGTCGTTGCGCGCCAGCAGCGCCACGACAACGCCCTCGAAGCCCAGCCCAGGCGCCAGGCTGACCGTGAGCCGCTTGAGCAACCCCAGGCTTAGATGCGCGCCGGCCAGCCCGGCCAGGATGCCGCTGACGGCCATGCTGAGGGCAATAACGCGTCTGGCGTTGATGCCGCCATATTCGGCAAATTTGCGATTGGCGCCCACCATTTTCAAGGCATAGCCAAAAGGCGTGCGCGCCATCAGAAACCACACCCCCAAGACAGCCGCCACCATGACGATCAGCATCCATGAGACGCGCGTGCCGGGGATCAGCAGCGGCGGCACTACCGAGGCAGGAAACGACGCGGTGCCCAAAAAGCTGGCGCCCGGGTCGCGCAGCCAGTTCAGAAGCACCAGGTCAAACAGTTGCAGGGCAATCACGTTGAGCATCAGCGTGCACACGATCTCGTCCACCGCAAGATAGGCCTTGAGCAGGCCAGGGATCAGCCCCCACAGAAAGCCCACGATCCCGGCCGCGCCCAACGCCAGGAGCAGATGCAGCGGAAACGGCGCCGGCATTTTCACCGCAACGGCTGCCGCGGCCAGCGCACCGAGCAACAACTGCCCTTCTGCGCCCAGGCTGAACTGGCGCGCGCCAAACACCAGGGAAACCGCAAGACCAAGCAAGATAAGCGTCGTGCTCTCCTCCAACCAGTTGCCAAAGCGGTTGAGGTTGGTAATTTCAACCCCATGTGCAAAGGAAACCTTGGGCAGCGGCCCGGTCAGCAACGCCGCGTAGGCGCGCACCGGCTCCTTGCTCACAAGCGCCGTGATGACGAATCCGATCACAAGCGCGATCATCACCACCAGGACCGCGCGGCTCGCTTCAATCAGCGCTTTATGATTCTTTATGTGAACCATTTATGTGAACCATGCGTCTCTTCTAAGCGATCTTTTTGCGTTCTTGGCGTCGCTTCGGATCGCTCTGTTTCTTTGCAGCTCACGGCGTAGGCCGGTTGCGGCCAAGCATATAGACGCCAAGCGTCTCTTCTGTGAGTTGCGGCCCATTCTCCAGAATGCCTGCAATCTCACCCTTGACCATCACTACGATGCGGTCGGCAAGGCGCAGCACTTCGCTCAGGTCGGCGGAGACAAGCAGCACTGCCGCGCCCGCGTTGCGTTTTGCCAGCAACTGGCCATGCACAAATTCAGTGGCGCCGATGTCTACGCCGCGCGTCGGCTGCGCGGCGATGAGCAACACTGGCGCCGCGGAGAATTCGCGCGCGGCCACGACCTTCTGTTGGTTGCCGCCGGAGAGCGAACGCAGGGAGGCGCCAGGGCCCGCGCCGCGGATGTCGAATTGCTGCATCAGCGCGGTGGCGTGTTGGCGCACGCTACGCGGCCAAAGCACACCGTAACGTGTAAACGGCGGGCGATGATAGCGATCCACCACCAGGTTCTCGGCGATGGAGGCGTCGAGCGCCACGCCGTTGGCCAGTCGATCTTCGGGGATGTGAGCGACGCCGTTAGCGCGCATCTCGCGCACGCTGGCGCCTTGCACTGCCTTGCCGTTGATGCGGATTTCGCCCGTAGCAACGGCGCGCAGGCCGGCCATCACCTCGACCAGTTCGCTTTGACCGTTTCCCTCTACACCAGCCACGCCCAGGATTTCGCCGGCGTGGACAGCAAAGGTCACGTTGCGCAGCACCGGCCGGCCCGTCTCGTCGATGCAACCCAGGTTGTGCACCGCGGCGACGACCTTGCCACGCACCGCCGGCCGCGCGTAGGATGACAACAGGACCGCGCGCCCCACCATCATGCGCGCAAGGTCGGCTTCGGTGACCTCGCGCGTGGCGACGCGCCCGGCCACCTCGCCATGTCGCATCACAGTGACGCGATCGGCGATTTCCTTGACCTCACCCAGCTTATGCGTGATAAAAATCACCGTCTTTCCCTGGTCGACAAGGTTGCGCACCGCCCAAAAAAGCTCGTCAGTCTCCTGTGGTGTAAGCACGGCGGTCGGTTCATCAAGGATCAGCAGGTCCGCGCCACGGAAAAGCGTCTTGAGGATTTCAGCGCGCTGGCGCATTCCGACGGGCGTTGCTTCGATGCGCGCCGTGGGGTCGACCTGCAATCCAAACTTGGCGCTGAGGGCCGCGGTGATGGCAATGGCGCGTTTGTGATCCACCAGGCGTCCCTTGCGTGGTTCGTTGCCCAGCACGACGTTTTCCGCAATCGTGAACGAGGGTGCAAGCATGAAGTTCTGATGCACCATGCCGATGCCCAGATGAATGGCGCGCTGCGGATTGGCGATCTCGACGCGGCGACCTTCCAGGAAGATCGCACCATGCGTCGGCTGCTCCAGCCCATAGAGCAGCTTCATTAAGGTGCTTTTGCCCGCGCCGTTTTCACCGACCAGTGCGTGAATTTCACCTTTCTCCACTGCAAAATCCACCTTATGATTGGCGACCACGCCATTGGGATAGATTTTGCTGATCTGCTGCATGGCAACGCGTGCGGGCATGGGCGTGCGCCTTAATTTTCATTTAGTTTTTATTCAGAAATTGTTGCGATGTCCCTTGATGTCCTTTTACCGTGAGAAAATAGGCCGCAGAATTTCTGGGTAGATGCTTATTGGAACGCGGTCGCCACTGTGATCTCGCCTGCAATGATCTGCTGCTCGGCAGCCTCCACCAGCGCCTTCACTGCGTCGGGCGTGTTGGCGTCATAGAACTTGTTGCGCGCCAGACCGACGCCGCCCTCAGCAATGCCCAGCGCTTCGACCGCACCGTAGGGCAGGCTACCGTCGAGATGCTTTTGGATAGCGCGGAAGATCGAATTGTCCACGTTTTTCAGCATCGACGTGAGGATGTGCGCGGCCTGCTCTGGGTTGGCGCTTTCCAGCATCAGCGCCTGGTCAGAGTCGACGCCGATGGCAAACTTGCCATCTTCAGCCGCCGCTTCGATGACGCCTTGTCCGGTGCCGGCGGCGATTTGAAAGATAATATCGGCGCCCTGGCTGTATTGCGCCTTGGCCAGTTCCTTGCCCTTGGCGGGGTCGTTCCAACTGTTGGCAAACTGGCGGATCACCTGGATATCCGGATTTGTATCCTTAGCGCCCTGCTCGTAGCCAACCAGGAAGTCGAGGATCACGGGGATCTCCTGCCCGCCCACAGCGCCGATGACCGCGCCCGGATTCATGCCGTCGATTTCCTGCGTAGTCATCGCCGCCGCATAGACGCCTGCCAGGTAAGAGCCTTCATTCTGCTTGTAGAGGATCGAATAGACGTTGGCGCAATTGTCTGCACACGCCGCGTAATCGACGGCGGCGTCAAAGAAGATAAAGCGTTTATCAGGATGCTGTGGCGCATACTTCTGGACATATTCCGCCATAGGGGGGGCGCCAAGCACCATCACGTCGAAATCCTCATTCGCCAACACATCCACAATCGCGGCCTCCCACTGCGTAGTGTCAAATGAGACCTCAACCGTCTTGGCCTGAATGCCAAGCTCAGCCACCGCCCGCGTCACGCCACGCTGTGCGGAATCAAAGAACGACTTATCGCCCAGGGCGCCGTTGACAAAAAGAATTACCTTCAGGGGCGTCTCAGCCGAGGCAGGAGCCGAGGCATCCGCAGCAGGTGTAGCAGGTGCGACGGGCATGGCGCACGCGGCCAGCATGACGGCAACGACCGCGAGCAAAAGGAGTAGTAACGCTTGTTTGCGCTGCATGGTGTTCCTTCCATCATCAGGTGGAGTGTAAAGCGGCGACAGATTGCTAGCCGATTCAACCACGCGCTTTGCATCGCGTGGGCAATCGGCGGACAATCGTAACGAGTTCTGTAGATTGCGTCAATTTGTCCAATCAATGTATCCCTCTTTTTGCGCAGTTTGATCGTTGCCTGTAACATCGTGTACAATTGACGCTCCGAACGTACGGCGACTCCGTTCCTCTTGTTCTACTCCGTTCGCTTCGTCAGATTGCGTGAGATCGCGCGGCGCTGCGCGCAAAAACTCTCCTTCACACTGCTCCGTGAACGCAACAATTGATTGTCCGGTCATTTGATTGTCCGTTCATTGCCCAGACTCGCTGGGCTTCGTTTGCATGAAGGAGTGTGCTTTGAACAGCAAATCTGAGCTTCCTAGCGGATATCCCCCCAAGCAGGGGCTTTACGATCCGGCTTATGAAAAAGATGCCTGCGGCGTGGGTTTTGTCGTCAACATCAAGGGCAGACAATCGCACACGATCGTGCGCCACGCCATGCAGGTGCTCGTCAATCTGAATCACCGCGGCGCGTGTGGCTGCGAGCCGAACACGGGCGACGGCGCGGGCATCAACATGCAGATGCCCGACAAATTTTTGCGCAAGGCCGCGACCGCGGCGGGTTTTGCACTGCCGCCAGCGGGCGAGTACGGCGTTGGCATGGTCTTTCTGCCCAAGGACGCCGCGCGCCGCGCCGCGTTTGAGCGCGAGTTGGCGCAGATCGTGCGCGAGGAGGGACAGCAGGTGCTTGGGTGGCGCACCGTGCCCACCGACAACAGCTCGCTCGGCGCCACAGCCATTGCTGGCGAGCCCTTTGTGCGTCAGATTTTTATCGGCCGCAACGCCGACGCGCTGATCGGCGGCGACGCGCTGGCCTTCGAGCGCAAACTCTACGTTATCCGCAAGCGCGCGGAGTGGGCAATCCGCTACAATGGGCACGAAGAAGGCAACCGCTTCTACCTGGCCAGCCTGTCGAGCCGCACGATCGTTTACAAAGGCATGTTGCTGGCGGACCAAGTGGACGCCTACTATCCTGACCTGCTCGACCCGGAGATGGAAGCGGCGATTGCGGTTGTGCATTCACGCTTTAGCACCAACACCTTCCCGTCGTGGGAACGCGCCCATCCCTACCGCTACCTGATCCACAACGGCGAGATCAACACGATCCGCGGCAATGTCAACTGGATGTATGCGCGCCAGTCGGTGCTGGAGTCGGAACTCTTTGGGGCGGATCTGGAAAAATTCAAGCGCCAGATTATCGACCCCGACGGCTCCGACAGCGCCCAGTTCGACAACGCGTTGGAATTTCTGCACCTGGCGGGCCGCCCGCTGCACCATGTCGCCATGATGATGATCCCCGAACCATGGAGCAACCACGAAAGCATGGCGCCCGCGCGCAGGGCGTTTTACGAATATCATGCCACGCTGATGGAACCCTGGGACGGGCCGGCGTCGATCGTTTTCACCGACGGCACAGTCGTGGGCGCGGTGCTGGATCGCAACGGGCTGCGGCCATCGCGCTACTACGTCACCAAGGACGATATCGTCGTGATGGCGTCTGAGGTAGGCGTGCTTGGCGATGCGATCCCGCCGGAAAATGTGGCGTACAAAGCGCGCTTACAGCCGGGGCGCATGTTCCTGGTCGATACCGCGCAGGGACGCATCATTGGCGACGACGAGATCAAGGACACGTTGGCCGCGGCGCATCCCTACCAGGAGTGGCTTGACCGCAATTTGGTGGAGCTGGACAACCTGCCCTCCCCGCCGGATCTCTATCAGGCCGACCAGCATGGCAGTGTGCTGCATCGCCAACATATTTTCGGCTACACCTTCGAGACGCTGCGCACGCTGCTCGCCCCCATGGCGAAAAACGGCGTCGAGGCGTTGGGCAGCATGGGTGACGACGCGCCGATCGCCGCGCTCTCCGACCGGGCGCAGTTGCTCTACACCTATTTCCGCCAGCTCTTCGCCCAGGTGACCAACCCGCCGCTCGACGCGATCCGCGAGGCGCTGGTCACCGCCACCGATGTCATGCTGGGCACCGAGGGCAATCTGCTGGAGACGATCCCAGAGAATTGCCACCAGATCCGCCTCAAGAATCCCATTTTGACCAACGAGCAACTGGCCAAGCTGGCGCACGTCAAGGAGCCTGGATTCAAGACGCAAAAGTTGCCGATGCTCTTCCCGGTGCGCTCCGGGCCGGAAGGGCTGGAAAAGGCGCTGGATTATCTCTTCACGCTGGCCGATGAGGCCATCGAACAGGGCGTCAATATCTTCATCCTGTCCGACCGTGGCGTGAGCCGCGAGATGGCGCCCATCCCGGCGCTGCTGGCGACGGCTGGCCTCCACCACCACCTGATCCGGCGTGAGACGCGCACGCAATGCGCCATTGTCGTCGAGTCGGGCGAACCGCGCGAGGTGCATCACTTTGCGCTGCTCATCGGCTATGGCGCCACGGCTGTCAACCCGTACATGGCCTACGAAACGATCTACGATATGATCGCGCAAGGGTTGGTCACCGACATCGTCTACGAAAAAGCCAAGTACAATTACATCAAGGCGGCCAGCAAGGGCGTGATCAAGGTCTGCTCCAAGATGGGCATCAGCACCTTGCAGAGCTATTGCGGCGCGCAGATCTTCGAGGCGCTGGGCATCAGCCAGGCGCTGATCGACAAATATTTCACGTGGACTCCCACGCGCATCGAAGGGATCGGGCTGCGCGAAATTTACCATGAAGTGCGGCGCCGCCATCAGCGCGCGTATCCCGAACGCGACGACGCACCCGGCGTGCTGGTCACCGGCGGCGACTATCAGTGGCGCGCCGAAGGTGAGCGTCATCTGTTTACGCCCGTGACCATTCACAAGCTGCAAAGTGCGGTGCGCACGCGCGCGGACGAAGTGTGGGTGCGCGGCTACAAAACCTTCAAGGAATACAGCGCGCTCGTCAATGCCCAGGAAGAGGCGTTTGGCACGCTGCGCGGCATGCTCGAACTGCGCTTTGCGGAGACGCCGATCCCGCTGGAGGAAGTCGAAGCAGCCAGCGCGATCGTCAAGCGCTTCAAGACCGGCGCCATGAGCTACGGCTCGATCTCCAAAGAAGCGCACGAGACGATGGCGATCGCCATGAACCGCATCGGCGGCAAGAGCAACACTGGCGAGGGCGGTGAAGACGCTGAGCGTTTTACCTGGACCAACGAGCGCGGCGACTCCAAGAACAGCGCGATCAAACAGGTGGCGTCGGGGCGTTTTGGCGTCACCAGCCAGTATTTGGTGAGCGCCAGGGAGCTTCAGATCAAGATGGCGCAGGGCGCCAAACCGGGCGAAGGGGGCCAATTGCCGGGCGCCAAGGTCTACCCGTGGATCGCCAAGGTGCGCTATTCGACGCCGGGCGTCGGGCTGATCTCCCCGCCCCCGCACCACGACATCTACTCTATCGAGGATCTGGCGGAGTTGATCCACGACCTCAAGAACGCCAACCACCATGCCCGCATCAGCGTCAAGCTGGTCTCAGAAGTGGGCGTCGGCACGATCGCCGCGGGCGTCGCCAAGGGCCACGCCGATGTGATCCTCATCTCCGGCCACGACGGCGGCACCGGCGCGTCGCCCCAGTCGAGCATCAAGCACGCGGGCCTGCCGTGGGAGCTGGGCGTGGCCGAGACGCATCAGACGCTCGTGCTCAACAACCTGCGCAGCCGCGTGGCGCTGGAGACTGACGGCCAGCTCAAGACCGGCCGCGATGTCGCGGTCGCCGCGCTGCTCGGCGCGGAGGAGTTCGGCTTTGCCACCACCGCGCTGGTAAGCATGGGTTGCATCATGATGCGCGTCTGTCATCTCGACACCTGCCCGGCCGGCGTCGCCACCCAGAATCCGGAGCTGCGCAAGCATTTCGTCGGCCAACCGGAGGATGTCGAAAACTTTATGTTCTTCATCGCCGAGGAGCTGCGCGAGATCATGGCGCGGCTTGGCTTTCGCACGCTCAACGAAATGGTTGGCCGCGTCGACAAGCTGGAGCCGCGCAGGGCCATCAACCACTGGAAGGCGACCGGGCTGGATCTCTCTGCGCTGCTCTGGAAGCCGGATGTGGGCGAGGAGGTCGGCCTCTACTGTTCCATCGCCCAGGATCACGGGCTGGACGCAGCGCTGGATCGCACGACGCTGCTTGGGCTGGCGCAACCGGCGCTGGAGCATGGCATGGCGGTGAAGGCGACCATGCCGATCCGCAACGTCAACCGCGTGGTCGGGACCATGGTCGGCAGCGAAGTGACGCGCCAATATGGCCCTGATGGCCTGCCCGATGACACGATCCACTTTCATTTCCAGGGGTCGGCCGGGCAAAGCTTTGGCGCGTTCGTGCCACCAGGCATGACGCTGGAACTGGAGGGCGACGCCAACGATTACTTTGGCAAGGGGCTTTCGGGCGGCAGGCTGATTGTCTATCCTCCGGCGGACAGCACCTTCCGCGCAGAGGAGAACATCATCATCGGCAATGTGGCGCTCTACGGAGCGACCGCGGGCGAAGCGTACATCCGTGGCATGGCGGGCGAGCGTTTTGGCGTGCGCAACTCCGGCGTGCGCGCGGTCGTCGAGGGTGTGGGCGACCACGGCTGCGAATACATGACGGGCGGCAGCGTCGTGGTGCTGGGGCGCGCCGGACGCAATTTTGCCGCGGGCATGTCGGGCGGCATTGCCTACGTGATCGACTGGGACGGCGATTTTGCCACGCGCGTCAACTACGAGATGGTCGAACTTGAACCGTTGGAGGATGCAGACGAGATCGCCGCGGTCAAAGCCATGGTGCAGAAGCACGCTGACCTGACCAACAGCGAACTGGCGTGGCGCGTGCTCATTCGCTGGCAGGAGATGCTGCCCCAGTTCGTCAAGGTGATGCCGAAGGACTACAAGCGCGTGCTTGCAGCGTTCGCCCAGGTCAAGGCGCAGGGATTGAGCGGCGACGAAGCCGTGATGGCAGCCTTCGAGCAGAACAAACGCGACGCATCGCGCGTGGGGGGAAATTAGAACCACAAAGACTCGAAGACCACCAAGAGGCACGAAGAGATGTGAATTTTTAGTGGTGGGCTGAGCTTTTTCAAAGTATCTGGGGTAAAGCTTTTCATCTACAAGAACTACGCATGGCAAAAGCACCGTTTGCGCCATTAACGGAACGAGAAGAGGAAATTGGGCGGCTGGAGCGCGTCTATGAAGTCTGTTTCTGCCATGAATTAGAAAAACGAAGGTTGATTGTCGAGCGGCAGGTGCGCGTACCTGTTGTCTATGACGGCATCTTATTCGACGAAGGATTCCGGCTCGATGTGCTGGTCGAAGGATTAGTCATCTGTGAGCTCAAAGCTGTGTCCAACATGGATGATGTCTTCATTGCGCAGACGCTCAGTTACTTGCGGCTTGCCAACAAGCGTCTGGGATACTTGCTCAACTTCCACAGCCGATTGATGAAAGATGGAATCACCCGGCTTGTGAGGTAGGCCACCATGAAGTCTCAATGAGCATGACAAAACATAAGGAAGCGCGTTTGATATTCTTTATGTCCCTTTGTGAACTTTGCGACTTCGTGATTAAGCATTTTGGAGAGAATCAAAATTATGGGTAAACCAACTGGATTTCTGGAATATCAACGCGAACTGCCCGGCGACCGCGACCCGATGGCGCGGTTGGCGGACTGGGACGAGTTTCATCTGCATCTGAGCGATGACAAGTTGCGCACGCAGGGCGCGCGCTGCATGGACTGTGGCATCCCCTTCTGCCACACCGGCCAGCTTATCAACGGCATGGCGTCGGGCTGCCCGGTCAACAACCTGATCCCGGAGTGGAACGATCTGGTCTATCGCGGGCTGTGGCGCGAGGCGCTCGACCGGCTGCACGCGACCAACAACTTCCCGGAGTTTACCGGCCGCGTCTGCCCGGCGCCGTGCGAAGGGTCGTGCACGGTGGGCCTGGTGGAGCCGCCGGTGACGATCAAAAACATCGAACGCGCCATCGTCGACCGCGGCTTCGAGGAGGGCTGGATTGTGCCTGAAGCGCCGCCCGTACGCACCGGCAAAAAGGTGGCGGTCGTCGGGTCGGGGCCAGCGGGTCTGGCGTGCGCCGCGCAACTGAACCGCGCCGGACATTGGGTGACAGTTTTCGAGCGCGCCGACCGTGTGGGGGGGCTGCTGATGTACGGCATTCCCAACATGAAGCTCGACAAGGAGCGCGTTGTACAGCGCCGCGTCGATCTGCTGGCCGCGGAGGGCGTCCGTTTCATCACCAACACCGAAGTGGGCAAGGAGTATCCGGTGGATAAGCTGCGCGCCCGCTTCGACGCCATTGTGCTTTGCGGCGGCGCCACCAAGCCGAACGACCTGCCGATTCCGGGCCGCGAACTCAAAGGCATTCACTTTGCGATGGATTTTCTGCGCGGCAACACCAAACACCTGCTCGATGAACGCAACGGTCTCTCGGCCAACGGCCATTTTATCTCGGCCGCGGGCAAGGATGTCATCGTGATCGGCGGCGGCGACACCGGCACAGATTGCGTCGGCACCTCGCTGCGCCATGGCTGTCGCAGCCTGGCCCAATTCGAGATCGTGCCGCGCCCGCCCGATGAGCGTACGCCCGACAATCCCTGGCCGCAATGGCCGCGCATCTTCCGCACGGACTACGGCCAACAGGAGGCAGCCGCACGCTTTGGCGCGGACCCGCGCACCTACCAGATCTCGACGACCAAATTTATGGGCGACGAGCACGGTCACGTCAAGGAGCTGCATACAGTCAAGGTCAACATGATCTTCAAAGATGGCCGCATGAACTTTGCACCCATTCCCGGCACTGAGGAAATTTTGCCGGCGCAACTGGTGCTGCTGGCGATGGGCTTTCGCGGGCCGGAGGATTTCCTGGTCGAGTCGCTGGGCGTGGCGCGCGATGCACGCTCCAACGTGGCGGCGGAGCACGGCAAGTTCCGCACCAGCCTTGAAGGCATCTTCGCGGCCGGCGACATGCGCCGTGGGCAGAGCCTGGTCGTGTGGGCGATCAACGAAGGCCGCGGCGCGGCACGCGAGGTGGATCGCTGGCTGATGGGCGAGACGAGCCTGCCTTAACCTGAAACCTTTTCACTTCGAGATGCGTATCTATAACGCCCAATAAGGCATTGCCCGCGTGGCAATGCCTTTTGTGTAATGCTGGCGCTCTGAACTGAGCGCGATATGGCTGATGGGCAACGAAGTGGCAGAAACGGCAGCAGAAACGGCAGTCGCAGAGACGGCAGTGGCAGAAAAGACGGTGGACCAGATGAAAACGAAGTTTCATTGCTGGCAAATGCGGATTCTGAGCGCGCTGCTGATCGTTGCGCTCATGCTGCCTGCCCATGGCGTCATTGCCGCGCCAAGTTCACAGCACGGAGACGCGCTGCGGGATTGCAGCACCGTCACCGAAGAGACGCTACAGGACGAACTCAACATCTTCACGCAGCAGATCTTTTCTGCACAGGTGCAGGCGCTCGACCTCGACGCGATGATTGCCCGGCAGTGGGTCACGCTGGAGCTGGATGGCGCGATGGACGAGGCGGTGGCGCTGGCGGTGGCGCGCGTGCAGAGCGAAACCGATCTGTGGAATAGATTTCTGTCCGCGTGGTCGCCCGACCTGGCGCGCGAGTTGACGTTATCCGTGGCAACCTATACGTTCGACGCGCCCGCCTTCCGCACCGCCATGGAGGGACTTGCCGCCGCGGTCGCGCGCGACATCGCCAGCGACCTGGTGCTGGCGTCAGCCGATTCAGCGTCGGCTGCGCTTTTTTGTATGCAGACCTTTATCGGCGCGAATTATTCGACGGCACTAGTGCGAGCATTCGAAAGTCGCGTCGCAGCCACGACCACCGGCGCGCAGATCGTCGATGCCGGCGCGGCCAGCCCAGACATCCTGGCAATGATCGGCAAGCATCAGCTGGCGTTGGGCGGCGTCGGCGTCATTATCGCCGCGCAGATCACGCGCAAGATCATGACCAGCATCGCCCAACGGATTTCGCAGCGGGTGGCCGGACGCATCGCCGGCCGCGTCCTCGGCCGTGTGGGAACGACCGTGGTGCCGCTCGCCGGCTGGATCATCGGCGCCGGCATGATCGCCTACGATCTGTACGACAGTCGCGACGGCGCGCTCCCGCAAATCCAGACCTCGCTGACCTCCGCCGCGGTGAAGGCGGGGATTCGCGACGAGATCGCCGCCTCGATCCGGCCGGAGTTGCAGAACGAGGTTCCGGAACTGGCGCGTGCGGTGGCAAATGACCTCTTCACCGAGTGGCGCACCGTTAAGCGCACGATCCGTCAGGTGCTGGATCTGGCGGCAGAGGATGCAGCTTTTGCCGAGCTGCTAGGATCGCTTCAGTCGCAGGAGCAGTTGGCAAAGCTCGTGCAACTCGTCGGCCTCGTCCAGAACGCCGGTGGTCAGGCCGCACTCGACGCGGCCATTGCCGACGGCTCGCTGCAAAAGGTGGTCGCCTTGCCCGACGCCGCGGTGGCGTTGGTGCGCGACAGCGGGTCACTCCAGACCGCGCTCGCTTGGGATGCCGCGGTGGGCAGCCGGCTGAGCGAGGTGGTGGCGCTGGAGCTACACAAGCATCTGGCGCCCGACCAGGTGGATCGCACGCAGCTTGAGGCATTGCTGGCGCTGAATGACAAGACCGCGGTGGCGCGGCTGGCGCTCTTGCCGCCTGCGCAGACCGCGGAATTACTCACGCTGGCCGATGCCAATCTGATCGCGCTGGCTAATCTGCTTACACCCGATGACCTGGCGTGGCTTGCCACACAGTTGCCGGATTTGTCCGCGGCGCAACGGAACCAGCTTGTCGCCCGCCTGCTGAGCCAGCCCGCGGTGATCGAACCGCTGCGCCGGCTGGACACCATGGCTCCGCTGGCCGGCGCAGACAATCTCGACGCCGCGATTACCTTTTTAACTGGCGCGCGTGAAGGGCTTGACTATTTGGCCGACAGCGGCGCCGTGCTGACGGGCGCGGTTGCGCCCCCTTTATTTTGGGCTAAATATGGATGGTGGCCAACGGTTGGGGGCAGCGCCGGCCTGTTGGTGATCCTGCTGGTGGCGCTGCGCATCGTGTGGGGGCTCTTTGCCTGGCTCCTGGCGCCCTTTGGTTTCCTGCGTCGCAGGCAAGAAAAATGATAGACCACGGATGAGGCGGGTTTGGCGGATTCTCACGGAGCAAATCTGTTAAATCCGCGAGAATCCGTCTAATTCGCTAAATCCGTGACTTATCTCTTTCCAGGAGTAACAAAGATGTTGATTGCACTCGATTCCCACCCCTCCGCCGAGATCGAACTGGGCGAGTTGTTGACGGTCGTCCATGTCAAGGCGGCCAATGTGGTGAAGGACATTCGTGAAAACATTCGCAACCTCGTCGGCGGGCGCATGACGCATTACGAGGCGCTGATCCGTGACGCGGTCAATGCCGCGCTGGCGGAGTTGGACGCGCAGGCGCTGGCCAACGGCTACGACGGCGTGATCGGCGTCAAGATCGCCAACCCGGTGGTCGTGGAAGGCGGCGTCGAGGTGGTCGTGTATGGCAACGCCTTCCATGTGGTCCGCCGCGCGGCGGGTGTGTCTGAGGGCTGAACAGGGGATAGGGATGGGGAATCGCAACCAACCATTGCATCGGATACTGCTCTGGGTGCTGGTGGGCGTCCTGGTGATCGCCGCGACGCCTGCCGCGGCCGCGCCGGCTGGACAAAGCACCACGGGCAGCCAATACACAGTAGGAGACTGCGGCCGCATCGATCGCGGCCAATTGCGCAATGAGATCGAAGGGCACGTGCTGGCAGTGTTGCAAAACAAGGCGATCCCGCTCGATGTCGATGAGATCGTGGCTCGCGCCTGGGCGGAGGTGGGCATGGATGCAGCCGTCGACGCAGCCGTCAGCGCAGCCGTGGACGACATCATGACGAGCGAGGACTATCTCAACCGGCTCATCTCCGGCTGGTGGGGCGAGAAGGCGCAGGAATACGCCGAGCGCGTCGCCAACGACGCGTTCGGGTCGCCCGGCTTTCGCGCCAAGCTGGATGAACTTTCGACCACGATCGGCGGCGAGGTCGCCAAACAGGTCGAGGCGCAATTTGCGCAGGCCGCCTCGGTGGCGCTGCTCTGTCTGCAAGCCTATGTGGGCGAGCAATATTCGCAATCTTTCTTCTCCCTCTTTGCGCAGCGTGTGCAGCGGGAGACGCAGACGCTTGACCTGGAGCCGCTGGCCGCACCCGAAGTCAGCGCGCTGACTGACCATCGTCTGGCGCTGGCCGGCGTGGGCACGATTCTGGCAACGCAACTTGTCTATCGCCTGAGCCAGAAACTGGGTCAGAAGATCGCGCAGCGCGTGGCGGGCAAGGTTGTCGGGCGCATTCTGGGCAAGGCCGGCTCCTCTTTTATCCCCATTGCCGGGTGGATTCTGGGCATCGGCATGATCGTGTACGACTTGTGGGAAGGCGGTCAGGGCGCGCTGCCGCAGATTCAGGAGGGGCTGCAGAGTCAGGAAGTCAAGCTCAAGATTCAGGAGGAGATCGCGGATGCGGTCAGGGATGATCTGCCGCAACAGGCTTCGATCATCGCGCTCGAAACTGCCGTCAGCCTGACCGAGCAATGGCAGGGCTTCTGCACCGCCTACGAGTATGTCTGCGTCGTGGCCGAGGAGAACGACAGCTTCCAGCGGCTGCTGGGCGAAGTCACGCTGAGCGAAATGGAGAGCGTCGCCGCGCTGGTCAACTTTTACATGCGCCAACTGGGGCGCGCCGAGCTGGATCGCGCGCTGGCCGACGGCACGCTGACGATGCTGCTGAACATGCCCGACGCAGCGTTGACCGTGCTCAGCGAGAGTCATAGCACCGCGGAGACCGTTGCCTGGGTCGCGCTGGCGGGAGATCAACTTGACCGGGTGGCAGCGTGGGGTCTCCATCGCCAGGCAACCCCGGCCGATTTCACCCCGGCAACCTTTGACACGCTGATGACCCTGGACGACGCCGATGCGCAGAAGCTGCTGGCGCTCCCCGCGGACAAACGCGCCGCGCTGCTCGACCTGCCGGGCGATGTGCTTGCCAAACTGGTCGCAGTCGAACCGGTGGCTGACCTGGACTGGCTGGCGGGGTATCTGCTCCTGCCGGGTCAGCAGCCGCAGCGCATCGCGCAGGAGGTGGCGGAGGGCCGCGTTTCGGTGCAAACGCTGCGCGACCCCGTCGCGCTGGCGCCGGCGGTCGCCACCGCACCCTCCGCCGCCATTGCGTTGAATCAGGCGGGCGCGGTCGAATTGGAAACCGCGCCTCCTGTCAATCGCGCGCCGGTGGATCCCAGCCTGTTGATCGTGCTATTGCTGCTCGTCGGCGCGGCTGGCGCCGGTGGGGTGGCCTGGCGCCGCGGTCGACAACGCAATAGGTGAGCGCAAACGTAGGTCGGGTTATCAACCTGACGTGGTAACTGCATCCGCTGTTGTATTGCTTACCCCATAGCGTGAGGCATGGGAGTAAAACATTGCGCATCTACTTGGATAGTTGGATCGTCATTTATTTGGTCGAGGAACATCCCGTCTTCTTGCCGCCGATTCGACGCGCAACAACCACTGCAGGCGCTGCCCAGTTTTGTATTTCTCCGCTTGTCGAACTGGACTACGAATGCGCGCAGCTTTGGACAAATGATGACCGATTGATGAGAGTAGCACCTGGTGAAATCATCAATATCACCGCGCCATAGAGTCCAAGACAGCTCTGCCTCATCTACTCCTGCGCCCTCGGCCACCCCCACAACCTCACGACCTCACAACTCCATCCGCTCGTACACCGCCAGCAGCGCCACCCGCTTTCTGCCACAGCGTATCCCCTGCGCTTGCAATTCCGCATGGATGCGTGGACTGCCGT
>JACSRH010000366.1 GCA_014879855.1 Caldilineaceae bacterium | reverse complement strand
CGATCCGCAGTGCGCAGGCCGAAGCCGACGCGCTGCGTCAACAACTTGCTGAAACCGAACAGACGAAGCAAGAGTTGGAAGAACAGATCGCGGCCTCGCAGCAATCACAACAAGCGCTACACGCGCAGTTGGACGAGCTTCAGCAAGCTAAGACAGATGTGGAAAGCCAATCTGACGCGCTACGCCAACAACTTGCTGAAACCGAACAGGCGAAGCACGAGTTGGAAGAACAGGTCGCGGCCTCGCAGCAATCGCAACAAGCGCTACAAGCACAGTTGGACGAGCTTCAGCAAGCCCAGGTGGATCTGGAAAGCCAACTGGAGGCAAAAAATGCCGAATTGGCAGCAGTGCAGCAGCAGGTGGACGAGCTGAACCGCGACCTGGGCGACCTTTCAGCAGCGCTGGCAACAGGCGACACTGGGACGGAAGAAGGGACAGGGCAGCGTCTCGCCACGCTTGGCGTTGCTGCCGGCGGCTCCGCGGCGTTGGTGGTGGCGGCCCGCAATAAAAATGCACAGCTACAGCAAACCCAGGCGGAAGCCGACGCGCTGCGCAGCCAGGTTCAGTCACTCACCGAGGCCGGCGCCGTCCTGGAAACCGACATCCGCGACAAAACCGCCGAGATCGAGCGGCTGACCGCGGAGCTGACATCGCTCAGCGCAGCCCACGCCCCGCTGCAAGCCGAAGTCACCAATAAGGCGGCCGAGATCGAACGGCTGACCGCTGAATTGGCAACGCTGACCGCGGGACGTGATGAACTGGAAAGCCAGTTGGCGGCGCGCAGCCATGAAATCGAAGCCGCGCAAACCCGCTATAGCGAAACGCAAACGCAGCTTGCACAGGTATCTGCGGCGTTGGAGCAGGTGCGCGGCGACTTGCAGGTGCGGACAGGTGAACTCGATCAGGTGCGCACCGAGTATGACGCGGTGGCCGCCTGGCAGCAGCGTGCACCGGCTGTTGTCGATCTCGGACAATCGCTGGCCCTCATGCCCGATGCCAAGCTTTCCGCGGCCAACGCTGCGGTGGCCATGCGGGCGTTGCCGAAATTGGTGGCTGCTCCCCAGGATCTGGCCGAGATCAAAGGCATCGGACGCGTCTTCGAGCAGCGCTTGTACAAGGCAGGCATCGGCGCCTACTGGGAGCTGGCCGCGTTGTCGGACGACGACCTCAAGGAGATGCTCCAGCTGACCGAACTGCAACTGATGCAAGTCGATCTCGAAGCGATGCGCGCGGATGCACGGCGCTTGGCCGAAGAAACCGGCACAGTTGGCCAGCTTTGGGAAGGTGAAGCGCCAGATGATTTCGAGCCGCTCGAAGGGATCGGCAAAGTGTTTGAACAGCGGCTCTATGATGCCGGCATTTTCACCTATGCGGCGCTGGCCGCGACGACGCCCGAGCAGCTCGCCGAAATTATTCAGGCCAGACCGCCGGCGCAGCCTGATTACGAGAACTGGATCGCGCAGGCGCAGCGCCTTGTAGACGAAGCCAACCAGTAGTCTGCATTGCTGGGGCAGTAAGCACGTTGTGTTAAGACCGGGTTCCTTTTCAGGCAACCCGGTCTTTTCCATAGAGGGGGAATCTCATGCGTAAGGGATTGCAGGTGGTTTTATGGAGCGTGCTCGCTGGCCTGACGACTTTCCTGGCGTTGTTGCTAAAGCAAAAAAATGAAGCGGTTTCGCTTGCCCAGGCAAGACTGGCGCGCCTGGAGCAGCGCATGAACCACCTGACAAGTGACCCTTCAGACGCGGCCAACGCCGCCGAGCTACGCACGCAACTTGCGCAGAAAACCGCCGAAGTGGAGCATCTCAACACGCTGATTGCCGAGTTGCAGCGTGCTGATGACATAGAGTCGCCGCCCGCCCTGCGTACTGCAGCAGGACTGGCGCAAGACGCGCAGGCAGAGGAATGGCGTCAACGCTTTGTGACGGAGACAAGCTGGCACGCTAAGGCACCGGCGCTGGTGACGGTTGGACGCGCGCTGGAGAACCTGACCCCGGCCAAGCTGGCTTATGCAGACCAGGCCGTGCAGGCGCGCGTGGTGCCGACCGTTATCGCCCAGCCACAGGATCTTTCAGCCGTGGCGGGGGTGGGCGCCATCTACGAACAACGGCTGTACAATGCTGGCATCGGCACCTACTTCGAGCTGGCGTCCCTCGAAGACGACGCGTTGCGTCGCATCCTGAAGCTCGAAAAAGTGCGCGCGGCCATGACCGATCTCGATGCGATCCGCGCGTCGGCGCGCGCCTTGGCCGCCGAACACGACGCCGCGGGCTACATCTGGACAGGGGAAGCGGTCGACGACTTTGAACCGATCAAGGGGATCGGCAAGGTGTACGAACAGCGGTTGTACAACGCGGGGATTCGCACCTACACCGCGCTGGCGCAGGCCACGCCTGAGGACTTGCTGGCCGCCTGCCAGTCGCGGTCGCCCGTCGCGCCGGATGTTGCCGGCTGGATCAGCCAGGCGAAGAAGCTGGCGGAAAAAACATAGCGTCTTTTTATTGATGTTCCGTCCGATCAGGCCGCGACGAATGTCTGAGGTGTAGTAGCCTTTTCTAGACTAAGATGGATAAGAGGTTATCCAGTTTCTAGAAAAGGCAAATTCGATGAACAATCCCCAGTTATATATTTTCAGATGGCGTCTTGTTTGTGTCTTGCTGATCGTTTGGATGGCCGCCCTCTTGTCGCCTCATCCGGTGGTGGCGCAGGGCGGTGTAATGGCAAATCCCACGCCCACACCGACGCCGACGCCGCTTCCTCCTCCAGCCCCGCCAACTGTGTTGGCCCCAGCCGATGGATCGCTAACCACGATCATCAATGCACCGCCGCTGGCAATGCCTGTGTTGATCTGGACGCAGCCAGAAAGCGCCAACATTTACCACTTCCAAATCTCTGATGCTCCCGGTCTCTCCACCATCCTGATCGAGTCGGACACTTACGCCACAACGTACACGCCAACTGCCGTGTGGCAGGATGGGTTCTATTACTGGCGCGTGCGCGCGGGTCAAAAGGAAGGCAGTAAGGCGACCGTATGGGGAGAGTACTCTGATATATTCTCGTTTGAGAAAAACTGGAGCAACGACCCCAGTAATCGGCCGCAACTGCTTTCCCCAGAAGCCGATGCATTGCGCACGTCTTTCACCGCGCAGGAGTTCAGTTGGACGCCTGTGATGGGCGCGGCAGGTTACAAGTTGGATATTTCCACCAATGGAGATTTTTCCAACATCGTCTACAGCGCGGAGACGCTCAAACCGCATCACACACCGACCAGACGGCTAGCGGCCAACGATGCCTACTACTGGCGGGTGATTCCCTTTGCCTACCACACCACTCCCAAAGATCGCGTCAACGGTGCGACCAGCCCAACCTCAGTCTTCAAGTTTAGCTGGAGCATGGCGCCCCAGTTGTTGAATCCGCCGGCGCTGGTCAACGGTGTAAAGCCAGAATTGCGCTTTTTGCCGCGCTTCACCTGGCTGGCGGTGGAGGGCGCAAAAGAGTACCAGATCGAGATCAGCACGGACCAGAGCTTTGGGTCAGGCGTCACCGCGTATACGACGCGCAGCACCGACTTCACGCCGATTCAGGCGCTCAGCAACGACCAGGAATACTTCTGGCGCGTCAAGGCAACCAATGCGGAGGGCTACAGCACGGCCTGGAGCGAGGTGCGCAGCTTTCGCATGAAGTGGAACGTCGCGCCCAAATTGCTGACGCCGGCCAACAACCAGACCTATATTTCCTATCCCTACTTTACGTGGGAGCCGGTGGCTGGCGCCGAACGCTACCGATTCAAGATGACAGATGGCGCCGGCGAGAATGCCAAGATCGTCGCCAACGAGGTCATCTACAATGTCAATCATTTTGCCTACCGTGGGCCATGGGCAAACCTGCAGCATGACAAGGATTACTATTGGCAGGTGCAGGCGATCGACGCCAGAGGCAATTTGACGCCATGGAGCGAGACTTTCTCATTCCGTCTGTCCAAGTCAGTGATTCCCAACCTGATCTATCCACTGCCCTATTATGCGCCCGATCAGGTGGGCCATCCTGTCAATACGGATCGCACCGTGGCCTGGCCACTCTTTGTGTGGGACACAGCACACGCTTCCGAGTGGCCCGTCGATTACGCGGCGATTCCTGATTATTATGAACTGGCGGTTGCGATCTCTGACACGTTTGCGCCGGACTCTACTGTGTATCAAGCCCGGACGCGCGGGTTGGCGATTGCGCCGACAACCGCGAATCCATGGACGCCACAAGACGGGCAAGTGTATTTCTGGCGCGTACGACCTTTCTGGGGCGGGAATTCTTTACCAACTGAACATGTCTGGAAGATGCGCTACGACCGCACGCGCTCTGTCTACACGCCGACCAACGTGATGACGCCCATTTATCCCGCCGATGGCTTTCAAGCAGTGGGCGATCCACCGGTGCTGGGCTGGTTGCCATTTGCAGGCGCAACCAGCTATCGCGTGCAGATCAGCCGGCGACCGGATGTGTTTTCCGCTCCTTTTATTGTGGATGAAGCGCATGCGCTTTCGATCAACTATGTCCCCTGGCAGGAGCGCCTGACCGATATGCCCGCCGGCTCCTACTGGTGGCGCGTGCAGCCGGAGAGCGCACCAGACGTCCCGCTCGGCGACTGGAGTGAGCCACGGCGCTTCGACCTCTCGAACGACCTGATCACCGGCAACTATTACGATCTGCCCGTGGTGCTGACTGAGGGGACGACCATCATGGCGGATCCCACGATCAACAACTTTACGTTCCAGGCAGTGAGTGCGGTGGAAACCGGTGACGACCATGAACTGGGCAAGTTGCATATCATGCTGGCGCGGCGTCCTGACCCCAATAGCATCTATAATGCTTCATCTGTTTACAATCTTTACTGGGTCTTTGCCTTTTCCGTGGCGCCGAGCGTCGCTTCCGACGTGGCCTATGACCTCTATGTCGACTATGACCATATCCCAGGCTTCGGGGCGACCAGTGATGCGTATGGACGGGCGCTGACGTTCGATGATCTGCACCGGCCAGACTTTCTCGTCCACGTGGATCGCTCCGCCGCTGGCGTCTCAGCAGGCAGCGTCACTCTCCACCGGTGGGGCGCCGGGGGGTGGCTGGCCGGCCAAACATTTGACGCTATCGGCGGCAAGGCATGGCTGTGCCCGGATCCGTCGGTGGTGCAGGTGCTGGTTCCCTACACCGCGCTGGGCGGCGCCGACGACAACTTTTCGGGCAGCCTTGCCCTGGCCCTCCTGAGCATGAAAGACAACGTCATCCGCGATAGTGCGCCGCCGCAAGGCGTGATTTACGGCGTCGCCAACCAGCTCGACAATTACGCCTACATTTCGGACATGCTCCTCCCGCTCTATCCCTTTGACGCGCCCCTGACCAACCCGGATCAATTCTACGAGATGCCTGTGCTGCGCTGGCGTATGCCTTACTTTGATTCGGTCGACGGCTATCAGGTGCAGGTGGCGCGCGATGCACGTTTCTCCGATATTCTTGAAACCTGGGAGACTTACGAAACAAACAGAGTTCCCATTTGGGGCGTCCTCCCCACTGCCTTTGTTTCCCAGAACGCCATCAACGACAACGAGACCTATTACTGGCGCGTGCGCATCCGGCATGAGATTTACCAACCTCCACCACTGCCGCCATCATTCGACTACGGCCCCTGGTCGCCAGCGCTGCGCTTCAAGCTCAGCAGCCGGTTGCCGGGCAATCCGGCGCTCTCCACAGGCAGTGAAGTCTACATGACGCCGGCCTTTCTGTGGGAGCGAGTCGAAGGCGCGTCCGGCTACACGATCCAGATCGACAACGACGCCAATTTCAGCTCGCCGCTCGTGAGCCAGGCGGTCGATGGGACGTCCTACACGCCGCAGGAGACGTTTGCGAGCGCGGCGTTGATCCCCGGGACGCAATATTACTGGCGGCTGGCCATGCGCCGCTCCAGCTCGGTCATCGGGCAGTGGACGCCCACCATGGCCTTCCAGAAAGCCTCAGTGAGCCCGACGCTGATCACGCCGACGGAGCAGATGACCGTCACCGGACAACCGACGTTTGCCTGGAACGCCATTTTGACGCCGCCAGAGACGCCGCGGCTGGCCGCGCCGCTCTATAACTTGCAGGTGGATGACGATCCAACCTTTGGCAGCCCGTTAATCAACATCAAAACCGCGGCCACCGCGTACACGCCCACAAAAGGTCAGAGTCTTACCGACGGCATCTGGTACTGGCGGGTGGCGCTTACCGACGCCAACGATAAGAATGGCCCCTTCAGCGCGCCCAGACAGTTCGGCAAGCAGTATTCGCTGCCTGCCCTGCTCGCGCCGCAGCCGGGCGGAACCGTGGGCAGTGTGCCCTCATTTGGCTGGACGCCATTGGAAAACGCCGCCTACTATGAAGTGACCTATGCGAATAACCCTGCGTTCACCGGCGCCACGAAAGCCACCACTGTCAGCAGCACGCATACGCCCGTCAAGAACCTGGCGACGGGCCGCTACTACTGGTATGTACAGATGTTCGATCAAGACAAAAAAGGCGGCCCGATCATTGCGCGTTATTTTGATTTTGGCTACGCCGTCTATTTACCGCTTACTTTGAAGTAAGTGATGATTTCGCCGCCACCCAGATTTCCGCTGTTATTCGCTGGACTCCGCGCCAGATCAGAAACCGGGCTTCTTGGAGAAGCCCGGTTTTTTACCGTGGTGTTGTTTTGAGCACATAGCTCCAACACAGCGCACCCATCAAATCGCCACAAATATCGATAGCCTCAGCCGCCGGTTTCTTCTGCCGTCATCGCTGCACGCACACTTTCGACCGCAGCAGCAGGCAAGAGCCCCAGTTCCACCGCCGACACCGCCGCGGCCAGCGAATCCGCCACGCGCAACAGCGGGACGCCTTGCGCGCGCAGCGCGTCCGCCATCGCGTCGATGGCTGCATCGCGCCGGTCGCCACTCACGTCGCGTATGTAAATCGCCCGCACGCGGCCAGGATGCGTTTCAGCCAGGCGGGTGTAGAGTTCGGGGTCCTGTTGCCCGCTGTCGCCCATCAACACAAAAGGCAGGTCAGGATAGGCTTCGAGCACGCTGCGCATTGACTCCAGCTTATGATCGTGGCTAAATTTGTGGGCGATCATCGTAAAGCTGTAGTCGCGCAAAAACACAGGGCCAGCCGGAATGCCGCGCAGTTGCATAAACTCGACCAGAAAGTCGTACAGGTTCCACGGGCTGCTTGACACATAGAAAATCGGATTGCGTTCGTTTCCTGTGTAGCCTGCATACAGCGCCCGATAGAGCGCGGCGACGCCGCGAAAGGGCAGGCGCGTGGCCGCGTTTTGCAGCAAGATCGCCAAGGTCGTGCGCACAAAACTAGTGGCCCCGGTTTGCAGCACGGTATCGTCGATATCGCTGATGATGCCGTAGCGGGCCGACGCGGATGGCACTAGAACCTCCGCAGTGGTGGGCGCCAGCCGCTTGTCCGTGACTGCTTCCACCAGCGAAAGTGACACCGCCTGCCAACCGCCCTCCGCGGCAATTGGTTCTGTCAACGGCAGGTGCAGATCGAAATACCCTTCATGATCGGTGACGGTCTGGAGTTGCTGGTTCTGATAGCGAGCTTCGACGGTCACGCCGGGCGCTTCATGCGAATCGATGCGCCGCAGCGCGTTGCGCAGATTGCGCCAGATCGAATGGCTGATGTCGGCGACGTCGGGCGTTTTCTCGTACAGCACGCGGCCTCGCAAAAGAAGCGCAGTGGGGGTGCCAAAGCTGCGATAGGGGACAATCACCAGAGGGGAGCGGCTCATGACAAGCTATCCTCCACATCAAACACTTTTCCAGGGTTGAGAATATGGTGCGGGTCAAACGATCGTTTGAGCAGACGCATGGCCTCGAGCTCGGCGGGCGTGCGGCAAAGCGCAAGGTGCGCCTTCTTTTCAAGGCCGATGCCATGCTCAGCCGAAATGGAGCCTCCCAGTAAGCGCAGCGGCGCGTAGACAACCGCGGCAATGCGATCGGCGTCGGCAAGTTGCAATTGCGGCGTCCACACATTGACGTGCAAATTGCCATCACCCAGATGGCCATAAACCCAACAGCGCGCCGCGGCGCCAAAATGCAGTTCCACCCCTGCGTGCACATCTTCGACGTAAGCGTCCATCGCGCTGATGGGCAGGCTGACATCGTAGCCAAAGGTAAGGTGATGCTGGCGTTCGATCTGTTCGGAATCTTCGCGGATGCGCCAAAGGTCAGCGCGCTGCTGCGCGGTGTACGCGATGACGGCATCGTCGAACAAGCCTTTATCGGCAGCGGCTTCGAGCGCATCTGCAAAGCGTGACTGGTCAAGACGTTTGTCGCCGCCCAATGCTTCGACCAGCACATAAAAGGCGTAATGTTGCGCCAGCGGCGGCTTGCTGGGCGCGGGCGCGGTCGTTGTCAGTCGATAGTAGCTGTTCCACATCACCTCGAACGAGACGAGCGCGCCGCCCAGATCGCGCTGCAAACGCGGCAACAGCGCGGTCACCTGCGCAAAGTTATCCATCGCCAGCAGCGCCGTCGCCTGCGTGCGCGGGGCCGGGAAAAGACGCAGCACCGCCTGGGTGACAACGCCCAGCGTGCCCTCGCTGCCAATGAAGAGATGTTTGAGATCATAGCCGGCGTTGTCCTTGAGCATGGCGTTCAGCATCGTCAGCACTGCGCCGTCAGCGCGGACAACTTCCAGCCCCAACACCAGCTCGCGCATCATGCCATAGCGCAATACGCGCACACCGCCTGCGTTCATCGCCACACAGCCGCCAACGGTCGCTGAGCCGCGCGCCGCCAAATCGAGTGGAAAGAACAGCCCATGCGCCGCGGCCGCCTCTTGCACATGCTGCAGCGGCGCGCCAGCCTGCACGGTCATGGTCTGGTTTGCGACATCCACCGCGACCACGGCGGCCATGCGCTCCAGGGAAATAACAAGGTCCCGCGCGGTGGTGTGCGTCGCCCGCACCAGATTGGTGCGCCCGCCCTGAACGACAACCGGCTGGCGCGCCGCATGACAGAGCCGCAGCACCGTAGCCACTTCTGTGGTTGTGCGGGGGCGGGCAATGGCCAGCGCGCTCAGCGGCGCCGGGTCGATCCAGCTCGTAGCGCGCTCGTGAACCGCGGCGCCGGTCAGCACATGCTCCGCGCCGAGCGCGGTTGTCAATCGCTCGATAAGTTCATCCATACACTGTCTGGCATTCATCAATGGGTGCTTTACCATCAGCCTGCATGTCTGCACACAGACTGATTTCCTCGCCCCTCGCAACTCGCCTCTCGCAACTCGCC
>JACSRH010000164.1 GCA_014879855.1 Caldilineaceae bacterium | reverse complement strand
GCGGGGAGGGAGGGATTTGAACCCTCGAGGGACGAAACCGCCCCTACCCACTTAGCAGGCGGGCGCACTAGACCAGGCTATGCGACCTCCCCGTGTTTACCGTGTATTGCGGTGCTGGCGGAGGGAGAGGGATTCGAACCCCCGGTGGCATTGCTACCACAGTTGTTTTCAAGACAACCGCCTTAAACCGCTCGGCCATCCCTCCAATTGGGTCTGACCCTTCTGGCTGTCAGCCATTTTCTCAGCCATTTTTGACGCCTTGTCAATGTGCGTGTTGCTCGACGACAACAAACGCAGTATACCCGCAGGTTGAGACGTGTGTCAAATAGAGTGCGCTGCGCAGGGGTCTAATTCATCAGGCAGCGCCATAGCGACGACAACCCGCCTCTATCCCACAACATGGCGGTAAGTCCACCAGATGCGCTGTGCCGCCGTCACCAGAACAAGCGCCGCCATCAACAGAAACAGCCAACCGACATACGCCGGCAGTAGAAAAAACAGGGTGTAAAAAACAATTGTCTCGGCGCCCTCGATTAAGCCGGCGGGCATCGCAATGGTGGTGAGGCGATCAATTGTCTCTGCACGCCGTTTTTCCAGGATGGCGGCCAGCACCGACCACGAAAGCAGATTCATCACATAGGCAGCAAGCAAGGCCAACACTGCCCACAGATTGAAGAGCGTCGGCGCCGCGGCCGTAAAGGCGATGGGCACGGCGAGATAGATGACAAAATCCAGGATCAGATCCAGATAGCCGCCAAAGTCGCTCTGTTTATGGTGCACGCGCGCGACAACGCCATCCAGCCCATCGAGCACACGGTTGACAACCCACAGCAGCACGCCCCAGCCATACGCCTCCTGCCAGACGGCCCACGCCGCGAGCAGACCAAAGAGCAACGCCACCCCCGAAATATAGTTTGGATGGATGGCCGCGGCCCAATCGCCTGCAAGCGGCGTCAGCAGCCGGTCTTTTTGTCTACGCAACACGCCATCGCGCATAAGCCCTCCCAAAGTCTGTTGCTGGAGCGGAAAAACAGATGATTGGCCCCAGCCAACCGTTGGCGGGCGCCCTGATGATAAGGAGCGCAAGCCAACTCCTCTGTAAGCTGCTCTACACGCGTATTACATCGAGGCCGCCCATGTAGGGGCGCAGCACATCTGGCACCACCACGGAGCCGTCGGTTTGCTGATAGTTTTCCAGAATGGCAATGATAATGCGTGGCAGCGCCAGCCCGGAGCCATTGAGCGTGTGCACGAATTCTGGCTTTTCGCCTTCCGCCTTGCGGTAGCGAATATTGGCGCGCCGCGCCTGGAAATCGCGGAAGAAAGAGCAGGAGCTGCACTCCAGCCACTCCTGTGAGCCGGCCGCCCATACTTCGATATCATATTTGATGGCCGCGACAAAGGAAAGGTCGCCCGTGGCAATGGCAAGGCGGCGATAAGGCAGCCCCAATCGTTCGCACAACTCCTCGGCGTTGCGCGTCAAGGATTCCAACTCGTCGCGCCCTGTGCCCGGCTCCACAAATTTGACCATTTCCACCTTCTGGAACTGATGGACGCGCTTGATCCCGCGCACGTCCTTGCCCGCGGAGACCTTCTCGCGGCGGAAGCAGGGCGTGTTGGCGACGTAGTAGATCGGCAACTGCCCCGGCTCGATGATCTCGTCGCGGTGAATGTTGGTCACAGGCACCTCAGCGGTCGGGATGAACCAAAGATCCTCCTCGGCGTCGCGGTAGAGTACATCGCCAAACTTGGGCAAATTTCCTGTGCCAACCATGACATCGGCGCGCACCATAAAGGGCGGGTAAATTTCTTCGTAGCCATGCTCGCCAACATGCACATCGGTGAACCAGTCGATCAGGGCGCGCTGCAGCCGCGCGCCGGCGCCTTTGAGCAGATAGGCGCGCGTGCCGGCAAGCTTGACCCCGCGCTCGAAATCGATGATGCCTAATTTTGGCCCCAGCTCCCAGTGGGGAAGCGGTGTAAAATCAAAGAGGGGCCTCTCTCCCCACTCCTTGACCACCTGATTGCCGCTTTCGTCCGGCGCCACCGGTGCGTCCGGTTCAGGGATGTTCGGAATGCGCAGCATTGCATCCTGAAAGGCGGCCTCCACCGTGCGTAGCTCGGCATCAAGGTGTTCGATGTCGCTGCCGATCGCGCCCATGCTTGCCTTGAGCGCATTGGCTTCGGCGGTGCGCTTCTCGCGGAACAGGGCGCCGATGTTGCGCGAGCCGCTGTTAAGCTCGGCGCGCAGCGTCTCCACCTGCGTCAAAATCTGACGGCGCTGCAGGTCAAGTTCCAGCGCTTGTTCCCACGGCGCATCCACAGCGTTGAGTTTTTGCATCGCCTCGCCCAACGCCGCGCGGTTTTCCCGCATCCAACGAATGTCAAGCATCGTTCCCTCCTATTGAGTAAAACCGGACCCGATTATTTCCAAACAAAAATCCTTTCGTCTGTTCAGGACGAAAGGATTCGTGGTGCCACCTGAGTTTGCAGCCGGCGACGAGCGCCACGCTGCCTCATTGCCCGCTAACGGTGGGAAGCCGCCCAGCCATTGCCTGCCGGGAACTCTGGAGATGCTAACTTGACGGCGCCGGCTGCCTCACACCACCCGGCAGCTCTCTGAACGGCGGATCATCAATCCATGGTCTCCGTCATCGTCGTTTCGTATCGGTCGTCATTATATCATTAGCAGAAGAATAAAACCAAGTTTTACTCAATCGTTCGTCAAGAGCGTCGCCAAGATCCACAACACAGCGCTGGCTCAAGCGGCCCCGGGTGCAGCCGGCTCGACAAACGCAAGCGCCTCGCGCTGCAATGCGCTCAGCGCCGCCTGCCACATCGCCGCTGCATCGAGCAGATGCACAGTGGCGCCGAGCACGCGCCCCACCCGCAGGTCAGGCGCTTGCAGCAGCAGCCCGATGCGGTCGTAACGCTGATGAACGCCGGCGAAGTTGTGCGTAATATAGCGCTTCACGATGCGCCTGCCGTCGCCATCCACCAGCGTGTAATCGATCGGTGCGCCAAAGAGATAAGGCGGCTCCACCAGCTCCTCGATGGCGTGGAAGGAAGTGTTTGGGCGCAGCCCGCACCCCAGCATCAGGATCTTGCCGTGGTGCTGGGGCAAACAATGGAAGGGCGAATGCGGCCCGCACGGTGTATGGTCCACAGCGTGGGAGGCCAGCAACATCTCCGCGGCCGCGCCCTGCCCGCACACTGAATGCGTCGGGTGCAGGCTGCGCAGAACGCCGGGCTGGCGGCGAAAGGTCTCCGCGATGACGCCCACATTGGAAGGCGTCAGGGCCAGGTCAAAGTGTGGGTGGCCGGGCGTCACCGCGGCGTAACTCAATGCCGGCATCAGCAGCGCGCCGTCCGCGCCTAGCGCGGCGCGCAGCCCGGCGATTACTGTTGCCGCGCCGCCCGGCACAGGCCCCAGCGCGCGCAGTGAGGCATGCACCAACAGCACGTCGCCACGTTGTACGCCCACCGCGTGCAAATCTTTGCATATCTGTGCGACAACGGCGTCATCCTGCATTCAGGCGTACGCTTCCACTGGCAGGCACGCACAGACCAGATGGCGGTCGCCGTAGACGTTGTCGATCCGCGAGACGTAGGGCCAGAACTTGCGCTCGCGCACCCACGGCGCCGGGAACGCGCCCTGCTCACGGCTATAAGCGCGCGCCCAGGCGCCGGCAATGACAGCCGCGGTGTGCGGCGCACGTTTAAGCGGGTTGTCCTGGGCGTCGCTGCGCCCTTCCTTGACCGCAATCATCTCGGCGTGAATCTGAATCATGGCCTGACAGAAACGCTCCAGTTCGACCAGCGATTCGCTCTCGGTCGGTTCGATCATCAAGGTGCCCGCCACCGGGAAGGAGAGCGTCGGCGCGTGAAAGCCGAAATCCATCAGTCGCTTCGCCACATCTTCCGCCGTGATGCCCGTTTCATGCTCCAACGGGCGCAGGTCGATGATGCACTCGTGCGCCACGCGGCCGTGCTCGCCTTTGTAAAGCACAGGATAGAAATCATCAAGACGCTGCGCAATGTAGTTGGCGTTGAGGATGGCAACCTTGGTCGCGTCCGTCAAGCCCTGCGCACCCATCATGGCGATATAGGCGTAAGGAATGGTCAGGATGCCGGCGCTGCCCCACGGCGCCGCGGAAACCGAACCGACCGCGTCTTTGCCGCCTACGCTCTCCACCACCGCACTGTTGGGCAGAAAGCGCGCCAGATGCGCGGCCACACAGATCGGGCCGACGCCAGGGCCGCCGCCGCCGTGCGGGATGGTGAAGGTTTTGTGCAGGTTGAGGTGACAGACATCCGCACCGATGGCGGCTGGGCTGGTCAGGCCGACCTGGGCGTTCATATTGGCGCCATCCATGTAAACCTGCCCGCCGCGCGCATGGACAATCTCGCAGATGTCGTGGATCGCCGCTTCGAAAACACCGTGCGTCGATGGGTAGGTGACCATCAGCGCGGCCAGACGTTCAGCGTGTTCGTCCGCCTTGGCGCGCAGATCTTCGACGTCCACGTTGCCGTTTTCGTCACACGCCACAACGACCACCTCCATGCCTGCCATCACCGCGCTGGCTGGATTGGTGCCGTGCGCCGAAGAGGGAATCAGGCAGACGGTGCGATGCCCCTCGCCGCGCGCCTGGTGGTGGGCGCGGATCACCAGCAGACCGGTGTACTCGCCTTGTGAACCGGCATTGGGTTGCAAAGAGGTTGCTGCAAAGCCAGTGATTTCGGCCAGCCATTTCTCGAGCCGCGCGAAAAGCTCCTGATAGCCCAGCGACTGATCCGCAGGGGCAAAAGGATGCAGGTTGGCAAATTCCGGCCAGGTGACGGAGATCATCTCGGTCGTGGCGTTGAGCTTCATCGTGCACGAGCCAAGCGGGATCATCGACTGCACCAGCGACAGGTCGCGCGCTTCCAGCCGCTTGATGTAGCGCAACATCTCATGTTCGCTGTGATAGCTGTTGAAGACCGGGTGCGTCAGGAAGTCGCTGCTGCGTGCAAACGGCGCCGGATAGTCCAGCGTCGTCGCTTGCGCCAGCGCTGCGAAGTCAGCGGCGCCCGCGTCGCCAAAGATTTCCAACAATACACGCAATTCCTTGAGCGTGGTTGGCTCGTCCACGGCTACGCCTATGCTGCTGTCTGCAAAATAGCGTAGGTTGACGCTGTTGGCGTGGGCAAGACGCTCGATCTGAATCCGACTACGCGGGCCGCCGCTCACCTTGAGCGTGTCAAAGATCGGGCCATCGTTGGTTGTGTAGCCCAGCGCGTGCAGCCGCGCACGCAGCAGCTCGGCCAGCAGATGCGTGCGCCGCGCGATGTCGGTCAGTCCTTGTGGGCCGTGGTAGACCGCGTACATCGAGGCCATCACCGCGAGCAGCACCTGTGCTGTGCAGATGTTGCTGGTTGCCTTGTCGCGGCGGATATGCTGCTCACGCGTCTGCAACGACAGGCGCATCGCCGGATTGCCTTCTGCATCGACGGAAACGCCGACCAGACGCCCCGGCATCAACCGCTTGAGATCTTCTTTTGTCGACATGAAAGCGGCGTGCGGCCCGCCAAAGCCCAGCGGCACGCCAAAACGCTGGCTGTTGCCAACGGCAATGTCCGCGCCAAACTCGCCCGGCGGCGTCAGCAACGTCAGCGCCAGCAGATCGGTGGCAACCGTCACCAGCGCGCCCGCGGCATGCGCGCGTGTGCAGAACGCACCATAATCATGCACCGTGCCCTCGGTGTCGGGATATTGCACCAGCGCGCCAAAGGTCTGGTCGCCAAAATCATAGGTCTCATGGTCGCCCACCACCACCGTGTAGCCAAGGGGGACCGCGCGAGTGCGCAAGACATCGATCGTCTGCGGGTGACACTTTTCCGAAACAAAGAAGATGTCGCCCGTGTGGCTGCGTTTCTGTGCGCGCTTTGCCATCGTCATGGCCTCTGCCGCGGCAGTGCCTTCGTCCAGCAGCGACGCGTTGGCGATGTCCATGCCGGTCAACTCCATCACCATCGTCTGATAGTTGAGCATTGCTTCAAGCCGCCCCTGGGAGATTTCGGCCTGATAAGGCGTGTACTGAGTGTACCAGCCCGGATTCTCCAGGATATTGCGCAGGATCACACCAGGAGTCAGCGCCCCGTAATAGCCCATGCCGATAAAAGAGCGATAGACGCGGTTGCGCTGAGCCAGGCTGCGTAGATCGGCCAGCACCTCGGACTCGCTGCGCGGCGGGTCGAGCCGCAGCGGCTCCTGCAAGCGAATCTGCGGCGGCACGGTCTCGTCAATCAGCGCGTCCAGGCTGTCGGCGCCAAGCACCTCCACCATGCGCTCGATGTCGGATGGCTTGGGGCCCAGATGACGGCGGGGAAAGGTGTCGAGTGGTGCGAGCAACTCGACCAGATCGGCGTGTGGCATAACAACTATCTCCTTTGACTGGGTTTTCCACAACAAAAAACGGGCACTCCAAAGAAATGCCCGCCGGCTCTGTCCTTGACCTGAGAGATTGACCGGAACCGCTGTGTCCGGCTTGCCCCGTGGGTGGCGGCTGGCAACCTTGCCCCCGCGCTTTCCAGAGTTGCCTGCGCATTGCGATCCGTTTGCCTGAGAGTGTCACAGCGCGGCAGTGGCGCGCCTGCGCTGCTTGCACCTTCGGCGACCAGCGGGGTCCTGGCGCTCTCTCACGATGTGCTACGGCCTATGCAATTAACTGAGTCGAAGTATACCACATGCGCCATGACGTGCAACCAGTTTGCGCGCCCACGCTGCTTTCCTTCTATGCTTCAACTCGCCACTTGCAATCGTCGCCGTCCGTCCGCGGCAAACTCCGCCATGACATTGAGCTGCTCCGGCGTGCCCAGACAGACCAGCGCATCGCCTGCTTCTACGACGAAGTCGCCGCCTGGGTTGGTGTCGAATGTGCGCTTGTCGCGACGCACAGCCAGCACGTTGACGCCCGTCTGCGAGCGCACGTGCGCGTCGCCCAGCGTATTGTGCACGAGGGGTGAACTTTCCCCGACAATGATCTCCTGCAGCCGCAGCTCCAGGTCATCGCGCCGGATGACGACGTCGAGAAAATCCATCACGCTGGGGTAGAGGAGCTGCGTTGCCATCTGGCGTCCGGTGGTGACGTAAGGATTGATGACTTTGTCGGCGCCGGCGATGCGCAGCTTGTCCTGGTTTTCCGGCTGGTTGCAGCGGGAAAGGATAAAAAGATCAGGGCGTTTTTGGCGGGCGCTGAGGACGACGAAGACATTGGTGGCGTCGTTGGGCAGGCATGAGCAAAGTCCGGCCGCGCGCGACAGTCCAGCGCTTTCGAGTACATGGTCGTCGCTGGCGTCGCCGGCAACAAACAGGATCCCCATTGGCTCCAGTTCGGCAGCGAGGGCAAGGTCAACATCGATCACGACCAGACGCACCTCGTTGGCATGGAGCTCCTCCACCACCTGCCGCCCCACGCGTCCATACCCACAGATGATCGTGTGTTCCTGCATATGCGCAATCTTTCTCTCTGTGCGACGGCGTCGCAGGTACCCCTGCAATTCGCCGGCGACGATATAGTCAGTCACCGTGCTGAACGAATAGGCAAGCACGCCGACGCCGCCAAAGATCAGGAGGATGGTGAAAAGTTCACCTGCCTGGGTCAAGGGGCGCACCTCGCCATAGCCGACAGTGCTGAGCGTGATCACGGTCATGTAGAGGGCGTCGTGCACCGACCACTGTTCTAGCGTCATATAGCCTCCGGTGCCGAGGGCTATCAAAATTGCCAACAACACCAGCACCATGCGCAGCCGGCGCAGCAGGGTTGGCTCAGTGCGATTCACGCGCTGTCTCCTTTTCCCGCAACACCCAGCGGCGCTGGCAGGGAGGAGGGCAAGTCTAATACGAAGACAGCGAACGACTCCCCTGTCGGGCGAAAGCCAAGACTGCGATAAAGCTGCTGTGACCGGTGATTGGCCGCCTGTGTATTGAGCATTGCATAGTCACACCCTTGCTCCTGGGCAAGTTGCAACCCGGCAAGCAAGAGCGCGCGTCCATAGCCTTGTCCTTGCCAGTTGGGGTGCACCGCGAGCCGGGCAATGGTGCAGGCGTCTCGCTCCAGCAGCAGCGAGCTGTAGCCGATGAGTTCGTCACCCACTTGCGCCACCAACAACGGCCCCTGCCAGAGGGCTTCTTGCAGGCGGCGCAGCGAATAGCGCCAGAGCGGAGGGAACGCGACAGCGTCCAGGTCAGCCAACCTTGCCAAGTGGTCGGGCGTCGCGATATGGATGGCGCCAGCTGAGCGCGCCGCCGCGGCCTCCCAATGGCGTTTCTGCAATCGTTCTAAGACAAAGAATTGGACGTGTTCGGCAAGCGTCATCCCCGCACTGCGCAGTGCACGGTCGAGCCACCCCTCGCCACTGTAGGCGATCAATTGGAGTGGATGGGATGTCTGGGCATAGCGCAGGGCAAAAGCGCCCAGCAGGTGTTGCATTCCATGCGTCGGTGAGAAGTGACGCTGAAAAGCCACACCGCGCAGGTGGATGAGCTCGGGTGAACTGGCAGGCAGTGAGGGCGACCTTTCTTCAGCGACGGTGATCAACACGCCCAGTAGATTCAGTGGCTGCTCTGCCTCTTCGCGCAGCAGGAGGACGCGGCCAGCGGCCAGCGCTGCCATCAAGTCTTCATTGCCTATTGTCAAGTGGACGTTCCGGGCGCGATCCAGTAAATCATGGATAGCAGCGGCGTCCTCTGGCGTGGCAATTTGAACGAGCATTGGCGTGGTTGGCTGTTGAATTGTCAAACGGTTGGAAGCAGCTAACCGATGACTTTGCGGTTGCCATAGAGACGCTCGTAGTAATCTTTGAATTCGCCGCTGCGAATTGGCTCCCACCACCAGCGATTGTCGACATACCAGCGCACAGTGGCGCGAATCGCCTCTTCGTGCGTGTGCTCTGGCTCCCAGCCCAGCGCCATCAGCTTGTTGACGTTCATGCAGTAGCGGCGGTCGTGCCCCTGCCGGTCTTCGACGTGTTGGATCAGGCTGCGCGGCTTGCCCAGCTCGTCGAGCAGGATTTCAACCATCTCCAGATTAGTCATCTCTTTACCGACGCCGATGTTGTAAGTCTCACCCAGTTCCCCTTCATGCAACACAACGTCGATGCCAGCGCAGTGATCCATTACATATTGGTAGTCGCGCATCTGCTGGCCGTCGCCATACACGGGCAGCGGGATATCGCTGAGCGCGTTGGTGATAAAGAGCGGCACGACCTTTTCCGGGTACTGGAAGGGGCCGATATTATTGGCGCCTCGGCTGATTGTGACCGGCAGCCCATAGGTGATGGCGTACGCGTTCACCATGTGGTCGCCGCTGGCTTTGCTGGCAGCATAGGGGCTGCGCGGGAATACGCAGTCGGTTTCGAGGCTGCGATGGTCGCCGTGAATGTGGCCGTAGACTTCATCGGTGCTGACCTGATGATAGCGCAGGTTGCCGGCCTTGCGCGCGGCCTCGAGCAGCACATACGTGCCATAGACGTCAGTCTGGATAAAGGCGTCAGGATTCATGATGCTGCGGTCAACGTGCGTCTCCGCAGCAAAGTTCACGATCGTATCGATCTTGTAGGCGCGCACGGCCCCGTCTACTGCCGACGCATCACAAATGTCGCCGTGCACAAAGCGGAGGCGGCTGCCATGTTTGACCTGGATGTCCTGAAGATTCTCCAGCCGACCCGCATAGGTCAACTTGTCGTAGACAACGACATTGTAGCGAGGATAGGCATCCAGTATATAGCGAACGAAATTGCAGCCGATAAAGCCCGCGCCGCCGGTGACTAACAAATTTTGCATAAAAAGCTCCTCCATTAATAGATCGGGACTTTAGCAAATAAATTGACAGAATGGATCATGTGTTTTCATCCATTCCAGGTGAAAAACCGTACAGACGTTGCCACGTGCGTCTAAGTCGACGTTTACGTCCTGGTTGGCGATAAGCCGGCAGCGGAAACTCCACTGTCAGCGTCAGAGAAGGAAGGTCGCCAGGCGCCTGTACACACCACGGGCGAACGTCACCTGGCGCCGCCGCACGATACGCCGGCCACCAGCGCGCCCGCTCTTCGGCAGCGCCGTTGAGCGCTAGAAAACCGATATCGTGACTCAAATGTTGACGTGCAGTGTGCACGACGTCCAGCATACGCCGCCAGTGTGACGCCAACGTTGCGTAAACCATGTCGCTGTGTTCCGCGCTGCCGGTCAGCGGCAGAAACCTGGCCGCGTAGGCGTGGGCGATCTGAAAGGCGGGGAGCAATGCATCGATGGAAAAGACGACGTGCACGGTGGAGACGCGCTCACTCACACGCGTCAGCAGCGCAACCTGCGCCGGGGAAAGGTCGAAATAGGGGCCAGGCTCGAACATTTGCCACTCGCCGTAGGCGCGCTTCAGGCGACGCAACCGTTCCGTCACCGCGCCAGCCAGTTGCGCGGCGGCATAAGCTTCCTCCGTCACGCTGCCCGCGACCAGGCGATACATAGGCGCCAGGGAGTGCGCCTGCAACCCATCTTCAATCAGGCCCAGTGAGGCGTTTTCATGCCCAGTGCACAGCGCCGCCGCCAAGGCAGGAATAGAAACAATTGTCGAAGTCGTAGCTTGCGCCTGCACCGAAAGAATGCTCACTTCCCCTACAGTAGCCCGACCCTGGAATGGTCGCCCAACGTCATTTTGTACGCCTTGGGCTTGATTGGGCTGTAGGTGATCTCGACATCACGGCCGATGATGCTGTCCTCGATGCGGCTGGGGACGCCGACGATGCGGCTATGATCCAGCACGATGCTGTGCTCGATCTCGCTGTCCTCCACCAGCGTGTGATGAAAAATACTCGTGAAAGGGCCGACATAGCTGTTGACGATGCGCGCATCTTCGCCAATGATCGCGGGGCCGCGAATGACGCTGTTGATGATCTCCGCGCCGCGCTCGATGGTGACCAGATGGTCGATCTTGCTGTCGCGGTCGATATAACCATCGACTTTGTGCTCCAACTCCGCCAGCACGCGATTGTTGGCTTCCAGCATGTCGATGGGCTTGCCAGTGTCGATCCACCAGCCGCGGTGCACGTAGGGGTGCACGGCAAAGTCATGCTCGACCAGCCACTGGATGGCGTCGGTGATCTCCAACTCGCCGCGCCAGCTTGGCTTGATGGCGCTGACCGCCTGAAACACATGCGGATCAAACATATAGATGCCGACCAGCGCCAGGTTGCTGGGCGGGTTGCGCGGCTTCTCGACCAGCCGTTTGATGCGCCCCTGTTCGTCCAGCTCGGCGACGCCGTAGTGTTGCGGCTCGTCGACCGCGGTCAACACGACCTGGCTGTTCCACTCGCTGGAGGCAAACTGGCGGATCAAGCTGCTGATGCCGCCCTGGATCACATTGTCGCCCAGGAACATCACAAAACGCTCGTCGCCTAGAAAATCCTGGCTGATCTTGACTGCGTGCGCCAATCCCAGCGGCGCTTCCTGCGCAATGTAGGTGATGTTGACGTCCCACCGTCGTCCGTGCCCGACCGCCTCGCGAATCTCTGCACCGGTGTCGCCAACGACAATGCCGATGTCATCGATACCGGCTTCCTTGATCGCCTCGATGACGCGAAAGAGCACCGGCTTGTTGGCGACAGGCACCAACTGCTTGGCGCGATTGAAGGTGATCGGATAAAGACGCGTACCTTTGCCGCCGCTAAGAATCAGACCTTTCATGGTGCAGTCCTTTGGAATTGTGAATTGTGAATTCAGAATGATGAAGGAAGAATTCGGCTAAGAGCCAGCCTTTTCTTCCAATTCACAATCTACCATTCGCAATTCATCCTTTTTGTTATTCTGCGTTTAGCAACACGGCGCCCAGCAAATGCGCCTGCACGCGTGCGAGCACGCCCTTGGCCCGCAGCGCCTGCTCTTTCTTGGTGCTGCCGCCGTTGACCAGCAACACCACGCCGTCGACCTGGCTCGCCCACAGCGCAGCGTCGGTGACGTGCAACAAGGGCGGCGCATCGATGATCACGTAATCAGCCAGCACCACGAGTTCGGCCAGCCGTTCGCCCAGCCGCTTGGTGCTCAACAGCGCAATTGGGTTGCTGACCAGCGGGCCGCTCGGCAGCACGCGCAGCTTGTCGATCGCACTTTTCAGCAGCGGTGGCGGGCCACCGCTCTCCATCCACTGCGCCAGGCCGGTGGCATTGGCGACGCCCAATAGTTCGTGCTGGTGCGGCTGGCGCAGGTCGCCGTCGACCAGAATGACGCGGTCGCCGGATTGCGCCATAACGACGGCAAGGTTCGCCACGGCCGCGGCTTTGTCGATGCTGCCATCCACCGCGGCCACCAGGATCGAGCGCACCGGCTTCTCCAAGCTGGAAAACTCCAGGCTGGTGCGCAGGCTTTGATATGCCTCGGCGGCAGCGCTGTGCGGCTCGGAAAGTGTAATCAGGTTCATTATTGCTTCTCTCAATCCTTACTCTCTACGCTCACAGCGCCGATTTGCACGCTGTCTGCATCATCCGCGCGCAGCCGCACACCGCTCTGCCAATCATACATGCCGGCGATGAGCGTGTAGTCACCGGGCGGCAGGGTTGCTGGCAGCGCCAACGCTATGCTGTGCGTTCCGCGCCACCCGTGCGGCCACGCGGACGCTGGCAGCTTGCTCACCGCGTCGTAGGGCGGCCCATCCCACTGGGCTACGTTGGCGTTGGTTGCATCAAGCAACTGCACGAAGACCGAAACATCGTCCACGGATGGTGCATCTGCCTGCCAAAAAAGCGTCACCGATAGCACCTCCCCACTGTGAGCCGCCAGCGGCAGTGTGGCGCCTGTCAAGTGCAACCCACCTGCAAAGGCTGTGTCCAGCGGCTGTGACGCGACCCCTTTGGCCGGAGCAACCGGCATCCAGAGCCTATCGGCTTCTTGTGTAAAACCGCCCAGTCGCACCATACTGCCGGCTTCTAGTACGGGCAGTGGCGGCTCGACCTGCCAGACGGACAAACGCGCGCCCTCTTCCCACCCGCTTTCGCCGGCATAGACGCCGATGCCCAGCACAAACGCGTCGACATCCAGCGTCCACGGCAACGTCTGGACAACCACTGGTTTCTCCGGCATCCACAGCGAGGTAGGATACCATAGGACGGCGGTCGGCGGATAAAAACGGCTGTCGTGCAACGTCTGCAATTCTCGATCGAAATAGCCGACGTAGAAACGCAGATCGCGCGCCAAGGGCTGCAATGCTTCCCACACCAGCGTGACCACCACTTCGCCATAGCGGTCGGCTCCAACCGCATAGCCGCGCAGGGCCAGCAGGTCGCCGGACGCGTCGCCAAAGACAATTGAGGTCTCGATCCATTGTGTATCAGCCGCGGCCAACCCAGTGGGCGCCTGCCAGGCGCTGAAAAAGCCTGCTGGCAATGACTTTTCCTTTGCGCCCCGCTGCAAAAGCAGATAACCGTCCTCGGCCGCGGCAATGCCAAAATCGCCTGCCAGCAACGCACCGACTTCCTGCTTCAGGTCACTCGGATGCTGTGGCCACGCCGGGCCGGTCACATCCAGCCATACATAGTCGGCGTCGTCCACGCGCGGAAAGATGTACACCGTCCGGCGTCCGCTCACGTGAGGGTTGAGCCGATCCTGCGCCGAGACCGCGGCGTCGAGCGGAATCTGCGCCATGATGGTCTGGGCGCGGCGGTGGTGTTCGGTCTCGGTCAGCGCCAGATAGTGGCCGCTGCCCGGCAGCACGCCCCACAAGCGTTGGCCAAGCAACGCACCGCCGAGCACGATCGCAGCCGTTGTCCAGTAGAACGCGGATGGGGCGGATTGGACGGAGGGGCGCGGATTTTCTTTCAGGTTCTGATCCGCGGCGCTCCGCGCGAGCCGCGTGCCATTACGTGCTACCATTGCTTGCGCACGCGCCACGCCCATCACCGCGGCGAGCATCACAAAAGGCAGCACCGGCGCGGCATAGATCAACGCCGTCACCTGATGCATGGGTGCAAAATCGGCCAGCAGGTTGATCGCCAGCGACGGCAGCGCCAGCAGCAGCACTTCCGGCGCCAGCAACGCGGTGAAGCCCACCGGCAGCAACAGCTCGAAAAAATAGCGGCCAATTCCTGCTTGCTGAAGCTGAGCGATCAGCAAGTCTGGGCGCGTCATCACGCTGATCAGCTTCTGCGTCGTTGTTTCGCCCAGATAGGCGTAGCGCCCCCAATGAATATTGCCGCCAGCAACAGCACTCTGAATCCCCAACACCGCCAACAGCGACCAGCCGCCTGCCAGCAGCGCGGTCGTCAACCCCAGCCGCGGGCGGCGCAACACCAGCCATGCATAGAGTCCCATCATAGCCACTAGCAGGCCGATTTCCTCCTTGCAGCTTGCTGACAGGATCGCAAACAGCACAAACCAGCGCGTGCGCCCAGTGACGAGAAAGTAAAATGTTGCCATCAACAAGGCTGGCGCCAGCGTCACGGGATGAAATTCCAGCCAGTTCGCCGCCTGGATCGTAGGATTGAGCAGGTAAGCCAGCGCAAAGGCCAGCCCCAGCCAGTCGCCCAATCCGCGCCATCTTGCCAGGACAAAAAGCGGAATCGCCCCGAGTGCGACGATCACTGCCTGAAGGACGAGCAGCAATTCCGGCGCGGGATAGAGGCGATAGAGCAGTGCGATCGGCAGCAGGATCGGTTCAACGTGATAGGCGAGTCGGCTAGTCTGATCGGCTTCTTGGTTGGTGAGGCGAAACCAATCGCCGTGCGCGGTGTTCCAGATCGCCTGGTTCAGGTTGCCCAGATCCAGCGCGCGCGCCTCAAATGTGTGATAGCGCAGCAACGTGAGATAGCTGAAATAAGCGGCATATAGCAAAACCGCCAGCGCAAGCAGCGCCAGCGGTAAAAAACGGAGTATGCAATGCGAATGACGCGAATGGAAAGGATTCACGCGGTTGAAGACGCTGTCACGCTGTCTTCGGCGCGCCGACGCCACCCGGCTGCACTTCAGGCTGGACAGCGTCGCGGCTGCTGCGTGGGATGGCGCCGAGCACGGGCAAGCCCAGCGAACGCTCGATAGCAGCAGGCGTCCGCAACAAATCAGCCTCCACCCATGTCAACAGCAGCACCAGGCCCAGGCCAAGCAGCAGGCCAAGCACGGCGCCGGCCACCGCGTTGAGCAACGGCTTGGGCTGCACCTGGCTGTAGCCAATATCTCGACTGCGCAACTTGACTTCGATGCGGTCGCTTTTGTCGAGTTGCGCATAGTAGGCCGTGCGCTCTTCGAGAAATTCGTCGGCAAAGCCCAGGGCCGCCAATTTCGCCACCTCACCGTCAGCATTGCGCACCTGCACTTTGATGGTAAAGGTGCTGGAATCCGGCTCGATCTGCGTGTTCGCCAATAGATCGTAAGGATTCATATCCAACTGTTGGTGGGCAATCACACGTGCCGCGACTTCGGGCGTCTTGAGATTGGACGTAAAGTTGCGCATCAGGTCTTTGGCGGTGTTGCCCAGCCCCCAATCCGGGCGAGCCGGCACGGTGCTGACCTCGACAACGGCCTGGTAGAGCTCCTTCTGCACCGAGCTGATGCCAAAGGCCGCCGCCGCCCCTAACACGACCGCCACCACCACAATCCAACCGCGCTTGCGGATAATCCGCCAATATTCTTGTAAAGTCACACAACACCTCGATTCTGTGTCAATCGCTGATTAAGCTCCAGTGATGGCGACCCTTTGCGCGCCGTGCGCCGTGCTGCGTCAAACGACCAGTTGCAAAATCAGCTTACCTTTCACTTCTCTTTGGGAATAACGCCGATCACTTGTATCCCCATCGCGTTTAGTTCGTGCTCGTTGCGCACCGAATCATCCAGATAATAGAGCAAAAAGACCAATCCGACGCCAACCAAAAAGGCCAGCAGAATGCGCAGTGGCAACTCAATCTGCTCGCGCACCCCGGGGCTGACCGTGCTGATCGATGGCCCATCGATCAGCGTCACGCCAGCGTTATCTGTGCCAAGTTGCTGAAAATAGAAGGTCGTATTCTGCATCAGCTCATCGGCCGCCGCCTGGGCAATCGCTTCCAGTTGTGCAGGATCGCGCCAGGTGAAGCTGAGCGTGATGATGCGGTGGAGCTTGCCGGTGGCCGCGCTGGCCTGAATCACGCCCGCCGGCACGGTGATATTCTGTGCGCTCAGCCGCTGGCTGACGTTCGCAGCAAAGAGCTGGCTGCGCACTACTTCGGTGAAGTCATCCACCAGATACTCGCTGGTCAGCCAGGCATAATAGCGTGGGTCGTAGGCAGTGAGGTTCTGTTCAGCGGCCGGCAACACGCCAACCAACATGCGCATTGTCGCACTGAAGATGGGGGTTTTGGGTTGCCACGGCTGCACTTGAGCGAGGCTCAAGCCACCTACAAGCAATGCCAACACCACCGGCAGCCACCAGCGCCGCTGCAAAATCGCCCAATACTCACGTAATTCCATAAGGTGTGAAGTCTACAAGGGGACGGCGTTGGCGACAAAATCATCACACAGCCAACGCGTGCGAACCGAAGCCGGATTCACCTTTCAAAGCGTTGCACGAGAAGTGCGTTGCGTTTCTCTGCTTGTTGGCGCCATGCTGGCCGGAGATAGTGAGTCACGATAAAACCTATACTATAAAACACCGTTCAGGTGCGCCAGCAGCTTGCGCCGGAACGTTTCTGCACTGAAACGTTCCGCTTGCGCCCGGCAAGCGTCAGGCGGATAGAGCTGCACATCGAACGCCTGCAACACAGCCAGCAAACTTTCCACAGTCTGCGCCGCAAACAGCTCGCCTGTGACGCCCGGCTTCACTGTATCGAGTGCGCCGCCGCCAGCAAAGGCAATGACCGGTCGCCCCGCGCTTAACGCCTCGACGGGCGCGATGCCGAAATCTTCCAACCCTGGGAACAGGAACGCCTTGCAACCTTGCAGCAACTCTCGCACACGTGCGCGCGGCTGACGCCCGACAAAGGTGACATTGGGCGTCGCCTGCGCCTCCAGTTCGGCGCGATCCCGGCCATCACCGACAACGATCAGCTTTGCTTGCGGCAAGTGGCTAAAAGCCTGCACGGCCAGGTCGATGCGTTTGTAAGGGATCAGCCGGCTGACGATTAGATAGTAGTCCCCGTTGGCAATGTGTTGGGCAGGATGGAAATAGTCGGTGTCCACTGGCGGATGGATGACGACGCTCTCGCGGTGATAGATGTCGTGAATGCGCCGCTGGATCTCGCTGCTGATGGCGATAAAATGGTCAACGCGCTGTGCAGCGGCATAGTCCCATCGCCGTAGCTGCGCCAGCAGCGGTTGGAGCAGCGCGCCTGCTGCTGCGCTGATGTGCTCACGCGCGCGGTATTGATCGAAGAGCCAAAGAAAGCGCGTCGGCGTCAGACAATAGCAAACGTGCAGCGCTTTACGGTCATGCCTACTGGTGCGCACACCGTGACAGAAGCCGCTCTTGTTGCTCAGGACAAGATCGTAGGCGCTGAGGTCAGTGCGCCCAAAGGCGAGCGGATAAAGGGGAAGATAGTTCTGATGGCGCCGGGTGATGCCGGGCAGCCGCTGCATAAAGGTGGTGCGAATGTCCCAACCCCGATATGCGTCCGGCATTGCCTGACGGTCGTACATGCTGGTATAGACAGGCGCGCCCGGAAAGAGGAGCGCCAGCTCTTCGAGCACGTTTTCGGCGCCGCCCATCTGGTTGAGCCAGTCGTGGACAAGCGCCACGCGCGCTGCGCTCACAGGTGACGCTGTTGTTGATGTGGCAACGGATCGATCGGCCATTGGCTCGATTGTACTGCACAGCGCTGGAAGATTGAAAGTCAACAGAGGAATCGGGGGAGCCTTGCTGTTCTGGCCATCATCCCCAATCGCGCAATGGCCTTCTCTCGATAAACATTTTTCAACCTTACCACAACCGTCGCGCAACATGTTGACCATAGGCTACAAGTGCTATCCCTCTTTGATCTGTGGCAAGGTGGCGGAAATAGCCGGGGACGTCCGCAAGATTTTCCCTGTGTCTCGCCTAGTTTTTTGAAACGGAGCAGCTATGTACTCGTTTGATATGACATCTGAACAGAAGATGTTGGTGGACACAGTGCGCAGATATGCCGAAAAGAACCTGCGCGCCGTCTACCGCGAGGCTGAAGAATCCAAACAAGTGCCTGATAAAGTGGTGCAGATGGGCTGGGAGTTAGGGCTGCTGCCTGGCTTCATCGACGCCCAGTATGGCGGGTATGGCGAATACTCGGCGTTGACCAGCGCTCTTTATTTGGAAGAAATGGCGTGGGGCGACTTGGGCATCAGCCTCCACCTGTTGACGCCCAACCTGTTTGCCATTCCAATCGCCCAGTTTGGCAATGATAAGCAGAAGGAGCAATATCTGGCGCTCTTCTGCAACGACTCCTTCCCCAGGGCCACGGCAGCGCTGGTCGAGCCGGTGGTGCAGTTTGACCCGGCTGACCTCCGCACGACTGCCGTCAAAGAGGGCGACAGCTTCATCATCAACGGCAAGAAGACCTACGTGCCCCTGGCGAAGCAGGCTGAATTTTTCCTGGTCTATGCCCAGGAAGGCGGCGTCACGCAGGCCTATATTGTGCCCAGCGATACGCCCGGCGTCAAGATCGGCAAGCGCGTCAAGCTGATGGGTGTGCAGGCGCTGGAGATGTACGAAGTTGAGTTCGAGAACGTCACTGTGCCCAAAGCCAATCGCCTGGGCGGACTCAAAGGCATTCGCATTCAGAAGTTGCTGACGCTCAGCCGCATTACGCTGGCGGCGCTGGCGGTAGGCCTGGCGCGCGCCGCCTATGAATACGCCGTTGCCTATGCAAAGGAGCGCGTAGCCTTTGGTGAGCCGATTGCCCATCGTCAAAGCATCGCTTTCATGCTCGCCAACATGCGCATCGAAATCGAAGGGACGCGGCTGATGGTGTGGGAAGCCGCGTATAAATTCGATGCCGGCGAAGATGCCGCCAAGGCGGCGCTGCTGGCCAAGAGCTACGCCGATAAGATGGTGCTCGACGTGACCGATGGCGCGGTGCAGGTGCTGGGCGGGCATGGATACATCCGCGAACATCCCGTCGAGCTGTGGCTGCGCAACGGCCGCGGCTTTGTGACAATGGACGGCGCAGTCGTGGCGTAAAAGATGTTGCGCCATTCGCTGAGACGAATCAGGTGAAAAGGAAACCGACGATGGCTATCGAATTCAAAACACCAGAAGCAATCGAGAAACAACTGCGCCAGGTCCAGATCGTGGCCGAGCACGCTATGCGTCCGGACAGCCGCCGTTTAGATGATAATGAGCACGAGCGCCCGGCGCGCTACGTCGCCATGATGCTGCCGCAGATGCAGGAGATGGAACGCGCCAATATTGCGGCCGCCAAGGCGCGCGCGGCTAAGAAAAAAGAAGCGGCGCTGGCGACGCAGTCCAATGGTCATGGCGGCGTCGCGGTGCTGGAAGCGCCTCCCGCCGAAGAGGCCAGGCAAAGCACAGGCACGATGATGTTGGTGCACATGATTGAAATGTTGAGCTGGGGCGACGCTGGCATTTACCTGTGCATTCCTGGCGGCGGCTTGGGCGGCGCCGCGGTGCAGGCCGTCGGCACGGCTGAGCAGATCGAGCGCTTTCTCACGCGCTACACCGAAGGTCCGGCCAAATGGGGCGCCATGGCGATGACAGAGCCGCAGGCTGGGTCCGACACCGGCAACATCCAGACGACCGCCACCTTCGACCCGGCGACCAACGAGTGGGTCATCAATGGTCAGAAGATCTTCTGCACCAGCGGCAAGCTGGCGCTCGAAGAGTCCGACGGCATGGTTGTGGTCTGGGCAACGGTCGACAAGAAGGCGGGGCGCGCCGGCATGAAGCCCTTCGTCGTTGAAGCGGGCACGCCGGGCGTGATCATCGCCAAAGTCGAGGAGAAGCTCGGCATTCGCGCCAGTGACACAGCCGCAATCATCTTCGACAACGCACGCATTCCGGCCGACAATGTGCTGGGCGACGCCGAGGTCAAGACCAGCGGCGGCAAAGGCTTCAAGGGGGCGATGAAAACCTTCGACTCGACCCGTCCGATTGTGGCGGCGAGCGCCATCGGCATTGGACGGGCAGCGTTTGAGTTTACCCGCGACACACTGGCCAAAGAAGGCGTTAAAATGGAGTACGGCAAGCCCCGCTGGAAACTGTCTGCGGTGCAAGCCGACCTGTTGGAGATGGAAGCGCAGTTGCGCGCCGCGTGGCTGCTCACACTCAAGGCCACGGCGCTGCTCGACGCGCGCGAGGAAAACAAGCTGGAATCCTCAATGGCCAAGGCCAAGGCCGGCCGCGCGGTCACGATGATCACACAGAAGGCAGTGGAGCTGCTCGGCCCACTCGGCTACAGCACCGAGTTGCTAGTCGAAAAGTGGATGCGCGACGCCAAGATCAACGACATCTACGAAGGCACGGGGCAGATCAACACGCTGATCGTGGCGCGCGAGATTTTGGGCTACACTCGCAACGAACTGAAGTAAAGCTATCCATCCCTCGCTTGCCAACATCTAAAGATGCGATGTCATCATGCTGGGCGTCTGGCGCCCAGCATGATGTTTTGACAGATGAATTGCAACTGGTATAATGGCTCCATTCAGCCAGACAATCGATTGTGTCGCCGATCTTTTTGCATCGCGCGATTTTTACCACAAGTTACAGCCACTGAGAGGACCATTAAGATCTCATCCTGAAATGGATTGTGGGTCATATTACATTCCTCTGGGCGCTTCCCCTCCGCAGCAATTTTCAGATAGATAACAAGCCGCCTTAAAGCGGTATGGCGACATGCGGCACGTGACGCCCAGTCCCTCTATCGATAAAGTCAAGCGGCGCCGCGCATAGTCACTGTGCGGTCATCGGTCAAAGGTGATTTTTACCGAAGCAGGTTCTTTTTACTCCGTTTATCAATGTCCAAGCAGATTCTAAAGATCAGGAGAGAGATTTATGAACAGAATGGATGGATTATCTCGACGTGATTTCTTGAAAGGCGCTGCGATTGGCGTCGCTGGAATGGCGCTGGTGGCTTGTGCACCCGCGGCTGCGCCCGCCGGACAACAGGCTGCGAGCGGCAGTCAAGCGCCAATTTCCCTCATGTACTGGCACGCATGGACCGAACAGTGGGAGGAAATGACGCAGTTTGTCTGCGATAGCTTCAACAGTAAGAACCCCCAACTCAAAGCAGAACAGAATGTCGTGCCGGGCGCTGAATTGATGACAAAGCTGCTGAGCTCGGTGGCGGCTGGCAACCCGCCAGACATGATCACGGTCTACTCGGCGATCAATATTCCCAGCCTGACGGAACAGGGTGCTATTCTGGCGCTTGATGACTATGGCAGCGGTGAAGACTTGGCCGCTGCCAAAGATTGGTTCCATCCCTCGATTATGGATATGGGCAGCTACAACGGCAAACTCTGGGGGCTTTCCTACTGGCAGCAGACTTCGTGTCTGGGTTGGAACAAGGCAATCTTTGAAGAGGCCGGACTTGATCCAGAAAAGCCGCCGGCATCGCTGGAAGAGCTTGATGAAATGGCCGAAAAGCTGACCCTGGAAGAAGATGGCCTCATCACGCGTATGGGGCACATGCCGACCGATCATTGGATGTGGGCCGCCCCCTTTGATGGCTCTTTCTATGATGAGGCAAATCGCAAAGTTACAGCCAACGACCCCAGCATCGTCAGCATGTTCGACTGGATGGCTTCGTATTCGCAGAAGTACGATGTAACCAAGGTGCAGGCTTTCCAGCAGGGTCTGGCAAGCGAACGCGCCGGCGTGCTCGACCCCTTTATTTCGGGTCGCATTGCCATCCATGAAGTGGGCGGCGCCTGGAAACTGGGCGACTTTGCCAAATATGCCGAGGATGGATTCCGCTATGGAATTACACCTGCACCGCAGCCTGGCGGCACGAAAGAAGTGACCACTTACAGCTATGGCGACTTCACCGTGGTGCCCAAAGGCACGAAAGCGCCGACTGAAGCCTGGCAGTTTGTCAAGTACACAGGTGGGCTGGGCGGCACGCTGGAAGATTACTTCACCGTGCTGACCTGGGGAGAACGGCCGATCAATGTGCCGGTCACCACCAAGATGCTGGACTATGAACCCTTCCAGAAGATGCTGGCCGCGTATCCGGGCTTCCCCGAAATGGTCGATATGTTCCTCAAGGGCGACCGTGTGCTGTTGCCGCCCAAGATGCCGGTTGGCACCTTCTATCAGGATCGTCTTTCCTCTGCACGCGACAAGGTGCGCCTGCTCGATGGGACGCCGCAGCAACTGATGGATGAAGTGACCGCTGACGTTCAGTCTGAACTGGACAAATTCTTTGCTCAGCAGGGTTGATTTGTTTGGTTTCTGGCCTATCTGGGTTGGTTCAAGAACCAACATCTCGAACCAACCTCATCTCATGTTAGAAGTTGTTTGAAAAGCCTTCCATTTTGACGCGGAGGCGCAGCGATGCAGAGAAAGCGCAGCGGCATACCCGCAGAGATATCTTTGCTTTTCCTCTGCGAACCTCTGCTATTGCGCGCCTCCGCGTCAAAATGCCCTTTTTTCAACCAGCCTCTCAGAAAGGCAAGTTCCCTTGACCAACTCCAGGAATAAGCCGCTGTCAGCGTCCACGGTTGCTCAGCCGGCCTTAGGAACTTCTCCCAAGCCCAGAACGCGCAGCAATCAAGTGGCAGCACGCCGGCTGATCACAAGCTTGTTGAAACACGGCGCCCTGATCTTTTTTGGACTCTTTTTTATCTTCCCCCTGATCTGGATGTTGAGCACCGCGCTGAAAACTGACAGGCAGGTGTTGAGCTATCCACCAAGTTGGGTTCCTAGTCCGGTCATGTGGAGCAACTTCATCGACGCGTTCTTCTTTGTGCCGTTTGGAACCTATTTAATTAACACGCTGATCGTCACGTTGCTGTCAGTGATCGGCGTGGTGGTTTCGTCCGTACTACCCGCCTACGCGTTTGCACGCATGGAATGGCCGGGCCGCGAGTGGGTGTTTGTGCTTGTGATCAGCACCATCATGCTGCCATTTCAGGTGACCATGATCCCGCTGTACGTGATCTTCAGCCGGATCGGCTGGACCAATACGCTGCTGCCTTTGATCGTCCCTCATTTCTTTGGCAATGCGTTCTTCATTTTTCTGTTCCGCCAATTCTTCCGCGGCATTCCCAACGAACTCTCCGATGCGGCGCTGATCGACGGGGCAGGCGAACTGCGCATTCTCACCAGCATCATCCTGCCGTTGTCAAAACCGGCAATTATGGTGGTGGCGCTCTTTCAGTTCCTGAACAGTTGGAATGATTTTCTGACGCCGCTCATCTATTTGAACGACACCCGCTGGTTCACGATCTCATTAGGGTTGGCGCAGATGCAAAGCTCCTACGGGTTAAGCCGCTTCTCCTTGATTATGGCTGCCACCTCGCTCTTTACCGTGCCAGTCATCATCCTGTTTTTCTTTGCGCAACGCTCCTTTATCCAGGGCATCACCTTTACGGGCATGAAGGGTTAGGAGAAGAACGATGACCGCAGCCGCAACGCGAAGCCAGGCCGAACAGCGCAAACAGCGCAAACGCTTTTGGAAGGCCATGGCCTTCTGCTCGCCCTGGTTGATCGGTTTTCTATGTTTTGGCGTGATTCCGATCATCGCCTCTTTCTATTTCTCTTTCACCACCTATTCGGTCTTGCAGCCGCCACGCTGGATTGGGCTAGATAATTATATTTCGATGCTGACTAGCGACAGGTTATTCTGGCTGGCGCTGGGGAATACGCTTTATTACACGGTGCTCTCCAACCTGATCGGGATCGTGCTGGCGTTGAGCCTCGCCATGTTGTTGAACATGAACGTGCACGGCATGACCGTCTACCGTACGATCTACTATATCCCGGTGATCATTCCTATCGTGGCTTCATCGATTGTCTGGCTCTGGCTCTTCAACCCTCAGTACGGCGTGTTGAATCTGCTCGTGCGCAACCTGGGCATCGCACCGATTCCGTGGCTGACCGATCCAGGCTGGTCCAAGCCCTCGTTGGTATTGATGAGTCTTTGGTCGGTCGGCAATGCCGTGGTCATCTTCCTGGCGGGGCTGCAAGATGTGCCCAAAGAGCTGCTCGAAGCTGCCGAGCTTGATGGCGCCAACGAGTTCCAGCGTATTCGTTCGGTTATGATTCCGATCATTACCCCAGTCATCCTGTTCAATCTGGTGATCGGGCTGATCGGCGGTTTCCAGGTTTTCTCGCAGGCATATATCATGACCAACGGCGGCCCGGCCGATTCGACGCTTTTCTACTCGCTCTACCTCTATCAGAACGCTTTTCGCTTCTTCAAGATGGGGTACGCCGCAGGGATGGCGTGGGTGCTCTTTCTGATCATCCTGGTCGCCACCTTGCTGGTCTTCCGCAGTTCCTCGCGCTGGGTGCACTATTCAGGCGAGTAACCCAAAGGTCTCTACACCCTCTATTTCACTAACCGTATCATTCCAGTAAAAACGCAAACATTGGATGCAAATGACATGCCAAAAGAAAGTATGACGCCCAAAGAGCGCTGGCTCGCTGTGCTCCAGCGCAAGACGCCCGACCGCGTGCCGATGGATTACTGGGGCACCGACGAGACGATGGCAAAGCTCCAGCAGCACCTGGGGTGTGCAGACGAGTGGGAAGTCTTTCGCACGCTCCACATCGACCGCGTCGTGACAATGAAACCCGAATATGTCGGCCCACCTATCGACGATGACTGCGATATGTTTGGCTGTGGCTTCCGCGATGTGCAATATGAAGGCGGTTTCTATCGAGAGTGCGTCGTTCACCCGCTGGCCGACTATGAAACGATCGAGGAACTGGAGGCCAATTATACCTGGCCCAGCGCGGACTGGCTTGACTATTCGAGCATCCCCGAGCAGCTTGTGGGCAAAGAGGAGTATCCGATCCAGGGCGGCGGCTCCGAGCCATTTTTGACCTACGCCCGACTGCGCGGGATGGAACAGGCATACATGGATCTGCTCGTCAACCCAGAGTTTGCACTCCATTGCCTCGACAAACTCTTCGATCTGTCCTATATCAACACGCAGCGCATCTACGAGCAGATTCCAGGGAAAGTGATGCTCTCCTATGTGGCGGAGGATTTCGGATCGCAGCAGAGCCTGCTTTTTTCGCCAAAGACCATCCGTGAAGTATTTGCACCGCGTATGAAGCGCATGATCGATCTGGCGCACAGCGCGGGCGTCTACGTCTTCCACCACAGCGACGGCGCCATCCGTCCCATTCTGCCCGACATGATCGGCGTCGGCATTGATATCCTCAACCCCATCCAGTGGCGCTGCCGCGACATGGCGCGCGCCGAGCTCAAGCGCGACTTTGGTGACCAGGTGATCTTCCACGGCGGGATGGACAACCAGCACACATTGCCATTTGGCGCGGTGGATGATGTGCGTGCAGAAGTCGCCTACAACCTGGAGGTGCTTGGCGCCGGCGGAGGCTACATTCTGGCGCCTTGTCACAACATCCAGTCAATCAGCCCGCCAGAGAATATCGTGGCCATGTACGAGACCGGCTATGAGTTGGGATGGCAGTAGCGCCGCGTCAGTAGCGCCGCGTCAGTAGCGCCGCAGCAATCGCGCCACTTCGCAGCCGGCTGGAAAATTGACCATCATCCAAAGAGAGTGAGCCGATATAACCATGAAGGTGATACCAGAGCAGGTGGCGATTGTCACCGGCGCCAGTGCAGGCATCGGCGCGGCGACTGCTGCGGCGCTGGCCAGCCGCGGCGTTCATGTGGCGCTCGCCGCACGCCGGGCGGAGCGGCTGGAAACGCTGGCCGCCTCCCTCCAGGAGCGCTGGAGCGTGCGCACGTTGGTGCTGCCAACGGACATGGCGCAGCGCAGCCAGATTGAACGCATGGTGCAGGCGACGCTGGCGCATTTTGGCCGCATCGACATCCTGATCAACAACGCCGGCCTGGGTTTACAAGGCGATGTCACGCAACTTGACGAGGCGCGGCTGCGCTATCTGTTCGATGTCAACGTCTTTGGCCCGCTCTTCGCCATCCAGTCGGTGGCGCCCATCATGGTGGAGCAAGGTGGCGGCGTCATCGTCAATGTCAGCAGTATTCTGGGCAAAATCGCCGTGCCGTCGCTGGGCATGGTCGGGGCTTCGGCCGGCTACACCGCGTCCAAGTTTGCGTTGGGCGCTTTTTCAACCGCGGCCCGCATGGAGCTTGCCGCACAAAAGGTGCATGTCATCACCGTGCTGCCAGGCATCACAGCCACGGAGTTCGATGACAGCTTTCTACTGTCGCAAACAGCGCGGGCGCGGCCCGCGCGCCGCCGCGTTGGGCTGCTGGGGCGCACACCCGCGACGCGCGTAGGCGAACGCATCGTCGAAGCGATCGAACGGGAGGAGCGCGAAGTCTATATCACTGGCAAAGATCGCCTGGCAGTGCTCGGGGCAACGGCGCTGCCAGGCCTTTGGGAATGGGGATTGATGCGCCTGCGCTGGTGGCGCATGGCCGATAAAGCGCGCTGGCTGCGCACGGGTGCGCTGGTGTTCGGTGCAGCCGCGGTGGGGATTGCCCTGGCAATGGGCGTCGCTAAACGCATCGCCAGGCGTCTGGCATGAGAACCTGTAGAGAAATTTCTTCCCTCTGACGCGGAGTTGCAGAGATGCCAGAGGCTTGCAGAGAAAACAGAGTGCTGCTCTCTGCGTCAAGGCGGGATCATTCAGTCAATTTGAGGCGGAGAAGCTAATCGACGCTTTCGCTGTCATCTGGCACAAACTCTTCATCGGGCGTAAAGGCCATGTCCCACGCACGGCGCGTCACCCGGTGGTAGATGCTCTGCAATTGCGCGTAGGCTTCGCCGCCATCCGCGCTGGCGCTGATCGGCCCAAGGCGGCGCAAGAGAGCAAGCTCGACCGCCGGCTGCACCAGATGGTAGTGAACGTTCTCCAATACTTTACGCCGCCCCCAGAAGTCAGCAATGTGCGCTTCGAGCTGGACATCATCTTCGGCGTCCGCCTGCGAACTGTGCAGCGGCGGCGTGTAGAAGGCGCGTTCCGCCACGGCCGAGGTCTCTAGGGCGGGGACAGCGCGCGCGGTGGACGCCTGGAGTTCACTGTTGCGCTTCTCATGCAGCGCGGCCAAGACTTGTTGGCGGTCGCGGCCGCGCAGACGCAGCAAGAGCCAGGGGTCTTCCGCCACCATTTCACCCAGTTGGACATAGACCGCGGCCAAGGCGCGGCAAGGACATTCCAGCGCGGTCGGCGTCTCGCCAGGCAGCGCACAACGCTGCTCGATCTCGCTGACATCCGACGGCAGGAGCCAGCTTCCGGCATCCAGAAAAACCTGCTCAATTTCAGCCGGCATATTGCCCGCCAACAACTGTGCAACAAAGAGCGCCTGGCTGCCCAGCGTGTCGATGATGGCGGCCCATTGAGGTTCGGACAGGATCGGGAAGCGGATCTCCACACCCGTTACGCCGCCTTCACGCGCCACGACCTGCGCCTGGATCAACCCTGGTTGCACTTCCAACCGTTTGACGCGCAACCCGCGCAGCTCGTTCGCGCGGGATTCAACGCCAACCTGTTGCATAAATTTCGTCCAGCGGCGCACCCACCAGGCGCCGGTTGTGGCGCTGCCTGCCAGGGAAGTAACGGCCATTTGCTTACCTCATTCGTCCAGCGTCTCGCGGCGCAGCGTCAGGATCTCGCGCAGCTCGTCGGTGTTCAACTCTGTGAGCCAATTTTCGCCGCTGCCGACAATCGTTTCCGCCAGCGACTGCTTGCTTTCGAGAATGGCGTTGATGCGCTCTTCCAACGTGCCGGCCACCACAAATTTATGCACCTGCACGTTGCGACGCTGCCCGATCCGAAACGCGCGGTCGGTCGCCTGATTCTCAACGGCCGGATTCCACCAGCGGTCAAAGTGGAAGACATGATTGGCGCGCGTCAGGTTGAGGCCGGAGCCGCCTGCCCGCAGGCTCAGCACAAAGATGGCTGGCCCGTCGTCGCGCTGGAAAGCCTGCACCATGCGGTCGCGTTGCGGCGCAGAGGTGCCGCCGTGCAGAAAGATCACATCCGTCTGGAGGCGCTCGATTAAATGGCGCTGCAACAACGTGCCCATTTCGACAAACTGCGTGAAGATCAGCGCATGATCGCCGACGGAAAGCGCTTCTTCCAGCATTTCGGTGAGGCGCTCCAGCTTGCCGCTGCGCAGTCGCAGCGGGGCTTCCTGTTTGAGATAGTGAGCCGGATGGTTGCAGATCTGCTTGAGACGCGTCAGCAAACTCAGCACCAGACCGCGGCGCTGAATTCCGTCAGCGCGATCCAGCGCGGCCAATGCTTCCTGCACGGTGCTCTCGTAAAGCGTCGCCTGCTCCTGGGTCAGCGAACAGTAAACGACCATCTCGTTCTTTTCCGGCAGATCCGAGATGATGGTCGGGTCCGACTTGAGGCGGCGCAGCAGAAAGGGCTGCACAAGACGCCGCAACTCGCGCGCACGGTCATCGTCGTTATAACGCTCGATCGGGATCATGAATTGCTGGCGGAAGCGTTCGTGGCTGCCCAGATAGCCAGGATTGAGAAATTCGAGGACGCTCCACAACTCGGTCAGATGGTTTTCCACTGGCGTGCCGGTCAGCGCCACCCGGTTATGCGCCACAATGCGCCGCACGGCCTGTGACTGTTTAGCGGCTGGGTTCTTGATATTTTGCGCTTCGTCAAGGATCAGATCGCTCCACGTGCACTGTTGCAACAGATCGATATCGCGCCGCGCCGTGCCATAGCTGGTGATCACCACATCGCTGTCAGCCACGGTCGTCACAAAGGCGTCGCCGTCGAGTCGCCCGCTGCCGTGATGCACCAGGATGCGCAAACCCGGCGCAAAGCGCTCGACTTCGCGCCGCCAGTTGGCGACAACGCTCGTCGGGCAGATCAGCAGCGCGGGTAGATACCCCGGCGCGGCGCTGCTGGCGCCTTGCGGTGCAGTCGCGGGCTCAGCCGCGACCATCCGTTCATGCAGCAGCATGGCAATGGCCTGTACGGTCTTGCCCAGCCCCATGTCGTCAGCAAGACAGGCGCCCAGGCCGAGCCGGCGCAAATAGACCAGCCACCCCACGCCGCGCCGCTGATAGGGGCGCAGCTCGCCGACAAAACCTGCCGGCTCACGCAGTTCTGTCACCTTCTTCTGTGTGCGCAGGTGGTCGAGCACCAGACGCAACCAGCCATCCACATCCACGGCTTCTAGCGACAGCGTCTCATCTGGCGACGTCGCCCCGGGCAAGCCCGGCATTTCCGCGTCCTGCGTCACACCGGGCTTGACGGTGTGGTCTTCAAACTGATTCAGATAGGCCTGCGCCATCCGAATCGACTGGAGCAGCGACATCTCGCCAGAAGACTGCCGCTCCACAAGGAAGCGTTTTGCCGCGCGCACCTGCTGCGGATCGAGTTCGATCCACTGGCCGCGCAGGTTGAGCAGTGGCGTGTTGTGCGCGGTCAGCGCCTCGAAATCCGCCTGGCTGACGCGCTCTTCGCCCAGCGTCAGCTCCCAGGAAAAGTGAATGGGCATGTGGCGGGCGCGCGAAATGGAAAGATCGCGGTCCGCGTCTTCATCGTCGGTAAGCCACCGCGCATCTTCGTCAGCCGCAAGCCGCAGACGCAAACCCAGCCGCGTGCGCTGGCGCAGGCTCCACCATTCTGGCAACAGCACGCCAAAGCCGTTGCTTTCCAGCAGGGGCGCGGCCTCTCGCAAAAATTGATGCGCCTCGATGGAAGTCAGGATTGCCAGATCCGGCCGCGCCAAACGCAGGCTGCGCTCAATGGGCGAGAAGAGACGACTCGCCGCGCCCAAGCCTGCTAGCAACCGCTCCTGCGGCCGGTCCACGCGCCGATTGCCAAAACGCAGCTGGCCGCTGTGCGCGGCCCACACCTGGTCCGCGGGGATGAGCAGACGCAGATCGTCGCGCGCCTGGAGATAGAAGCGCAACGTCCAATGGAGCCGCTCCGCCGGCGGTGCTTCTGTCTGGTCGGCCAGCGCGCCGGTCATCCCAGCAGATTGTGCAGCCTGAGCCGGCTCCACCAATTCGAATGTAATGCGGAAATTGGCGTCGCTGGTGACATGAAGCTGGTCGATCCACGCCTGCCACGCCTGCATAAAATGGAAAGCAGGCTGTGGCGGCAACGGCAGGTAAGGCTCCGCTGTGCGCAGTTGGCCAACCCATTGCAGGGCAGCCGTCTCCATGCTGCGCTTGTCACCACCGTTGTGTCTATCACTGCTGTGTCTATCACTGCTGTGTCTATCACTGCTGTGCTTATCACTGCTGTGTTTATCACTGCTGTGCTTATCACTGCTGTGCTTATCACCGTTGCTCCACGTGCGGATGGCGGCATCGACCACGGTGGCGACAAAGTGTTCGGTCAATTCGTAGGCGGACGGCGCGACGGCGATGTGCTCCAAGTCATATGCGCGGCAGACCGGCGGCATGGTGTCGACCAGTGCGACAAAGCGCCGGCGCAGGCGATCATCTAACAGCGCAGGACGCCAGATCGCATAGAGACCAGCGGCGCCATTGCGTCGCAGCGCCGGCACATAATGCTGGCCGATCAGCATTTCCAGGGCAAATTTGGCGGCGTTGCTCCAGTAGAGGATGTCATTGCCAAGCCGCAGACGCAGCGCTGCCTCAGCCGCCGACGCCGGATGGCTTTGACGCCGGGTGTGCGTCAAAAACTTGAGCGCATCAAGTCCGCCCATTATCAGCCCGGTGACCTGCCAATTGGCAAGGCGCACAGCATCATGCTCCGTGCGCGCCTTGTCCGCGGCCTGCAACACGCTGCGCCGCGCCAGTGGCGCGCCCTCGTGGCTTGGCAACCAGACCGTGGCGTTGGCAGGTTGCATCGACTGCACCGGCAATTGCGGCAGTTCCTCCGCAATCAAGGTGCGCAGTTGGTTGATGGCTAGTTGACCGGGATGCGAGGGCGTCTTGGGCAGCCGTTGCCGCCCCGGCAGGGCGACGTTGGCAGTGAGCGTGGGCAACAGCTCTCCCCGAGGAGCGCTCTGAAATTCGAGAGATTCCGCCCAGAAAAAGAGAGTTCCGTCAAAAAATGGCTCACCACTCGGGAGCCAGGCAGCATGCAAGGTCAAAGGCATAACGGATATTGTACCGCGTGCCGCAAGTCAAAAACAAATTATGGAACGCGCGTTCGTCAACAAATTCTTGTGGCAAAATAGGCGGCAGCGGGCTGCTCATCTGCGTGTTCGCGCTGCGGCCATCACCACCGCGCCGACCAGCACAACGACAAGCGCTGTCGCAAGCCAGGCAAACGCCCCGGAGTTGTTGAGGGGACGCTCATCCGGCGCCACTTTGAGCGGCGAAATCTGCATGACGGCGCCCGCCAGATCGTCCGTTGGGGTTGGCGTCGGCGTGGCTGTCACAGCCGGCGTAGAGGTGGGCGGCGTAGAGGTGGGCGGTGCGGTCGGCGCCGGTGTATCGCTAGGCAGTGGCGTCGCCACCGGCGTCGGCAGCGCCGAATCAAACGGGGCTGAGGGCGTCTCCTGGGCTGACGGCGCCCCGTTGTCGGACGTTTGCGCACGCACAGCGAAGGGTGATGCAAGGAAAACTATCACAATCATCGCCCACGCGAGACAAAGCGTCTTGCACTTTCTTCGCGCACTTTTGTGTGTCTGCGCCTGTGGGTCGAACTTATTTCTTGTCAAACAATATTTCTGCTCTGCCATGTTTTGTGCGGACATGCGCCCCTACTGCGCGGTGAGATCCGCATGTTCATCCGCGAATTGCGGCGCAGACTTCTGGTCTGAAATTGAGCGCGCTTGCCCCGCGGGTTCATCATTGCGCGCCTTGGCGTGCGTCGCCAAAAGTTCAAGTTGGTGGGCAAAGTGCTCCATGATGAGTTGAGGAGATTTGACCAGAGTGTCATCCACCATCAAACCAAGCAGCACGCTGCCGTTGTAGCTGATGATGCTGATGCCCATGCTGATCTTGCCTGATTGCGGCACCCAGAACATCAACTGGCGCAGCGGCAACCCAGCAAAATAGATCTGCTGGCGCGGGCCAGGGACATTAGTCAGCACCGCTGAAGCTTTGGAGGAAAACCAGGTCGTCGCCTGCTTTGCCAGATCCAGCGGCAGATTGCCGATGATGCCCAAAATCTGATAGACCAGAAAAGGCTCAGGCGATTGCTTGAGCACATCCATCGCATGTTTGGTCGCCTTGAGCCGCGCCACTGCATCGTCCAGGCTGACGGATAAAGGCAGATAAACAAGTGCAAATTGATTGCCCAGCTCAGTGATGTGATCCAGCGGGCGTAGATTGACCGGCACCATGGCGTTGATGTTGTCAACATCGGGATCATCGCCTGCTTGAAGCATATAGTCGCGCAGCGCGCCTGCAACGGCAGACACAAGCACATCGTTGATCGTAGCGTCAAAGCCACGCCCGATCTGTTTGATGCTGGCCAGATCGAGCGGTTTAGACCACACCACACGCTTGATGGCGCTCAACTCGCCCTTGAACACCGTCTCACGATCGGGCGGCAACAGCAACAGCTTCGCCAGAATCGCCGCGCTAGCCGCGGAGACAACGCCCAGCGATTTGGCGACCATCGCGGGATGCCTGGGATCTTCCAGCGTCAACAACGTCTGGCCGACCAACGTTTTGCTCAGATCCACCGAGTTTCTGGCAAGCTCGTACACTGCCCGCATGGTCGAGCCGAACAGCCCGCGCGCATGCGCTGCCCGCGCGGGCTGTTCGGCGCTCGCAAGGTTCGGAAGCAGAGAATCCTCGACATTTTCTGAAGTCATGTCGAGCAAGACGCGAATCAGCGCAATGCCGTCGCCGACGCAGTGATGGATGCGGCCAAAAAGCGCCGTGCCCCCCTCCACATCCTCAACCAGGAAGAAACGCCACAAGGGTTTGCGCCGGTCGAGCGGCTCATTGATGATGCTGCTGACGAAGTTTTGCAGACCCTCCTGGGTGCGCGGTTCCGGCAATGAGACGCGCCGCACATGCGCGCGCAAGTCAAAATGTGGATCCTGTTCCCAGTAGAGCCGGCCATCCGAGCCAGCCACGATGCGCTGGCGAAAACGTTCATAACGCTCGATAAAGCGTTTTTCCAAGATGTGTGTGAAGAGTTCAAAATCGACTTTGCCCTCGAACCACATCAGACCGTTGATAATCATGAGGTTGGTGGCGCTGTCCATCTCGAACCAGGCTTTATCCACGCTGGACATCGGCGTGCGTCTTGCTCTCGCCATCGGCGGCTCCATTCACGGTGGCCCCATTCACGGTAGTTCGATTCTGAGGTGATTTATTGTGTGCGCGAGTATACTCGATGTTTTAAGAAATTGAAATGCACCCCATCAGGCAAGTGCAAATTGACCGCGGCGGCGCTGACAGCTACAATGCACGGTTGATTGCCCAGGCGGGCGTCACCTAAATTGAACGAATCAACGGATAGGAAGCAAGTTATGTTGAAAACGCATACATGCGGCGCACTAAACTTGGAGCATATCGGTGAAGCTGTCACCCTGGCCGGGTGGGTGAATCGGCGCCGCGACCACGGCGGGCTGATTTTCATCGACCTGCGCGACCGCTCTGGCGTCACCCAAGTGACGATTGACTCCGAGCAGGCGCCGGCCGCGCATAGTGTGGCCGTGCAAACGCGCAGCGAGTATGTCGTGCAGGTGAGCGGCCAGGTTGCCGCGCGCCCCGAAGGACTGCGCAACCCAAACTTGGACACGGGCGACATCGAAGTGATTGCCGAGTCAGTCACCATTCTCAACACCGCCAAGAATCCACCCTTCTACATCTCCAGCGCCGCGGATGAAGTGGATGAAATGCTGCGTCTCAAATATCGCTATCTCGATATCCGCCGGCCCCGCATGACGCAGAACCTGGTGCTGCGCCATCACATCGTGCGCTTTATCCGAGAATATTTCTCAGCGCGTGATTTTATTGAAGTGGAGACGCCCATCCTGCTCAAGAGCACGCCGGAAGGCGCGCGCGACTTTGTCGTGCCCAGCCGCCTTCACCCCGGTGAATTTTACGCGCTGCCGCAAAGTCCGCAGCAGCTCAAGCAGTTATTGATGGTGGCAGGCATGGAACGCTATTTCCAGATCGCGCGCTGTTTCCGCGACGAGGATCTGCGCGCCGACCGCCAGCCGGAGTTTACACAACTCGATCTGGAGATGAGTTTTGTCGACGCCGCCGACATCCGCGCCATAATCGAAGCGTTGTTGATCGAACTCAGCGGCGCGATGTTGCCCCACAAACGTATGCTCACGCTGCCCTTTCCGGTCATCAGCTATGCTGACGCCGTGGAGTATTATGGCATCGACCGGCCGGATCTGCGCTTCGGACAACGGCTGTTCAACATCAACGACCTTGTCAGCGCCAGCGAGTTCGGCGTCTTCAAGAGCGCTGTCGCCAGCGGCGGTGCGGTCAAGGGCGTCGTCTTTCCCGGCGGCAATGCGCTTTCGCGGCGTGAGATCGATGAATTGACCGATTTTGTCAAGCACTACGGCGCCAAGGGCTTGGTCTGGATCGGCGTTGCCGGCGAACCGGACGCGTCGGGGAATTATCCAGCTGCGAGCCTGCGCAGTCAGGTGACGAAATTCCTGGCGCCCGCCGAGCTCCAGGGCATTGTCGCGCGCAGCGAAGCCAGGCAGGGCGACCTGATCTTGATCGTGGCGGACAAACTGGCAGTCGTCAACCAGTGTCTGGCAAATCTGCGCCTGGAGATCGGCCGCCGCGCCAACCTGATCGACCCCCTGCTGCTGGCCTATTGCTGGGTTGTCGACTTCCCGCTGTTGGAGTACAACGAAGACGAACAGCGCTGGCAGGCGGTGCATCATCCTTTTACAAGCGCGCGCGACGAGGATTGGGAGAAGCTGGAAAGCGACCCGGGCAGCGTGCTTGCCAAAGCCTATGACGTGGTGCTCAACGGCTGGGAGATCGGCGGCGGCAGCATCCGCATCCATCGCAGTGACCTGCAGGATCGGCTCTTTGCGCGGCTGGGGCTGACCAGCGCACAGACGCAGTCACAATTCGGCCATCTGCTCGAAGCGTTTCAATATGGCGCGCCTCCGCACGGCGGCATTGCCCTGGGCATCGATCGCCTGGTTGCCCTCTTTGCGGAAGCGACCAGCATCCGCGATGTGATCGCCTTCCCAAAGACGGCGGCCGGCACTGACCTGATGCTCGATTCACCTTGCCCAGTCACCGACACCCAGTTGGCGGAACTCTCGATTGCTGTGCGGCCACCCCAAAAACAGGGGAATTCTTCACCGCTACAATAGTCCAGGCGAATCTGGCGCGCGCCGTCTTGCCACCTATGCCGCCTGTGCTATACTAAAGTTGACTCTGCGGCGTCCGTGATGAGTTGGCACACGGGGCGAGCCAACACTTCACAAACGGGAGCTAGACCAAGCGACGTGGATGTGGTAGCCCACAAGGCAAGACGGAAGCGTCCAGTCTGCACCCACCTGCTTACGCAGGTTCGTACCCACTGACCACACGGCGCTGTGGAGTCTGCAAAGCAAAAGCCGCCTGGAGCTCCAGGCGGCTTTTGCTT
>JACSRH010000150.1 GCA_014879855.1 Caldilineaceae bacterium | reverse complement strand
CTGCACACCGGGCGTTACAACTTCCTGCACCGCAGTTGGGGGCCGCTGGAGCCTTTCGACGATTCCATGCCCGAACTCCTCAAGCAGCATGGCGTCCACACGCACCTGATTACAGACCACCAGCACTACTGGGAGGACGGCGGCGCCACCTATCACACGCGCTACAGCACCTGCGAACTGGTGCGCGGTCAGGAGGGCGACCCGTGGAAGGCGGTGGTCGGCGATTTCCCAACGCCGCCCAAAACCACCAATCACCCCGATGCCATGTGGCGGCAGGATTGGGTCAACCGCAGCTATATGCCCGAGGAGCAGGATCAGCCCCAGCCGCAGGTCTTTCGCCTGGGCGAGGAGTTCATCCGCCGCAACGCCGCCGCTGACAATTGGTTCCTGCAGCTTGAAACGTTCGATCCGCACGAGCCTTTCTTTACACAAGCAAAGTACAAGGAGCTTTACCCGCACAGCTACGACGGCCTGCACTTCGACTGGCCGCCCTATGCGCCCGTCACCGAAAGCCCGGAGATGGTTGAACACATGCGTTTCGAGTACGCCGCGCTGCTCAGCATGTGCGACCACTATCTGGGCAAGGTGCTCGACTTGATGGATGAGTTGAAGCTGTGGGACGATACCATGCTGATCGTCAACACCGACCACGGCTTCCTGCTCGGCGAACACGACTGGTGGGCCAAGATGGTGCAGCCCATGTACAACGAGATCGCGCACGTGCCGCTGCTGATCTGGGATCCGCGCAGCCGCATCCAGGGCGAGCGGCGGCGCTCTCTTGTCCAGATGATCGACATGGCGCCGACGCTGCTCGACTACTTTGAGGTTCCCATTCCGGTGGACATGCAGGGCAGGCCGTTGCGTGGCGTCATCGAGAACGACCAGCCCCTGCGCGAAGCGGGGTTATTTGGCGTCTTTGGCGGCCACGTCAATGTAGTAGACGGGCGCTACGTATATATGCGGTCATGCGCATCACCGGACAACGAGCCCTGCTTCGAATACACCCTTATGCCGACTCACATGCGTAACCGCTTCGAGGTCGAGGAACTCCAGGAGATTCAACTGGCAGAGCCGTTTTCATTCACCAAGGGTTGCCGGCTGCTCAGGATCCCGGCGCGTTTCCGCTTCAATCCATCACCGTACGGCACGATGCTCTTCAACGTGCAGGATGACCCACAGCAGCAGACGCCGCTGGCCGATGCCGAGGTGGAGGATCGCCTGCTGCGCCATCTGGTGGCGTTGATGCAAGGCAACGACGCGCCGTCCGAGCAGTTCCAACGTCTCGGCATCGCCGAGCGCAACGAGGAGAATGCCTAAAGTGAATAAGCGGCGCCCCAATGTGATCTTCATCCTGACCGACGACCAGGGCGCCTGGGCGTTGGGCGCGTCTGGCAATCAAGAAGTCATCACGCCGAATCTCGATCGGCTGGCGCGTGAGGGGCTGTATTGCCCCAACTTTTTCTGCGCCTCGCCAGTTTGCTCGCCGGCGCGCGCGTCGATCCTGACCGGCATGGCGCCTTCGCAGCACGGCGTGCACGATTGGATCCGTTCTGGCAACATGCCCGCGGCGCAATGCCCCAAACCCTTCATGGACGACGACCGCGCGATCGAGTATCTGGCCGGGCTGCCCAGCTACACGCAGATCCTGGCGAACAACGGGTATCGGTGTGGGCTTTCCGGCAAGTGGCATCTGGGCGACAGCCTCCAGCCACAGCAGGGCTTCAGCTACTGGCGCGTGATCCCCTATGGCGGCAGCGATTACTACGGCGCGCCGATCCTGCGCGGCGGCGCGATGAAGCTTGATGGACGTTATCTGACCAACGTCATCACCGAGGGTGCGCTTGAGTTCCTGGATCAGTATGGCCAGGACGAACAGCCTTTTTATCTCAGCGTGCACTACACCGCGCCGCACAGCCCGTGGGAACAGGGCCAACATCCGCCGGAACTGGTGGCGCGCTATGCCGGCTGCCCCTTTGCAACTTGTCCCGATGAAGGCGTGCATCCCTGGCAGATCAACTCAGCGCCGCGTGGCGTCGATGCCAAACGCCGCGAACTCCTCAGTGGCTATTATGCTGCGATCACGGCGGCTGACCAGGGCGTCGGCGCGCTGCTGGAGTGGCTGGAATCGCACGGGGTGCGCGAGCAGACGCTGATCCTCTTTACGAGCGACAACGGCATGAATATGGGGCATCACGGCATTTGGGGCAAAGGCAACGGCACCTTTCCGCAGAATATGTACGACACCTCGGTCAAAGTGCCGTTTATCGCCGCGCATCCAGGCCACATCCCCGCGGGCGCAGTGGCCACTGGCTTGCTCAGCCACTATGACCTCCTACCGACGCTGTTGGATTATGTGAGGCTGAAGGCTGCCATCCCCAAAGGATTGCCTGGTCACAGCTTTGCGCCGCTGCTGCGTGGCCACGCAGCGCCAGCGCGCGACCACGTGGTCGTGTTCGACGAGTACGGCCCGGTGCGCATGATCCGCACTGCCCGGTGGAAGTACATTCACCGTCACCCCTACGGCCCCCACGAACTCTACGACCTTGCGGCAGATCCGGACGAGCGCGACAACCTGATCAACGATGCCAGCGTTGGCGCGATCGTTGCTGAGCTGCGGTGCGGCCTCGAAGCGTGGTTCTGCCAGTTCGCCGACCTCGCACGCGACGGCGCGCGCCAGCCTGTCACCGGCAAAGGCCAGATCGAGCGCGTCGGGCCAGCGGGCGAAGGCCAGCCTGCTTTTGCCAGTGACTGGCACTACATCGATGCATACGGCAACCCACGGTGAGCCAGCGCACCTCGCCGCCGTTCCAAATTATGACCAAACCGCGTAATGCGCACAGATTTTATCCGTGCGCACCCGCTGAATCCGTCTACTCCGCGGGCGATTCTTTCCTTCACCCGCGCTCCCAGAGCTACTCCACCACTTCCACGGCCACCACCGTGGCCCCGCCGACGCCATGACAGAGCGCGGCCAGGCCGCGCGCTTTGCCGTGTGTGCGCAGGGCGTGCACCAGCGTCACAAGGATGCGAGCGCCCGACGCGCCGATGGGATGCCCCAGGGCGATAGCGCCGCCGTGCACGTTGATCTTATCGTAGGGGATGCTCAGCAGCTTGCGCAGCAGCACGTTGTTGAGTGCAAACGCTTCATTGTTCTCCACCAGGTCGAAGCTAGCAACGTCAGCGTTCAGCTTTTTCATCAATTTGCGGATGGCGGGGACCGGCCCCTCGACAAAGCGCCAAGACTCGACGCCTGCCCACGCACCGCCCAGGATCTTTGCGATTGGCTTCAGGCCATATTGCCTGACTGCCTGCTCGCTCGCCAGCACCAGCGCCGCGGCGCCGTCAGAGAGCTGGCTGGAGTTGCCCGCAGTCAGCACGCCCTCCTTGGCAAACGCCGGCGGCAACAATCCCAGCGTCTCCAGCGTCGTTTCCGTCCGCAGCCCTTCATCGACTGCCAGCGTGATGTTGCGCCGGCGCTCGCGGACTTCGTAGGGTGCAATTTCAGCGCGCAGGTTGCCGGCCGCGGTGGCCGCGGTGGCACGCGTCTGCGAGAGATAGGCCACTTCGTCAAGTTCGGCGCGCGTCACGTTGTGCAGCGTGCAGAGACGCTCCGTCTCCTCGCCCATCAGCTCGCCGGTGATGGGATCGGTGAGGCCATCGACGAGCAGCGCGTCCTGTAATTGCTCTGTGTTGCCGCCGAGAAGCAATTTGTACCCCCAACGCGCGCGTGCGCTGAGCACAAAGCCTGCCTGCGACATCGACTCGATGCCACCGGCAAGCACCAGGTCGGCGTCGCCGGCGCGGATCGCCATATCGCCGTTGATGACGCTCATCATGCCCGACGAGCAGAGCATGTCGATGGCGTAGCCGTCCACTTCGGCGGGAATGCCGGCCTTGAGCGCGGCGTGGCGCGGCACAAGCTGGCCGTGACCATGTTTGAGGATGTTGCCAAAGCTGTACAAATCGAGGTGCTGCGGCTCGACCCCGGCGCGCTCGACCGCGGCTTTCATCACATGCGCACCTAAGTCGACCGGCGACACATCTTTCAACGCCCCGCCAAACTTGCCGATCGCCGTGCGCGTAGCAGACACGATGTAGGTGTCATTCATCAGCTTCTCCTGTGTAGCCGAAAGCCACCCTTGCTCCCCCCTCCAAGCGGCCTCAAGACTGCCTGGAGGGGGGACGGGACTCAGAGGAATATACGGCTTTTATTGACTCGGATCGTAGAGGAAGAACCATTTCGTGTTCAGCTCCTCCATGTAGCCATCCTGCTGCATCGATTCGATGGCCGCGTTGAAAGGTGCGACGAGGTCAGAGCCGGGCGGGAAGATAAAGCCGAAGTCTTCCGACTTGATGGCGTCGCCCACGATCTTGAGTTTGTCCGGGTTGGCGCCGATGTAGCCGCGGCCGCTCGCCGCATCGACCAGCACCATGTCCACGTCGCCGGCGAGCAGCGCCTGGACAGACGCGCCGAAGGTGTCGAAGAGCCTGATGCGCGGGTTGGCTTCATCGCCGTCGAGGATGTCGTAGACCGCGGTGTAGAAGCCGGAAGTGCCTGCCTGCGCCCCCACCAGCAACTCGTCGTCTGTTGCAAATTCGGCCGGCGTCGTGAAGCGATCATCATCGGCGCGCACCAGCATGAACTGCTGCGAGGTCATGTATGGCGCGCTGAAATCCACCTGCTGCGCCCGTTCCTCGGTGATCGTAATGCCATCCATGCCGATGTCGAACTGACCCGCACTGATGGCCGGAATCATCGCCTCCCACGACGAATTGTTCCACTCCACCACGCAGTTGAGCCGGCGGCAAATCTCTGTCACCGCGTCGTATTCCCAGCCCACTGCCTCGCCTGTCGCGGGGTCGATGAATTGCAGCGGCGTGTAGTCATTCGCCATCGCGGCGCTCACTACCCGCCCGCCCAAGTCCGGCAGATCATCAACGGCGTTGGGAAGCGCATCCTGAACCGCGGCGGGTGTAGTCTCTGAGGAAGAAGTTTCTTCAGCCATCGGTGTCGTCGCTGGAACAAGCGGCGCGCACGCACTTAGCGTCAACGCCAACACTAGGATCAACGCAAGCCAGGGCAACGGTTTCTTTACGGTTGTCATTTAACTCTCCTTTTGTTGGTTCTATCGGTTCTGGTATTCACACAGGTGTTACGTGGCGCGGCAGGCATAACGGCAACACGCTTGTTGCGTCCATTATACCGGTCTGGTCAAGGCTGGAAAATACAGACGCCGCCAAACGGTGTGCCTGGCGGCGTCTCTTGTCCTGTGAGCGTTAGACAGCGAAGTCGCGCGTTACTGTTCGGCCGCGAAGATCGCCAGGGACTGGCCGCTGCCGTCGGCAAGAGTCAATTGACCATCTTCGATGACATACGTCGACACAGTGGTCAACAAGGCAAGATAAATCGCCTCTTGATCCATGACGCCTGCTGGCTCGCCGCAGAACTTGAACGTGGCAACCGCCGGACTGATCTTCATGACGCCGTCAGAGGCAGTGTACCCGCTGCTGTAATTGTTGCAACCGGCCGAGCCAGCCAGCAGACCGTCGTCGCCAAATTCGGCGATGATCTGGCTGCCGGCAAGCGGCGCGCGCGTGGCGCTCACGCCGTCGAACAGGGAGATCAGCGCCCACGTCTTACCGGTCAGGGCAGGATCGCTTGGGCCGGTGACAGACGGCGCAACTGGGGTCGGTGGCGCAACGGTTACGGCAACTTCGGCGCGGCTCTCCTCGCCGGTCGAACCGGTGGCGACGAGGCGGAAGCGGTAGACGCCCGCATCCGTCAGACAATTCTGCCCGGAGCCGCTTGTCTCCGCGTCGTCTAGAATCACGGCATCGTCGCGCAAGATCTGGATCAGCTTGACATCACCGCCGACATTCCAACTGATCGCCACGCAGCCGTTGACGGCGACGGCTTCGGGCGAAACGGCAAAGGCGTCGATCACGGGCGCCGTATTTGAAGATGCAGGATTGGCCGCGGCAGCGACTACTTTCACCGTCTGCTGGCGGGTGTCGCCGCCGTTGGCGTCGGTGGCTGTCAGGGTATAGACGAACTCGCCAATCTTTGGTGGGCAGTCCTGTAAATTGCCTTCAGACGGCGCCACTTCCCACAGCACAGCATCGTCGCGCGTCAATTGCAAGGCGACATCCTCGCCGATAACCCGCCAGGAGATATCAACGCACGCGCCCGCGGGCACGGCGCCGTTAGGAACGACGGCAAAGGACTCGATGGAGGGGCCAGCGTTCGCCTGCACGTCAATGGTGATAGTGCGAATTGCCTCCGCGCCGTCGTCTTTGAGGACGCGCAGCACGTAGGCCGTGGTGCGTTCAGGGTAAACTACTTGCTGACCGGCCGCAGCCACGCCATTGGCCTGCCAGTCCTGACCCTCTTGATAGAAGTACACGGCCTGGGCGTTCTGCACATCCCACACGAAAGTCACAGGCTGGCCGCGCGTGATGTTCATTGTGTCGGCGGAGAAAATAATGCCGGGCGCCGGCGCCGGCGTCGGCGCCGGCGTGGGCGTTGGTGCACCAGCCACCTGAATGCCCACGCGCAGCGTCTGCCCAAACGCGTTGCCAGCGCCGCCATGCAGCTCCCACAAGCCCTGGTAGACGCCAGGCAGCAACGGCGCCACCAAGTCGACGGCGACATCGTAGGTTGCGCCCGGCGCGACTGTTCCCTGCACGTTGACCAACGTGTCGCGCATGCCCATGCCAGCGCCCGGAGCGTTGCCGCGCGCAAAGGCAAAAAAGTAGCTGCTGTCCCAGGTGCATGTGCCGATATTCTGGACGCGCCAGGATTTTTGGAAGGGCTGCCCAGGGAACATCACCGGCGGGGCGGTCATGGCCTGATCGTCATAGGTAAGGTCAGCCACCCACGCCATGCCGTTGATACACGCGGCTGGGAGGGGCGGTACTGTGGAGGGCGGTATGGTGGTGGAGGGCGGTATGGTGGAGGGCGGTATGGTGGCGGATGAGGGCGCTTCGGCAGCCGCGGTCGCCGCTTGCGCCGGGATCGCCGCAAACTCATTCACCGGGATGCCCAGATATTGCTCGGCGAGGCGCGCAATCTTGCCGCTTGCCATCAGCGCGGCTAGCGCCGCGTTGAGTTGGTCACGCAGCTCAGTGGCGCCTTGGCGCACGGCAATGGCGTACTGCTGCTCGTTGATGCCTTGTCCGGCAAGCCTGGCTTCACCCGCAGCGACATGGACCTGTGCGGCCAGCAGATCGAGCACAACGACGTCGACGCGCGCTGCCGCCAAGTCGCTGACAGCGTTGTTCAGATCATCATACAAGAACACGTTGCGCGGGGCGATCAACCCCGTATCGACCAGAGTCTTCTGCACCTGATCTTCGTAGAGCGAACCGCGCTCCACCGCCACGCGCAAACCCTCAAGATCCTCATTTGTGCGTACGGTGAGATCCGCGGCGGTGCTGGTGAGGTACGCGTCAGATGAGACAAAGTAGGGCATGGTAAAATCGATCAGGCGCGCACGCTCCGGAGTTTCTGAGACCGCGGCAATTGCCGCATCGATCTGGCCGAGCGTCAGCGCCTGCGCAAGTCCATCGAACGCCAAGTCGACAAATTCCACCTCGACCCCCAGTTGCTTGCCAATGGCGCGCGCTAACGCCGGGTCGAAACCGTCGATCTGGAAGCTCGCATCGTAGAATTCAAAGGGTGGATAGTCCACAGCGGTGCCGACGACAAGCTTGCCATCTTTAAGAATTGCCTGCCAGTCAGCGGCAGCATCAGGCAGCACTGGGATATCCGCCGGTGGAGTGTTCACCGGGCGGCAGGCGGCAAACAACAGGGCCGCCAGCATCGTCAGCAGCATTGCCATCATCCATACTGGGCGCGTTATGCTGTGCCTCATTGGATACATCCTTTCTCGGAATGTAGGTTCACTACATGTTGGCAAAGACAGTATACCAGCGCACGGGCGCAAGCTGCAATCGACCTGCGGGGGCAGGATGTGCGTCGCCGCGCTGACGAGAACGCTTCTGGTCTGCGCCCCCCAATCCGCCTGAGCAGCGCGGGGGGCAGCAAACGCTAGTCTTTTCTTTTCCAGAGAAACGAACAGACGTTCTAGATATAAGATCGGTTTTTTGACGTAAGAAAAAGAAATCAGTATAATATAGAATGACGAACAGGTGTATTCTTTTTCGTTTTGCACGACGTTTTGCAAGATAAAGTCAAGTATCCCGCCCCGTTCAAAGGAGCTAACCACTATGTACCAGCAGCTTACACTTGTCGGAAACTTAGGTAACGATCCGGAGATGCGTTACACATCCAGCGGTGTGCCAGTCACCAGCTTTAGCCTGGCTGTCAGCAAACGCTGGGTGGGCCAAGACGGGCAACAACAAGAGAAGACTCTCTGGTTCCGTGTGACGGCTTGGCGAAAATTGGCAGAGACGGCCAGCCAATATTTAACCAAAGGTCGTCAGGTCCTTGTAGTTGGCGAACTTGAAGAGCCACGCTCCTATACAGATAAGAGCGGCAACGTGCGGTTCTCACTTGATGTGACGGCTAACGAAATTCGTTTCCTAAGTCGCCCAGAAGGGTCGTCATACAACAGCGGCTCGACGCCGTCGGCTGCTGTGGCCGAAGGTGGCCAGGCCATGAGCGACGAAGATATCCCCTTTTAGTCCCGGTGCAAGCCACCGCAACAGGTGAGCACGCCCAACAACTGAACACACCCAACAGGCGTCTTGACGGGCGCCTGTTGTTTTGAGGTGCAGTTTAGCGTAAAAGCACGGAGGGTGTCATCTTCATGGAGAAATTACTGCGACGCATTTTTTCTCTGGCGCGCCTTCTCCTCCACATCGGCGCGGGCGCGCCGCGCGATCGGTGCGGCCAGGTGGCGCTGGATCGTTTCCTCACTCGGGTGGGGGTCGTAGAAATCGCGGAACATTTCCAGCACTGAAATGGTGGCGCCGGTATAGTGTTCTAATTGCACCGTGTCGCCGGCCTGCACTGCACCTGCCGCCAGCACACGGCAGTAGACGCCAGGCCGTTCCGCCGCGCGAAAACGTTTAACGAAGCCGGGGTCGCCCATACGCGCGGCCAGCGTGACGCAGGGGATGCGCGCGGCCGTCACCTGGAGCGCGACCGCACCTATGTGCAGGATGTCACCGATGTGGAGGAAGGCGCTCTCCAGCGCGCTGATGGTCAGATTCTCGCCAAAGGTTCCCGGCGCCAATTCATCGCCCAGTTGCGCTGACCACCAGGCATAATCCGGTTCGCCATACACATAGACCGCCTGGTCGACGCCGCCGTGATTTTTGACATCGACGACCGCATCGCCGGCAAGACCGAGCGGCGTAATTGCCACCGAGCCTGTCACCTGCAGCTTATAGATGCCCGTAACGCCCGACAGTTTCGCGCTTTGCATCGGCTGTTCCTGGCCAACGTTTACACTGATCAGTTGCATAACTTCACCCTGTCCTTATTTCTAGATGGATATCATCAGGTTCGAGCGCAAGTAAAGCCGGATCCGGGCGCTTGGAGATCAGACAGCCCAGGCCAAGGTAAAAGTTGATCGTGTGTTCGGAAGGTGTAGCGGACACGTACATACGCTGCGCCCCTCGCGCACGGGCCACCGCTTTGGCATGCTCGAACAATTGCCTGCCCAGCCCCCGACCACGATACGCCTGGCTGACATGCAGAAACTTGAGTTGCAGCATATCCTTTGGATCGCCGATCAATTTGCTTTCCAGCACGGCGACGCCGATCATCCGCGCCTCGTCAAACAGCCCATAGCACCACCCGTTGCGGTCGTAGCAGTCGAGCAAGATGGGCGTGTAAAGGACATCTTCACCAGGTGGCCACCCCTGCACATCAAAATAAGCCGGTCGCAACTCGAGTGCGTCCTCAACCAGATGATAAATATTGTGGATTACCTCACGACGATCGATAATCCAGACTTGCTCAACCTCGGTGCGGGTCAGTTTGCGGCCAATGATCATGCAAAACCTCGCTCAATTTTTCAAAATCAATGAGATGCAGAAGCCACAGAGAGAAGCCGCAGAGAGAAGCCACAGAGAGCAAAGCGCGGCCTGATTTGACCATGCATCCTTACTCCGTTACTCTAGATGCTGGTTGCATCTACGCTCAATTGGAGCTATTTTACTGTCGCACCTTATCTCTTACTGTTGTCTCTGCGTAAAACTTATCCGCCACTGATTGGACGCAAAATGACCGGAAACGCCGAACCCAATCGCTCCGTTGCTGCGAACAATACGCGCCATCGGCTTCGCCTCTACCTTGGTAACATCATAGAACGATTTACGATTCCCGAAGAAATTGTTATCGTGGTGACTGCCCTCATCGTCGGCGCCGGCACAGGACTAGGCGCGATGATCTTCATCTGGCTCCTACAGCAGATCGGCGCGTTCACCGCGCTTGTCGTTGCCAATGTCGGGTTGATCGTCGGCACCCTGACGGTCATGGCCGCGGCGGGCGCGATCGTCGGCTTGCTGATCGACCATTGGGCAAGCGAGGCAAAGGGTCATGGCGTGCCCGAAGTGATGGAAGCCATCGCGATCCGCGGCGGACGGATCCGGCCACGCGTGGCCGCGGTGAAGGTGCTGGCTTCCTCGTTGACAATTGGCTCCGGCGGTTCTGCCGGGCGAGAAGGCCCTATTGTGCAGGTGGGGTCGGCGTTGGGTTCTACGCTTGGCCAGATCCTGGGCTTCTCCGAGGAGCGGGTGCGAACCTTGGTCGCCTGTGGTGCGGCAGCCGGAATTGCGGCGACCTTCAACGCCCCCATTGCCGGCACGATCTTTGCCATGGAAGTGATTCTCGGCCGCTTTACTGTGCGCTATTTTGGCGCTGTCGTCATCAGCGCCGTCGCCGCCTCAGTGACCAGCCAGGCGCTGCTTGGCAATAAACTTGCGATTCAGGTGCCAGCTTATCCGTTGCATAGCCTGGCGGAACTGCCGATCTACATCGTGCTGGGGCTGGTTTCGGCATTGGTTGCTGTGCTTTTCATCCGCGTGCTTTACTTTACCGAAGAGAAGTTTGACAGATGGCGCATTCCGCTGCCTGCAAAGACGGCATTGGGCATGACGTTGACCGGCATCCTCGCGTTGCTGATTCCAGGCCAGGAGGTGCTGGGCCCTGGTCTGCACATTATTGCTGAAACGATTGCCCAGGACTTTCCACTTTCTCTCGGTTTTATGGCCGTGTTGTTGATCGGAAAACTGCTTGCCACCTCGTTCACCCTCGGTTCTGGCAACTCTGGCGGTGTGTTTGCGCCGAGCCTCTTTATGGGGGCGGTGCTGGGAGGAATGGTCGGCAAGATCGCCCAAGGTTTCTGGCCGGATGTTGTTGTGAATCCGGGCGCTTATGCAATTGTCGGCATGGCAGCTGTCTTTGCCGGCGCCGCGCGTGCGCCGATTACAGCCATTCTCATCGTCTTTGAGATGTCGGGCGATTACAAGTTGATTCTTCCTTTGATGCTCGCCACGGTGCTATCGACGCTGGTTGCCGAACGCATCTTCCCAGAATCGATCTACACTTTCAAGCTCAAACTTAAAGGGATTTCTCTCGAGCGCGGCCGCGATGTGGATATCCTGCAAAGTGTGACTGTCGACGAGGTGATGACGCGCTCAGTGCAGACTGTTCCCGAAAGCATGACCCTTGTCGACCTCTCGGATCTTTTCGCCCAATCTCATCGTCATGGCTTTCCGATGCTGGATGAAGATGGCAGGCTGAGCGGGATTGTCACGATCACCGATCTGGATCGCGCGGTCGAAAATGACTTGCCGCGTCGCACCCAGGCGCGTGAGATTGGGACGCCGCGCAACCGACTCCTGGTGGCTACGCCAGCGCAACCGGTGGGCGAAGTCTTGCGGCGCATGGGCACGCGCGGCCTCGGCCGGATGCCCGTCGTCGAAACGGACGCGCCAGATCGCCTGATCGGAATGATCCGGCGCAGCGACATTATCCGCGCCTACGATCTCGCGATCAGCCGGCGCGCCGAATTGCAGCATCGCACCAGACGGATGCAACTGCGCAATCTCGACGACACCGAATTTGTGGACATTGTGCTGGAATCGGGTGACGCGGCTGTCAATCAGCGCCTGCTTGATATCGCCCCCTTGATCCCGAGTGAATGCATTCTGGTCTCGATCCGTCGCAATGGTCACGTGGTCATTCCGCATGGAGACACCAGCTTTCGCCCCGGCGATACGGTGACAGCCTTTGTCAAGCGGAGTGACATCGAGCGCATTCAGAACTGTCTGCGCAGCGGCGACGCGTCGGCTTAATTTGCTCCATCATTCTGAAAGATGCTCTCAATCGACCTCTGAAAGAGATGCGCGATCCTGAATGCCAGCAGCGGCAGGCTCGGATCGTGTTTCTCCGTCTTGATGGCGCTGATCGTCCGGCGTGAGACCTCCAGCCGCTCCGCCAGATCAACCTGCGACCAGTTGCGCTCAGCACGCAGCACCCGCAGCCGGTTCTTCATTAAGAACCCAGGGTTATCAACCAAACTTTACATTTTGTATTGCACGGTTTCCGTCTTGTGTCGGATAAACGTCAATGACAGGAGAAAGGGATTTCGGCTCAAACCATCAAGTTCTGTATAATGGCGCAGAATCTGGCAGCGCCAGCGCATTCGCAGGTTGCCAGCCAACAGAGCAAGTTTGCAGCACGCCTTATTCAAAGGTGCAAACGCATCCGCTCTCGAAAGGAAAAGTCGTGACAGCTATGCTCAGCACCATTGTCGAAGCCATCCGCGACGATCTCACCACGCTCAACACGCTGCGCGATGCCACGTTGGCGCGCAGTCGCACGCTGACCCGCTCGTGCGCCCACAGCATCCGCGCCATCCATCGTCATGCGTGGGAGGAAGCGGATATGCTGCTGGCGCAGGCGCGCGGCGAAGGCAGAGCAATGGTCGAGGCCATTGCCGCGCAGCCGACGCTCTATCACGCCGGCTACACCCAGGACGCGCTCAAAGAACTGGTCGAGGCGCATCTGGTCAACGCTGTGTCGCGCAAGCTGCCGTTGCCGACGCCAAAGGAACTTTACGTCACCGGCCCGACCTATTTGCGCGGCATGAGCGAGGCAGCCACCGAGATGCGCCGCTTTGTGCTCGACCTCATGCGCCGCGGCCAGGTGCGCGAGGCCGAGCAATATCTGGAGTTCATGGACGAGGTCTACAGCCACCTTGTCACCGTTGATTTTCCCGATGCCGTGACCGACGGGCTGCGCCGTCACACCGACGTGCTGCGCGGGGTGCTCGAACGCACGCGCGGCGACCTGACCCTGGCGATCCGCCAGGACCAGATGCGCGACGCGTTGCTTGGCTTTGAGCGCAATCTTGACCACTATCTCGGCACCGACTTTGCCGTCACCGACCCTGGCTTGCCAATTGCAGCCACTGACGACATGCAGGAGTGAACACACCAAAATGACAAACGACCGTTCGCTTGTGCGCGCCAGCGATATTGGCTTGTGGGCCTTTTGTCACCGCGCCTGGTGGCTGGCGCACGTCAGACACGCGCCGCATCAGAATCCGCAGCTTCTCGCACATGGCGTCGCACGGCACGCTGCACATGGCGCAGATCTGCAGCGGGCGCAATGGCTCCAACGCGCCGGCGTCTGGTTGTTGATCATCGCGCTGCTTGCGTTGCTGGCGCTGTTCGCCGCTCGCTGGCTATTCTGATGAGCGCACCCGCATGAGCGCCTTGTTTGAAACGTCGCTGGAACCGCCCGCGCCTAAATCTCCCGACGCGCGCGGGCGCGTCGAACGCGGCGCGCTGGTGCAGCGAGCGTTGGAGTTCCTGCTCGCGGCGCAGACTCAACATGAGCAGGTTCCGCTCGGCGATCGCGCGGTCTACCGGCCCGATTCCTGGCTGATCCAAAAATGCTGGGAAGCGTTAGCGGACGCCGGCGCAGGCGCGGAAACATTATCCGTCGCCAGCATGGTGGCGCAGCGTCAACCGTTGACCTGGGTGCAAGCGCTGCATCGTCTTTCCAGGCAGATCGACCGCAAACTGGGGCTTGCCAATCTGGTCGGCCAGGAGCTGCGTCGGTATCAACCGCAGCTCCTGACGGCAGACTCCTCCCACGACGACGTTGTCGCACGCGACCGGCTTGTCTTTGCCGCGGCCGCGGCGGCCACGATCGGCGACATCCAGCAGGCGCTTACCTTGCTCGAACGTCTCGATCAATTCGCCGAGCCGTGGGAGCGTCCGATTGTCACCCCTGAACAGCGTCTACTGTTGGCCGACGTCTGGGTGCGGGTTGGGCTGCACCCTTTGAGCGTCGCTGTCATCAGCAATGCGCTGCGGCGTTACAGCGACGCCGGCGCCCAGTTTGTATTGCTCGTGACGACGGCGGCCGGCGAATATCTACGCGCGCCCGTCGTCGCGCCGCGCATGGCGCGCCTTCTCGGCCTGGGCGTCGACACTTTTCGCCACGCTACCCTGACGAGTCTTCATGCGCGCCGGCTCACTGCCATCGCGCTGGCGCAGGCCGGCGCCATCGACGAAGTGCTGGCGCAGTTGACCGCTATCGCCAACATCCAGGCGGCGCGGCGCGAGAGTGGCTTGTCGTTGCGTAAAGGCGATCAAAACCTGTTGCGCCAGGTGAAACGTCCGACCGCGGACGCCGACATCGACTTTCAGGTGTATACCATGCAGGAAGCCGTGCGCACCATGCCGGTGCGCCAGATGCCGCGTGAAGAGCGCATCGAGCTGGCGAACCGACTTGTGCTGCTCGGCACCCAGAGCGACGGCTGGACCGCGGCCGGCGCGGCCGCCACGTTGATCGAGCTAGGTGCGGCCAAATTTGCAATCGATGTCGTCGAGTCGATCTCGGCAAAGGATCCCACGAAGGCGGAAGGCTACATCGGACTGGTGCGCGGCCTGCTGGCCGTCGAGGAGCCTGCATTAGCTGAGGAACAGATCCAGAAAGGGCTGGAGTGGGCGCACGCGTATCCAGGTCGCACGCCCGAGCGGGCGCTGATCTGGGGGCTGGCCCAGGTCTATCTCGAACGCAATCAGCCGGACAAGGCGCTGGCGATCCTGGACGCCTGGCGCGAACCAACAGGATTCTGGCACAACGTACGCACCTTTTTTGCACGCAGCCTGAACGATGATGACCTGCGCGGTGACGGCTTGCGCCTGCGCGCCTTGCTGCTCCAGGAGATCCCGTCGGCGCGCAATCAGGCAACACTGAAGAGCGAAGTTGACACATTGCTGACGTGGGCGCCGCGCCTGCTGGAAGGCGAAGCATTGGTCAACTTTCTGGTGGATAACCTGTTGGCGCCGCTCCTGGTCAGCGGACGCGCCCAACTCGCCTTGTCAGTGCTGCCAGCGTTGCAGAACACGTTGCGCGCGCGCAGCGGCGAGAAACATGCGGCGCGACTCAACAACCTTTCTCACCTGTTGGTCAATGAACTGGGGGCGGAGTTCAAACAAGAGGAGGCCACAAACCATCATGGGCAAACCGCGCCGGCTACCGTGCGCAGCGCAGTGGAACAGTTCATTGTCGCCATCTGGCAGGCAGACAGCCGGCGTGGTCTCTGGCAGGTTGTACATGGCATCGCAGGTGTGCTGCCGCTGCTGATCGCGCTGGATGGCCCCGAGGCGGTCGTGACATTGGCGCGCGGCGTTGAGCAGGCCGGCGCGCGTTGGAGTGAGACATGAGTGACAAGCAGATGGCGCCACCGTGGTCTGCTGCGTTCGCTGGCAGTGGTGGCTGTGTTTGCGTTGTCAATTGGAATTGCATTCTTCAGCGCTGATTTGGCAATGTACAGTCGGCTGTTGTTGGCGCCAGTGACGCTTTGGGAGCGGACAGCCTCACACGCCTGACAGCAGCACGGCCGCCGCAGCGTAAGGGTCGCTTTCGCGGCGACGGATCTTTTCCACCATTTTTTCAAGACCGCCGGCCGGGATGCTGGCGGCAATTCGGCGATTTAATTCGGCGCGAATAATATTCTCCAACGTGTTCGCGATGCGCAACTGCTCGCGCATTGCCATCTCTCCTGACTCGCGCAGCCAGTGGCGATGCGCGTCAATGCGCTGGCGCAGATCCTCGATGCCGGTCCCATCCGTCGCCACTGTCTTCATGACCGTCACTTTCCAGCGCGTCTCCTCATCTTCGCTTTCGGCCGGTGATTCCACGCGCAGCAATTGCCCGTGGTGTCGCACGTACCGCGCGCCATTGCCTTCGATGTCGAGCATCATCTCCAACGCGCGCAACGTACGATCCATCCCTGGCCGATCCGCCTTGTTGACCACCAGGATGTCGGCGATCTCTAGAATACCGGCCTTAATCGCCTGGACTTCGTCACCCAGCCCCGGCGCTTCGACGACCAATGTGGTGTGGGCGGTGCTGGCGATCTCCACCTCCGCCTGGCCCACGCCGACCGTCTCGACGATGATGCAGTCGAAGCCTGCGGCGTCTAACACCGTGACCACATCCCCGGTGGTCTTGCTCAGACCGCCCAGGCTGCCGCGCGTTGCCATGCTGCGCACAAACACGCCCGTGTCGCCTGCCAGCGTGCGCATCCGCACGCGATCGCCCAGCAGCGCGCCGCCGGTGAAGGGGCTGGTCGGGTCGATGGCAACGATGCCCACCGTCATCCCGGCCATGCGATAACTCAGCGCCAACGCCGTCACCAGCGTCGACTTGCCGGTGCCTGGCGCACCGGTGACGCCAATAATATGTGCTTTCCCGGCATAGGGATAGAGCGCGGTCAGCAGCGCGCTGGCATTCGTCTCCTGGTTTTCGACGTGAGAGATTGCACGCGATAACATGAGCCGGTCGCCGTTCAACACACCCTCAGCAAATAGCGCAACTGAGGTGTGCTTCTTAAGTGCGCGGCCGCTCATTTAGACGGTCACCTGAACGTGGTTCTGGATAAATTCGACATACGCCTCGCTGGAGGCGCCGGGGCCAAAGACGCCGTCGACGCCGGCGGCCTTGAGTTTTTCGACATCGTCGTCGGGGATAATGCCGCCGACAACGACCAGCACACTATCCTGGCCTTGGGCGCGCAGCAGTTCGACCACCTTAGGGCAGAGCGTCATATGGGCGCCACTCAGGATGCTCAAGCCGACGACGTCAACGTCTTCCTGCAAGGCAGCCTCGGCAATCATCTGCGGCGTCTGCCGGATGCCGGTGTAAATCACCTCAAAGCCGGCGTCGCGCAACATGCGCGCAACGACTTTAGCACCGCGATCATGGCCGTCCAATCCCGGTTTCGCCACCAAAATGCGGATCTTGCGTTCGCTCATAGTATCAACTCCTCAAAAGAAGCTCTTCGACAAAACAACGAGATTGAGTGTAGCACGTTCATTTCGTTATGACCATATCCACGCGCGCAGGCGTATGCCTGGCTAGTTGGCCAGGCGTGCACCCCTTGCCGTTGTATTTCTTAGAAACTGACTTGAAAATAGTTTCTTAACGCAAAGGCGCGGAGAAGCAGAGGTGCAAAGGCATTTTCATGTTCGATTGTGCGCCGCAGGGGCATGGACACTGTTTGAACAACCTACTTTTTTGACGCAGAGGCGCGGAGACGCAAAGAAGCGCAGAGAAATGCTTGCCGAACACTTCTTACAAAACACTTCTTACAAAACTGTCGCCATCTGCTACAATCCCCTCATGATGAGAAATTCAATCGCTTACCAGACTACTGAGCGTCAGGCGCACTTGATCGCCGTGGCCGACCGCTTAGCTGTTGTTTTTGCAGCGCGCGCTGGCGAACAGGATCGCAGCGGCGCGTTTCCCTATGCAAACTTTGCCGACATCCGCGCAGCCGGGCTGCCCGCGGCGCCAGTCCCTGCCGAGTATGGCGGGTGGGGCGCGGATCTGCTGGAAACCGTCATGGTGGCAGAGCATCTGGCGCGAGGCGATGGCAGCACCGCGTTGAGCTTTGTCATGCATTTACAAACCATTGGCAGCGCAGTCGAAAATGGGGACTGGCCGCCGGATCTGCTTGCCAGCCTCTGTCGCGCCGCGGTCGCACGCGGCGCGCTGGTCAACTCACTGGCGACCGAGCCGGCGCTGGGCAGCCCCAGCCGCGGCGGCCGTCCACAGACGACCGCGCGTCCGTGTGAGGCGGATGACGGCGCCCCTGACGCGTGGGTGATCGATGGCTGCAAGAGCTTTGCCAGCATGTTCCCGGTGCTCGACTACGCAGTTATCCCGGCGGCGCTCGAAGATGGCAGCGGCGAAGTGGGGCGCTTTCTCGTCGCGGTGGACGACTGCTTCCAAATCGACCGGACGTGGGACGCCAGCGGCATGCGCACGACAGGCAGCCACACGATCACGCTGCGCAGCGTCAAGACGCCGCACGCCACGCTCATCAGTCGCTCTGGTCAGGCCAGAGGCGGCGTTGGCAACGCGTGGTTCACGCTCGGCATCAGCGCCGTCTATTTGGGCGTGGCGGCAGCAGCCATCAACGCCGCCGGCGAGTATGCGTGCAACCGCGTCCCCACCGCGCTGGGACGGCCCATCGCCGAGTTGGAAGGGGTGCAGCGCCGGCTTGGCCAGGCCGCGCTGCTGTTGCACACGGCGCGCACGCAACTCTACTACACCGCCGAGCAATGGCTGCGCTATCCTGCGCGCCGTGCAGAAATGACCGCGTGGCTGGCCGCCGCCAAAATCACCGTGACCAACCACGCTGTCGAAGCGGTCGACCATTGCTTGCGGGTGGCAGGCGGCGCCGGACTGAGCCGCACCCTGCCGCTCGAACGCTACTACCGCGATGTGCGCGCCGGGTTAAGCCACCCGCCCAGCGACGATGAGGCCACAGTTGCGTTTGGTCGCGCGGTCGTGCAGAGACTCAGGGACAACACACCAGCGAATGCAGAGAAGGAACAGGTTTGATCCATGCGCTCAAATCAGCCTGATAAATTGTTGCGAATCTAACAAAAAGCCGTTGACGCAGACAGCCAGCAATCGCAAGAATATCGACAAATCAGTGTCCATATTCAAGGAGCCTGCCATGTCTCTGTCTTCCTCCGCCTCTCGACGCCCGACGCCTGCCCATCCTGCCGACTCATCTCAACCAGAACCAGCCGACGCCCCGCTACAGTGGCAGGCGGTTCTCTTGCCTTATCTGTTGGGGCTGCTCACTGCCTTCACGCTGGCCGGCGCGGGGTTCTTCATATTGCGCCACCCCGATCCACCGCCGGTTCAGTTGATGGCGCCGCCCACCCCAGCGCCGACGCCGACAGTCGCCCCTACCTCCACGCCGGGGCCGATCGTGGTCTATGTGAGCGGCGCAGTGGTGACGCCAGGCACCTTTGTCCTGACGCCGGGCGCCCGTATTGCCGATGCCATCACCGCGGCCGGCGGGTTGCGCGCTGACGCGGACGGCGCGTTGGTCAATCAGGCCGAACATCTTTTCGACGGCGCACAGGTGCATGTCCCTGTGGCGGGTGTAGTGGGAGCGGCGCCGGCGCCGCGCGCTGGTCTGTCCGGCCTGCTGCCCACGCCGACGCCGGAAAGCCGCGCCGCTGCAGTAGCATTGGCTGCCGGCGACCTGATCGAACTCAACACGGCAACGCAGGCGGAACTGGAAACACTGCCCGGCATTGGCGCCAGCAAAGCGCAGGCCATTATCGCCAACCGCCCTTATGCCAATGTCGACGATCTGGAACGCGTCCCTGGCATCGGGCCGGCTACTGTCAACCGGTTGCGCCCGCTCGTCACCGTGCAGCCCTAGCGTGCGGCCATTCAGCCGGAATCGAGCCAGAATCGGTGCAACATAGACTGGCGGTGCAACGCTCCGAACCAACAGCCCGCCGCGGGACAGACCCGAACAGGCATCGGCTGCACGCAACCAGTCAACCGCAACTGCCTTACAGAATGCAGTGTGCGGCGCCCACGAAGCCAGAGGTCGAAAAGAAAAACTATGGCAAAAGAAGAGCAAAAGCGAATCGGTGAGCAGGCCAAAGACGCCGTCGTCGATGTCCGCAACGAATTGATTGTACAGAGCGCCAATCTTTACATCCTGATGCGCAAGGTGCTGCTCTCCAGTCTGGGTGCAGTGGCGCTCACGATGGAAGAGGCCAACGAGTTGCTTGCCAAACTGGTGGAGCGCGGGGAAATAGCGGAGACTGATCTGCAAAAGATGCTCGACGAGTTACGCGCACAGCGCGAGCGCAGTGAGGCAGAGGCCGCTAAAACCCGCGATGAACTCACCAAGAAGGCGTCGAGCACGCTGGAAGGGAGCGTCGAAACCATCCTGACGCGTCTGAATGTGCCCAACAAGAGCGACATTGAAGAATTGAGCCGCAAGATCAGCCATCTCAACGAGAAGGTCTCGGCGCTCAATCAACAACGGCGCAACAGCGACCGATAATAAGGGGCTATCGCAACAAAACAAATGGGGCGCAATTGCGCCCCATTTGTTTTGTTGCAGCTTTTCGAGTTTCGCACCATCGCCCACCGAGGATGCCGGCCAACGAGACCTCAACTTTCCTCAATCGAGGCTTTTAATCTCCCGATTGCTTGACTGGTTTTGCCCGCTGCATGGTTTGCACGCGCGGCGGCTTTGGGCCGACGAGCCGCGTGCGGTGCGTCACCAACCAACGACGCACCGATGGAATGCGCACGATCAGCAGCAATGCCAGCACGCCAGCATAGATCAGCGGCTCCTCGCGTTCGGCCGCTTTGGCCTGCCACAGGAAGTGCAGCACCACCAACACGCCCGCCGCATAGACCAGCCGATGGAGTCGCTTCCAGTTGCGCCCCAAGCGTTTCATCCAGCCGCGCGTCGAGGTGATGGCGAGGGGAATCAGGAGGAGCAGCGCCGTGCTGCCCGCCAGGATATACGGCTTGTTGAGCACGGCGTCCTGAAAGATCAGCCCAAAGTCAAAGCCATAGTCCAACCCGACAAAATTGATCAGGTGCAAGGAGGCGTAGACAAGGGCAATCAACCCCAACGACTTGCGCACCGTCAACGCTTTGCGAAAGCCAAAGATCGTATTGAGCGGCGTGCAGGCCAGGCTAAGCAAGAGCACAATCATCGCCGTGCGACCGGACAGGTTATTGATGGTATTTACCGGATCGACGCCGAGATCCCCGTTCGCCGCGCGCCAACCCAACCATGCCAATGGCGTCAGCGCACCAAGCGTCACCGCCCACCAAAACCCATGCTCTCTCAGATAACCCACCGGCGATGAACGTCCATCGCTGCGAATTCGGCCACTCATCGCGCGCTCCCCTCTCTTCAGAAATTTCCGCTCAGATCCATGCCGGCGTAGAGCGAAGCGACTTCGTCTGCGTAGCCATTAAACATCAATGTGTTGCGGCGTCCGCTTTCGCCAATGCGCCGCTCTGAGGCCTGCGACCAGCGCGGATGATTAACCTCTGGATTGACGTTGGCGTAGAAGCCATACTCGTTGGGTGCGGCATTGTTCCAGGTGGTGGCCGGGATGCTGTCGGTCAATTCAATGGTCACTACCGACTTGATGCTTTTGAAGCCATATTTCCACGGCACGACCAGCCGGATCGGCGCGCCCTGCTGATTAGTCAGCGGCTTACCGTACATGCCTGTGCCGAGAATTGCCAGCGGGTGCATCGCCTCATCGAGGCGCAATCCTTCCTGGTAAGGCCACTTCAAGATCGACGAACGTTGGCCGCGCATCTCATCGGGACGGTAGACGGTGACGAACTTGACATACTGCGCCTCGGACTTGGGGTCAGCATCCTTCAACAGCGCGGAAATCGGGAAGCCGACCCATGGGATCACCATGGACCAGGCTTCGACGCAGCGCAGACGATAGATGCGCTCTTCCTGCGTGTAGCGTTTGTAAATGTCGTCAAGGTCAAGCACTAAGGGATTGTTGACCAGCCCTGTGACTTGGACTTGCCACGGATATGGGTTGAACCCCGCAGCTTCGCTGGCGACCGCTTCTTTGTTGGTGCTGAATTCGTAAAAATTATTGTAGTTCGTAATCTCCTGGAATTGATTGAGCGGATCACCCAGTTCGTCCTGGCTCGTGCTAGCGGTTGGCTGTGCAAAGGCCAGCGCAGCAGGCAGCTTCTCCGCGCCGAGCGCCGTTGTCAACGCGGGTTCTGCATTGGCGGCAGGCGCAGAGGTGCTGCTCAGGGTGGCAGGCGAGCACGCGGCCAGCGCCAACGAGCCTGCCGTCACCCCGGCAGCCGCCATGAATTGGCGCCGATTGAGAAAAACGTGTTCCGGTGTAATTTCTGCTGGTGCAATTTTGACCACAGTGCACTCCCTTTCTAAATCATGGCAAGAGGCGGATGGATAACACCGCCCGACCGTATCGCTGTCAAGTATTGCAGAGTGTATAATCTCGCGTCAGTTCGTGCTGTATGATTGCTTGCAACCAGCCGCAAACAGAATCAATGGGTTTACAGGCTTGATTTGCTGCATTCGCAGCCATGACGCGCGATTGACACGCTATGTTGCTATCTTATAGAAACAATGTGACAGACAGCTTAACTAGATGTTACATATTTCTAAAGGGATGGATAACGTCTGCCAGAATCCGCTCGAAGAGAAAGGTCTCCCAAGTCGATGAGCTTACTGCAACACCTGCACCCATCCACTGTGCATTTCCCCATCGCCTTGCTGCTGCTTGGCAGCGCGCTCACGCTCATCCACTTTCTGCGGCGCGCGCCATTTGATCTTAAAGTGACAGTCTGGCTATTGCTGGGTCTGGGCTGGCTTGGCGGCGCGGTCGCCGTTCTGACTGGCTTGCTGGCCCAGGTCAACCTGCCGCCGGATGCGCCTTACCGCGCTGTGCTCAATTTCCATATCGGCGCCGGGTTGGCCATGCTCGTTGTGTATGGATTTCTGCTCTATCGCGGCTGGCTCTATCGTGGGGCAAAAGCCCAGAAAGCGCGCCAAAAACGTGGGGTCGCGACCACTGATCTGCTTGACGATGAGGCGGCGCGCATGTGGGTTGCGGTTATCGTCGTCGTGGGCGCGCTGCTCATTGTGGCGACAGGGTGGTATGGCGGTCTTCTCGTCTATGAGTTTGCCGTCAACATTAGAAGCTGAGCGTTTCTACTCCCCACTGCACCGCCGCCACCGTCAACGGCAACGTTACAAAGGAAAGCGCGGTCTGCACAGTGATGATCGTCGCCATTGTCGGCGCATCGCCGCCCATTTGTCGCGCCAGGGTGTAGGCAGAGGCCGCAGTGGGCGCGGCGCCGTAAAAGAGCAGCACCAACAGCGCTGTATGCGACAGATCGACAAACTGCGCGGCCACGAGCAGCATGGCGGGGAAGACCACCATTTTGCCAAGGACGGAGAGCAACACCGGCAAGCCAGCGCTGGTCATGGCGCGGAGGCGGATGTTGGCGCCAACGCACAGCAGCATGATCGGCAGCGCGGCCGCACCGAGAATCTTTGCCATGTCGTGCACAACGGGAATCGGCGTCACACCGAGCAGATTGACCGCGATGCCCAGAAAGACCGCGATCAGCAACGGGTTGCGCGCCAAATCGCGTAAGACGGCGCGCAGCACTGTGCGCTGATCGCCAGCCCCACGGATCATCGTCACCATCAGCGTCACCACGGTGATGTTAGTCACGGGGATCAACAGCGCCGTAACCAGCGATGCCAGCGCCAGCCCCTCGGCGCCGATCAATCGTTCTGCCACTGCCAGCGCGATAAAAGAATTGTGGCGTGCAGCGCCTTGCAATACAGAGCTGGCCGTCGCGCCGCGCAACTTGCCTAGCCGACTGCTGACGAGGGCAAAGAGCACGGCGCTGCCAAAGCCGGTGTAGATGACCACGGCGAACGAACTGAGCAGAGCGCCCGACAGCTTGATCATCGAGGTGTTGTTGAAAAGCAGCGCGGGAAAGAGCACCCAATAAACCAACCGGTCGTTGAGATTCCAAAATTCGACGCTGGGAATGCCCCCGCGCCGCAGCCAATAGCCCAGCACGAGGAGCAGGAAGATCGGTGCGATCGACAGAAAAATGTCGATCATGCAAGCGCCAGCGGCGGCCCAAGCAGTTCCATGCCGTGGCTGCGCCAGAGCGCGGGATCCTGTGGCGGCATGGCATTGGCTTTGGTGACTTCACGGAAGAAGGCCTCCATCTGACCCGCGGGCAGAAACGCGATCAACATGCGCCCGCGACCCGCGCCCACGTGCGCCCAGACATGTGGCGTCTGGCGCGGCGCCAGCAGCGAATCGCCCGGCTGAAGGCGGAAACGCTCTGCGCCGATCTCAATCACGAACTCCCCTTCCAGCGCATAAAACCACTCATCCTGGTCGTAGTGCAGGTGGCGCGCCGGGCCGCCTGGCGCGTGAAAGGTGTTTTCCAGCACGAGCAGGCCGCTGGTCTCGGTGGGGACGACCTTGAAGGCGATCTCGCTGATGCCGAGGCTGCGCCGCTCGCCAAAACAGTCCTCGCCCGCGGCGACCACAATGCCGGATGGAAACGCGTTCAATTCAGGTGCTAACGCAGACATCGGTTTACTCCTTTGAACAAAAATTGACTGGCGCCGGCGCACTACACCGGCGTCTGCTGATGCAGCGCCATCTGCCATGTCTGGCCATGGCGCACATAGGTGCTGCTGACCAGGGCCGTGTAGGATTCGCTGCCGGCGCGCTGGGCCGTGACTTTGTAGATCAGCGCGGCTGCATCCTCACCCAGCGCCAGCACGTGCGGCGCTTCGATTTGGAAGCGCTGCCACGGCTGCGTAGCCAGAGATTCCAGAATCTGCGCCTTGCCTTCCAGCCGCAGCCCGCCAGGAAGCAGCATGATGGCATCTTCAGTCAGAACTACTTCGTAAAAACGCCGAGCCGCGTCGCCTGCGGTTGAAAGCGCTCGCCAGCCCTGCTCCTCCAGTTCGATCAGTTGCTGCATCATAGTTGCTCCTTTTAATGCGCCGCTGATTGTTTGAATAGGTTGATCAACAGTAGTAGAGTACTTTCAGCCATGCAGCAGGTCAAGATAAAGCGCAATTTCACCTTCTTCTATGCCTTTCTCGACGAATCCTACCTTTTTGTAGAGCGACAGTGCCAGTGTGTTCCGCGCAAGCGTCGAGATACGAACTCGCTCCACAGCAGGCTCAAAAGATGCTATCCATGCCAGCGCAGCTTCGAGTAGTGCCCGCCCCAGCCCAGCACCTTGATACTGTTGATCAATCATCAGCCGGACAATGTTTACTACCCGCCTTTGCTCCATCTGATACGGAAACAGCAGCAGATAGCCGACAATCTTATTATCTTGGACAGCAAGCCTGAACAGAGCATCCGAATATACATAAGCGTCGGCTAATGACTTTTGCACCGAAGCAACGAATGCCACTTGATCCGGCTGGACAGAGAGCGTCACTGCCGCTGCATAAGTTTGGGGAGTGATGGGCACTAACTGCATAATCTTTTCGCCTACTCTCCCGCAACTATCAGATCCGCATACTCTTCTGGATGGCAGGTTTCCATGTAATACCGCTCCGCCGCATCCCAGCGCTTGAGCCATTCTTCTGAATCACCGCGCAGCAACTGTCGCTGCCAGCGCTTTTCTGATGAAGATTCCACCAGCAGCAGCACTGCAAAATACCGGCGTAGTTCGGGGCGCATGGAGTAACAGCCCTCCACAATGACGACGCCTTGGGGCTGAACCTCATGCCAATCTTGATCCAGCCTGTTCAGCACCCAGTTGTATTTCTGGTAGCGGCCAGGCTGCCCCACGCGCAGCGGTTGCAGCACCTGCTGTTCCAGCCGCTGCCAGTCGTAATAGTGTGCATAACCGCCAGCGGCATCCAGCGCGGCGCGCGCGGCGGCAGCCATTGGCCGGTAAAAGTCATCCATGCGCACGAGGGAAGGCGGGGAAGGGAGCGCTTGAATTTGATCGGCCAGGGTGGATTTGCCCGCGGCGCTGTGTCCATCAATCGCGACCAGCGTGACAGGGGACTGCCATTTTTGCTGGATGAGTTGCTGCACAGCGGAAATCGGCTGGATCACATTCATGTTTCAGTACAAAAAGGAAAGGAGCAGGATGCGTTTCAGTCTTGCAACACTGCTAGAATGGGAACTCTTCAAGGTAGAGTTCAGTGGCCTCGCGCAGGTTTTCCAATGCATCTTCAATGCTCTCCCCTTGCGTGGTTGTTCCAGTTTCTGGGTTGAAGGCCACATAGCCGCCTTCTGAGGCAAGGGTCAAAACTGCAGAAAGTTCCACAATTTGTCTCTTCACTCTCTTGCCGAAAAAGTAGATAGACGCACAACCGATCAAGTAAACGGTATTATACTATAAAATACCGCCTCTCTTTTTTCTAAATGACAAAGATCCTGTCCATCTGGCAAGTTGACGGCAAGTGTTTCTTGATCAAAAATAATAACGAACGTTCGCTTTTTTCAAGGATGAAACAATGGTTGACGAACCGCTGCGCAAAGGAGAAGCCACCCAGGCGCGTATTCTCGACGCCGCCTACAGCCTGTTTATGGAGCAAGGCTATCACGGCACGTCGATGCGCCAGATCGTCGAGCGCGCTGGCATCACCACCGGCGGCGTCTACAACCACTTCGCCAGCAAGGAAGAAATTTGGATTGCCGTTCTTCTGCAGCGCCACCCTTACCGGGACATCCTGCCGGTGTTGAGCGAGCTGAACAGTGCGACGCTGGAAGAGTACGTGCGCAATGCGGCGCAGCGGCTGGTGGGGGAGCTGAACAAGCAGCAGGACCTGCTGCACATCACGTTGATCGAGCTGGTCGAGTTTAACGGCGTGCACATCCTGCAGCTTTACGAGCGCATTGCACCGGAGCTGCGGCCGCTCGCCGCCCTGCTTAACAAATACGGCGGCGAGCTGCGCCCGATCTCCCCGCCGCTGCTGGCGCGCACCTTCCTGGGCTTCTTCTTCTCCTACTACATCACCGAGGCAATGATGCCGGCGCAGGTGCGTGCGCTGATGGGCGCCGACGCGCTCGACGCCTTCGTCGACATTTACTTGCATGGAGTTCTGGCAGGGGGCGAGGGGCGAGGGGCAAGTTCAGAAACATCTGCATAAATCCGCCAAATCCGCGGTCTATTCTTTTTTGAGGCGTCAATTGTCATGTGGAACCGTCTGAGCAGTCTGATCCGCAAAGAATTCATCCAGATTATCCGCGACCCGCGCACGCTGGGCATGACCTTTGTGATGCCCGTTGCCATGATGTTTCTGCTTGGTTATGCCGCCACCAATGATGTGCGCAATATTGCCCTTGTCGTGCTTGATCAGGATCAGACGTCGGCCTCGCGTCGCTTGATCGACGCTTACCGCGTGGCAGACTATTTTTCGATCGCGCAGCCGGTTGCCTCCGAAGATGAAATGCGCGGGCTGATCGATAACAACACGGCGCGCGCCGGGTTGATCATCCCGCCCGGCTATGGACGGGATCTGGCAGGTGGAGAGAGCGCCGAAGTGGCCTTTGTCCTCGATGGCTCCGACCCCACCGTCGCCAGCACCGCGTTGTCAGCCGCCCAGTTCATCGGCCAATCGTTGTCGACGCAGGTGAGTCTGGATCGCTTGCAGGCGCGCGGCCAAACGGTGATGACTCAGCAACCGATCGACATCCGCACCCAGGTCTGGTTCAATCCGGGGCTGGTCAACTCCTATTACATGGTGCCGGCCATGATCGGCATCATCCTGCAATACCTGACAACCATGCTTACCGCCACCTCCATCGTGCGCGAGCGCGAGCGCGGCACCATCGAGCAGCTGATCGTCACGCCGCTGCGTTCGTGGGAGCTGGTCGTCGGCAAGCTGACGCCCTACGTGCTGATCGCCTTTCTCAACACCATCGAGGTGCTGACGATCGGGGTGCTGCTCTTTCACGTGCCGATCAACGGCAGTCTGCCATTGTTACTGGCGCTGACTTCGCTCTTTCTGGTGACGACGCTGGGCACCGGCCTCTTTATCTCCAGCATCGCCAACACGCAGCAGGAGGCCATGCTGACAACGATGTTTACGCTGCTGCCGTCGATCTTTCTCTCCGGCTTCTTTTTTCCACTGGCGGCGATGCCGGGTTGGCTGCAGGTGCTCAGCTATCTCATTCCGCTGCGCTACTTTCTGATCATGGCGCGCGGCATCGTGCTCAAGGGCGTAGGCATGGCCGCGCTTTGGCCGGAGGTGGTGGCGCTGAGCATTTTTGCATTGGTGGTGATGGGCGCGGCGGTTTCGCGCTTTCGCAAAAGCTTGGATTAACGAGGATTCTATTTTATGCACCCAAACCCGCGGCGGATTGCGCCTGTGCTTTTTCTCCTGCTCCTGTTGGGGCTGGCCAGTTACTATCTAGTCTGGCCGGCGCTGAGCAAGGATGGCGCGTTAGTTGTCTCCGGCTCGATCGAGGCCACCGAGGTGAAAATTGCCTCGGAATTTGGTGGCCGCGTTGAAGAAGTCTACGTCAGCGAAGGCCAGCGGGTGATGGCGAACGACGTCGTGCTCTCGGTCAAGCTCAACAATGCGACGCGCAGTTCGTCACGCGAACGCGTCCTCGCCTTGATCGACGGCGTCGTACTCTATCGGTCGGTGGAGCCAGGCGAAGTGGCTGCGCCCGGCGCGCCGTTGATCATAGTTGGCGACCTCGACCACATGACGCTCACAGTCTATGTGCCGGAGGATCGCTACGGCCAGATCATGCTGGGCGAGAGTTATCCGGTGACGGTGGACTCCTTCCCCACCGAAGTCTTCACCGGCACAGTCAGCCACATCGCCGACCGCGCCGAGTTCACCCCGCGCAATGTGCAGACGACCGACAGCCGCCGCACCACCGTCTTTGCCATCAAGCTCGAGTTGGCGCCGAGCGAAGGCAAGCTCAAGCCAGGAATGCCGGCGGATGTGAATTTTGGAGAATAGAGACTAGGAGATTGGGAGATTAGGAGATTAGAGATTAGGAGATTAGACGAGCGGAAGTGCGAGAATTATCCTCTACCCAATCTCCAATCTCCAATCTCCAATCTCCAATCTCTCAATCTTCCAATCTCCCAATCTCCCAATCTCTAAATCTCTTCACTACAGCTATGTCTGACTACCTGATCGACGCCTACGACCTCCACAAATCCTTCGGCGCCACGCACGCGGTTGACGGTGTGAACCTACGTGTGGCCGCGGGTGAGATCTACGGGCTGGTCGGGCCGGATGGCGCGGGCAAGACCACGGTAATGCGGCTGCTCTGCGGTGCGCTGGCGCTGGACAAAGGCGACGTGGAAATCGGCGGCTACGATATCCGCCGCCAGGTTGAGCGTGCGCGCGAGCAAATCGGCTATCTGGCGCAGCGTTTCGCGCTCTACGAAGAGCTGACCGTGCAGGAAAACCTGCGCTTCTTTGCGGAGGTGCGCGGGTTGCAGGCGGCGCAATGGGCCCCGCGCAGCCAGGAAATCCTGGAGTTCGTCGGATTGGAAGCCTTTCGCGACCGACGCGCCGGCCAGCTTTCCGGCGGTATGAAGCAGAAGCTGGGGCTGGCCCTAGCGTTGATCAACGCGCCGCGCGTCCTGCTGCTCGACGAGCCAACCACCGGCGTGGATCCGGTGACGCGCCAGGATTTCTGGCGGTTGATCCTGCCGCTGTTGCGCCGCGGGGGCCTCGCCGTTCTCGTCAGCACGCCTTACATGGACGAAGCGCTGCGCTGCACACGCGTCGGCTTTATGCGCGAGGGGCGCATCATCAGTGAAGGGCCGCCCGCTGCGCTGCGCGGCCGGCTCAATGGCCGCATCCTCGAATTAGCCGGCGCGCCAGAAAAGCTGATTGTGGAGATCGCCCGCCGCGACCCTGGCGTAGAAACCGCCGAGCGTTTTGGCAACCGTTTCCATCTGCGCGTGGCCCCCGGCCAGGCCGGCGCCGTGCTGGCGCGGCTGGGCGAAGCGATCAGCGTGGCGGGTGGTGTGGTCACAGAATTACGCGCCATCGACCCGCAGTTGGAGGATGTCTTCATCGAACTGGCAGAGAAGGCAATGTGACCCAAAAATGAACTGCTTAACGCGAAGGCGCAGAGATTTTGCGTTGAAAAATCACCCTCTTGTTCAGGAATTGTGACATGACCACCGTCATCCACACCGAAAACCTCACCCGGCGCTTTGGCGACTTTGTAGCGGTCGATCATCTCAACCTCGACGTGCCTGCGGGCGAGGTGCTCGGCTATCTCGGCCCCAACGGCTCTGGCAAGACGACGACGATCCGCATGTTGCTGGGGCTGCTGCGTCCCAGCGAAGGCCGCGCCGAGGTGCTGGGGTTGGATGTCACCACGCAGCCGGATGCGGTGCGGGCGCGCACTGGCTACATGTCGCAGAAGTTTGCGCTCTACGGTGAGCTGACCGTGCTGGAGAACCTGACTTTCTACGCCGGCGTCTATGGCGTCAAGGAGCCGGCGCGCATCCACGAAATGTTAGCAAATCTGGGTCTGGCCGAGGTGCGCGACCAACGCGTGCACAATCTCTCCACCGGCTGGCGGCAGCGGCTGGCGCTGGCGACGGCGATCATCCACCGGCCGGGGCTGCTCTTTCTCGACGAGCCGACCAGCGGCGTGGATCCGGTGGCGCGGCGGGCGTTCTGGGACTTGATCTACGACCTGTCCGCACAAGGCATCACGATCATGGTCTCCACCCACTACATGGACGAAGCCGAGTACTGCACCATGGTCGGCGTCATGCGTGCGGGCAAGCTGCTGGCGCTCGACAAGCCGGAACAACTCAAACGGGCGCTGCCGGGGCAGGTGTGGGAAGTGCATGCCGATCCTATGCTCGACGCGCTCGATTTTCTGGAGACGCAGCCTTTCGTGCTGCGCGCAGCGCTGGCGGGCGATCACCTGCGCGTGGTCACGCCGAACGACGCGGACGCCGGCGTGCTACGCGCCGCGCTGGCTGCGCATGACATTCACGTAAACAGCCTGAAGCCTGGCTCCGCCACGATGGAAGATGTTTTCATGACGCTTTCTACAAGAGAGTAGGTTTTCACCCCCTGTTTTTGGTTTGGTGCACACCCCCTCTGCTGCCCACCCTCATTCGCGACGTTCCCAAGTGACCCTCCTGACAGGATATAACGAACCGCAAACCTGCTCGCTCGCCTTGCGGTGCTGCGCCAACGATCCAGGCGGCCTACAACCAGCAGCAGGTCTGGCCGCCGGGGGCACAATGTTCAACAAGATGATGGCAGCACCGTCAGGCTGACAGCCTGATCGACGTAGCAGGCTGCAAAATGTCAGGGACGCCCCCGTCAAGCAAAGGGGACTTGCATTTACTGCGTTCGGAAGGCAAAATGCATAGCGCTTACCATAGGAAGCAACTTTCCCAGCAATTCATCGATGCTTCCCAATGAACCGTTGCGATTGGAAGGTGTGAATGTACAGCGATGTGCGTCAACGATCGTGACCTTCACCATAGCTTGCCAGCTAGCACCCCTTATGGACAAAGTGACACTTGTCCTCTCTCATCGATTACGTGTGCCCCTCACAAGTGATAGATTTCACAAGGTACAGTAGAGGTAGTAATTTTCGGATTTAAGCGTGCGTTCAAATACCACGAAATTGAAAGTTGTTTTTGTACTAAAGGAGACATCTGTCATGGCGTTAGATCGCAAGGAACTCGACCAAATTCTCTCCACGCTCAACAAGTATGCTGAAAAGAAACTTACGCCGGAATTTTTGTTGAAACTTGACCACGAAGATCGTTTTCCCAATGAAGTGCTCGCCGACCTTTACGACAACATCGGCCTGCATCTCGTCTTTATCGACGAAAGCGACGATGGTCTCGGCGGTGGCGCCTACGACGTCTATCGCGTTTCCGAGGCCATGGCCGGCATCGATGTCGGCATTGCCACTGGTGTGCTCGCCACCTTCCTCGGCGCCGATCCGATCGTCGTCGGCGGCACACCGGAGCAGAAGCACCACTGGATGAGCCGCATCGCCAACGAAGGCCTGCTGGTCGCCTACGGCGCTACGGAGCCGCAGGCCGGCTCCGACCTGGCGCAGCTCAAAACCAAGGCTGTGCCGGTGATGAATGAAGACGGCACAGTCAAAGGCTATACGATCAATGGTCGTAAACAATGGATCTCTAATGGCGGCGTGGCCGAAATTTACACGATCCTGGCGGCGACGCCGGGCGGTCCTTCCTGGTTCGTCGTCGAAAAGGATGCCGAGGGCTTCAGCAAGAACAAGCCGGAGGACAAGCACGGCATCCGCGCCAGCAACACCGCCGCGCTCTTCTTGGAAGATGTCTACGTCGATGCCGACCGGCTGATGGGTGGCGTCGAAGGGCAGGGGATGGCGCAGGCGCAGGCCGTCTTTGGCTACACGCGGCTGATGGTGGCGGCCTTTGGGCTGGGCGCGGGCTGGGCCGCGCTCAAGCGGGCGGTCAAGTATAGCCAGACGCGCGTGCAGGGCGGCGCCACGCTCAACGAGAAGCAGGGCTACATGAACAAACTGATTGTCCCTAATGCTGTGCGGCTCGAAGCCGCGCGCGCCTACATCGAGTGGACCGCGGCGCGCATCGACGCGGGCGACCCCAACCAGCAGACCGAAGGCGCAATCGCCAAGTATCTGGCCACCGAAGCTGGCAACAAGGCTGCCGAAGATTCGATCCAGGCGCTGGGCGGCTACGGCTACACCAAGGAATACATGGTCGAAAAATTCAAGCGCGACGTGCGCATCACCACGATCTACGAAGGCACGTCGGAGATCATGGAATGGACGATCAGCCGCGACCGCTGGCAGCTTCACCTCAAGAGCAAGGGAGCCTACTACAACGACTGGGCCGCTCAGCTGGAGACGCTGGCGCGCACCAACAACAACAGCGGCGCCGCCACCGCCGCGCTCGCCATGCGGGCAATTGCCGTCATCCTGGAGCGGGCGCGCATCGACCGCCTGACCCGCAACCAGCATGTGCTCTTCCGCCTGGGCGAGCTGATCGCCTTCGCCGAGACCGCGGCCGTCTTTGCCGATCACGCGATCAACAAACCGTCGGACGCTATGCCCTTCAGCGCGGAGACGCAGCAGGCCATGAGTCGCATCCACGCCCGCGACGCGGCGCTCAAAGTTGCTGCAGATGGGTTGCGCTGGGCGATCGGCGCCGGACAGAGCGATCCCCATCTGGCTGATTCGCTCAACCTGCCGGCTATCTATGCTGCACAGGCCAGGCTGCTCGAAGATATGGATTTCGTCGGCAAGAAGCTGGTGGAAGCTTTCCCGGCGGAGTAGAGAGACTGGGAGATTAGAGACTGGGAGATTAGAGATTAAGAGATTGGAGATTAGAGAGTAGAGATTGGGGCTTAATCTCCAATCTCCTAATCTCTAATCTCTAATCTCCAATCTCCAATCTCCATTTACAAGGAGAAACCAAACCATGAGCCAAAGCTCCGACCGAGCCATTGCCATCGTAGGCGTGGGCGCCATCCTCCCCGATGCGCTCAGCGCGCCTGCGTTCTGGCAGAATATCCTGAACAAGCGTTACTGCATCTCGGAAACGCCAGCCAGCCGCTGGAGCATTGCCGATTATTACGATCCCGATCCAGCCGCGCCGGATAAAACCTATTCCAAGATCGGCGGCTGGGTGCAGGGCTTTCAGTTTGACTGGAAAAAATATCGCATTCCGCCGCGCGTCGCCGCCGCCATGGACGAAGGCCAGCAGTGGGCCGTCACCATTGCCGACGAGGCGCTGACCGACTATGGCTATCCCAACCGGCGGCTCGACACCGAGCGCACCGGCGTGCTGCTCGGCACGGCCATGGGCGGCGAGATGCACTACATCACGCAGAACCGCGTCGTCTTCCCAGAGTTCGCGCACGAGCTGGAGGCGGCGCCGGCCTTTGCGGCGATGCCAGCCGCCACGCGCGAGGCAATCATCGGCGAGTGGCGCGCGCGCATCAACGCCAAGCTGCCGCCGATCACTGAAGACACCATGCCGGGCGAGCTGCCCAACATCGTCGCCGGCCGCGTAGCCAACGTGCTCAACTTGCGCGGGCCAAACTTTATCACCGACGCGGCCTGCGCCTCCTCCTTTGCCGCCATCAACGCCGCGTTTGAGATGCTTACCCAGCACCACGTCGATGCCGTGATCGCCGGCGGCGTGGACCGCAACATGGGCGCGGCCATCTTTGTCAAGTTCTGCAAGATCGGTGCGCTGAGCGCCACCGGCAGCCGCCCCTTTGGCGCGGGCGCCGACGGCTTTGTCATGGGCGAAGGCTCGGCCTCCTTCCTGCTCAAGCGCCTCTCCGATGCCGAGCGCGACGGCGACAAAGTCTACGCCGTGATCCGCGGCGTGGGCGCGTCGAGCGACGGCAAGGGCAAGGGCATCACCGCGCCCAATCCACAAGGCCAGATTCTGGCCGCGATGCGCGCCTGGGAAAACGCCGAACTGGACCCGGCGACGGCGACGCTGCTCGAAGCGCACGGCACCAGCACCAAGGTCGGCGATGTCGTCGAGGTGGAGAGCCTGAACACGGTCTTTGGCGACGCCGCGCGCCACAGCATCGGTCTGGGGTCGGCCAAGAGCAACATTGGCCATCTCAAGGCGGGGGCGGGCGCGGCCGGGTTGCTCAAGGCGACAATGGCGCTGCGCGACAAGGTGCTGCCGCCGACACTCAACGCGCAGCAGCCCAACCCCAATATTGACTTCGCGCACTCACCCTTTTATCTGCTGCACGCGGCGCAGGCGTGGGAGCAGCCACGCACCGGCCCGCGGCGCGCCGGCGTCAGCGCCTACGGCTTTGGCGGCACCAACTTCCATTTGGTGCTGGAAGAGCACGTGCCGGGCATGTTGAAACCAGAGCCCAGGGTCTACGCGTCAGCAGCCGTCAACGGCGGCCAGGGGAACACCACCAGCGCCGCGAGCTCGACCGGCAAGCTGGCGGCGGGCGTCGCCAGCCTGCCGAGCAGCAAGCAACCGCTGCGCGGCATCTTCTCCGCAGGCGCCAATAGCCCAAAGGAGCTGAAGGACAAGCTGGACGAGCTTTTCCGTCGCGTCGAAAGCGGCTGGACGCCTGAACGCAAGTTCCCGCCCCAAGCCGATCTTGCCGCGCCCGAACGGATCTTCATCGACTTTGGCAGCCAGGACGAGTTGCTGGACCGCATCAGCAAGGCGCGCAAGGCCGCGGGCTTTGACAACCCGGCCGCGTGGAAAGCGCTGCAAGGGCAGGGCATCTTCCGCGGCAGCGGCCCCAAACCGGGCAAGATCGCCTTCCTCTTCCCCGGCCAGGGCAGCCAGTATATCAATATGGGGCGCCTGCTCGCCGAACGCGAGCCAGTCGTTGCCCAGGTTTTCAAAGACGCCGATGTCGTGATGACGCCTATTTTGGGCAAGCCGCTGACCAGCTTCATCTTTGCCGACGGCGCCAACCCGGAGGCGATGAAGAAGGCTGAACTGACGCTGATGCAGACGGCCATCACGCAGCCAGCGATGTTGACGATGGACACTGCACTCTACAAGCTGCTGGCCGAGTATGGCTTTGCACCCGACATGGTGATGGGCCACTCACTGGGCGAATACGCCGCGCTGATTGCCGCGGGCATCATGCCCTTTGCCCACGCGCTGGAAGCCTCGGCCGCGCGCGGCGCCGAGATGACCAAGGTCAGCATGGATGACAACGGCTGGATGGCCGCGGTCATGGCGCCGCTCGATGTGGTCGAGGCGACGCTGAAGGAAGTGGACGGCTATGTGGTCGCCGCCAACATTAACAGCTACACCCAGGCGGTGGTCGGCGGCGCCAGCAAGGCCGTCGAACAGGCGATCGGGCTGTTCGAG
>JACSRH010000285.1 GCA_014879855.1 Caldilineaceae bacterium | reverse complement strand
TATCATGAGTCACGTAAACCGTTCGCCGGAAGACGAACAACTCTACAAAATCCGCCACAGCGCCGCGCACGTCATGGCGCAGGCGGTGCTGGAGCTTCACCCGGAGGCCAAGATCGCGATCGGCCCGCCCATCGACAACGGCTTCTACTACGATTTTGACCTGGGCCGGGATGAGAACGGCAAAGTGCGCACCTTCACGCCGGAGGAGCTGGAGCAGATCGAGAAGCGGATGCGCCAGATCATCAGCGGCAAGCATGCCTTTGTCTATCGGCAGGTGGACGCCGACGAAGCGCGCCAGTTGTTCGCGGGCCAACCCTACAAGCTGGAGCTGATCGCGGGCCTCGAACGCGGCGGCATCGACGAATATGGCAACGAGACGCAGGAAAAGCCGGTCATCAGCACCTACACGCAGGACGTGTTCGAGGACTTGTGCCGTGGGCCGCACCTGGAGCACACGGGGCAAATTCCGCCGGATGGCTTCAAACTGATGAGCGTGGCGGGCGCGTACTGGCGCGGCGACGAAAACAACCCCATGCTCCAGCGCATCTATGGCACCGCGTGGCGCAACAAGAAAGATCTCAACGCGCACCTGGCCATGCTCGAAGAGGCGAAGAAGCGCGACCATCGCAAGATTGGGCGCGAGCTGGAGATCTTCATCTTCGACGAAGAAGTCGGGCCTGGCTTGCCGCTCTGGCTGCCCAACGGCGGCGTTATGATCACGGAGTTGGAGCGATTGGCCGCGGAGACGGAACTGCGCGCCGGCTACCAGCGCGTCAAATCGCCCCACCTGAGCAAGGAAGATCTCTTCTTGCGCAGCGGGCATCTGCCCTACTACGCGGAGAGCATGTATCCGCCCATGGAGCTGGAGGGGGTGCGCTACTATGTCAAGCCGATGAACTGCCCGTTCCATCACAAGATCTACGCAGCTAAGCCGCGTTCCTATCGCGACCTGCCCGTGCGCTTGGCCGAATATGGCACGTGCTATCGGTACGAGAAGAGCGGTGAACTCTTCGGGTTGATGCGCGTGCGGTCAATGCAGATGAACGACGCGCACATCTATTGCAGCGAAGATCAGTTCGAGCAAGAATTTATGGCGGTGATTGACCTCTATCGCTACTACTTTGAGGTCTTCGCCATTGACAAGTTTGTCATGCGCCTGAGCACGCATCATCGCAAAGGGTTGGGTAAAAAGTATGTGGATAACGAGCGTCTCTGGCTGAAGACGGAAGACATGGTGCGCCGCGCCATGGACAACGGCGGTGTGCCTTATGTGGAAGTGCCGGATGAAGCCGCCTTCTACGGCCCCAAGATCGACGTGCAGATTTGGAGCGCCATCGGCCGCGAGTTCACGTTGGCGACCAATCAGGTCGATTTTGCCGTGCCGCCGCGTTTCAATCTGGTTTACACCAATCGCGAGGGCAAGGAAGAGACGCCGCTGTGCATCCACCGCGCGCCGCTCAGCACGCACGAGCGCATGATTGGCTTCCTGATCGAGCATTTCGCGGGCGCGTTCCCAGTCTGGCTGGCGCCGCTTCAGGCGCGCGTCATCCCGATTACGAACGACCACAACGCCTACGCGTCGCGCCTGGCCGCGGAGTTGCAGGAAGCCGGTGTGCGCGTCGAAGCTGACTTGAGCGCCGATCGCATGAACGCCAAGATCCGCAACGCTCAATTGATGAAAGTGCCCTATATGCTGGTGGTTGGCGACCAGGAAATGGCTGACAATACGGTGGCCTTGCGCAAGCGCGACGGCTCGCGCAGCAACGGCCTGCACTTTGACGACTTCCAGGCGCTGGTCAAGGAAAAGATCGCAAGCCGCGCGTTGGTGCTGTAAGAAAGTATGTTCGCAGATTTCGTCAAATACTTGACGCACCAGAGGGGGCAATGCTATACTCCGCTACACGCTGATACGCTTACGGCCCACCCACTGTTAGCAGCAATAGTTAGCAGCAATAGTTAGCAACAGCCGATGTAGCCGATGTAATCGATCAGGATGATTCATCAGGTGGTGTTTTCGCCTGGATTTTTCTAATTTTTACAAGGAGCACTCCTATTACGAGGAAAGAGTTTGTACAACGCACTAGTTCGGTCGACTCGACGCGCATCAATTCGGAGATTCGTGCGTCGCGCGTGCGGGTCATCGACAAGACCGGCGAGCAGTTAGGCATCCTGTCGATTCGCGACGCGCTGGCGCTGGCTACTGAGCGCGAGCTCGATCTGGTCGAGGTGGCGCCCAATGCGGATCCACCTGTTTGCCGGTTGATGGACTACGGCAAGTATCTTTACGAGAAACAGAAGCGCGAGCGTGAATCACGCAAAGCGCAAAAGCAGATCGAGGTCAAGGAACTGCGCCTGCGTCCCAAAACCGACGAACACGATGTCCAGGTTGTGATCACGCGTATTCGCAAGTTTGTCAAGGAAGGCGCCAAAGTGCGCGTGCGCATCCGCTTCCGTGGCCGTGAAATGCAACACCCGGAAGTAGCGCGCGAGTTGCTCGAGCGGGTTGCAAATGATGTGGCGGACAGCGTCAACGTCGAATCGATGCCGGCGTTCGATGGCAACAGCATGATTATGATCCTGGCGCCACAGAGTTAGTCACAAAGTCAGCCACAGAGTCAGTCGCAGAATCAGCCACAGAGTCAGTCGCAGGGTTGATACAGAATTAGCTAGAGTGCTGACGAGCGAATGAATTTTGTCAGGCTGCACAATTGACATTCCAGCAAGCGTCGGGTATGCTCTGATGCTGCGGTTCGCAGAAAAACGGGCGCAAAGCCCGTTTTTTGTTATTTGCGTGGGAAGCCGCCAACTGTATAACATTGAGTGCTGTATGACATGGAGAGGAGGCCACAATGCCAAAGATGAAAACACACAAGGGAACAGCCAAACGTTTTCGCCTCACCAAAAATGGTAAGGTGATGCGGATGCTGGCCGGACGTTCCCACTTGCGCCGTCGCAAGAGCGCCAGCAAGAACAGCGATTTCCGCCATGCCGTTTCGACTGATGTGAAATACATCCGTAAACAGGTGAAACGGGCAGCCGGCGACGCCGCCAAGTAAACTTTTATTCGCTTGATTAGAATGACGGGATGCCCGCACGTGAACGGCCTGTAAGAGGCTGGATGTTGACGCAAAAGCCAACGCAAAAGCCAACGTCCCATCCGCCCGCCGTCACGGAAGGAGAAACAGTAGATGCCACGTTCGACGCCCAAAGTATACGCCCATAAGCGCCACAAAAAGGTGCTTAAATTCACGAAGGGTCAGTATGGCACGCGCTCCAAGTTGTTCCGGCGCGCCAACGAAGCCATGCTCAAGTCACTCTTCTATGCTTACCGCGACCGCCGCAACCGCAAGCGCGACTTCCGCAGTCTGTGGATTCAGCGCATCAATGCCGCGGCGCGCCTCAATGGCCTCAACTACAGTCAGTTTATTCATGGCCTGAAAAAGGCGGATGTGCAGGTCGATCGCAAGGTGCTGGCCAACATTGCCGCCACCGACGCCGCCACTTTCACCAAGCTTGCCGACGTCGCCAAGGCTCAGTTGAACTGACGCGCGCTCGCTTGCAATTCTATGCTTTCCCACGCAACCTATCCGGCAGGGGCCAACCAGGCTTCTGCCGGATTTTATTTGTAACTGATTGAACCGATGATTACCAGCAGCTCCAATCAGCGTATCAGGGAGGCTCGCAAGCTGGCCACCCGCAAAGGCCGCTATGCCGCGGGCCAGTTGCTTGTCGAGGGAGTGCGTCTGCTGGCCGACGCCTGGCGCAGCGGCGCCCAGCCCGCGACAGTTTTCTTTACACCCGACGTGTTGGTTTCGGCGGACGGGAAAGCGTTGCTGGCGGAATTGGAAGCCGCAGGGCGCGCGTGCCTTCCCTGCACGCCCGCGGTTTTCGCTACGCTGAGCGAGACGACCACCCCGCAGGGAATCGCAGCCATATTGCCGCTGCCGGAACTGGCCTGGCCCGCGCACGCCAGCCTGCTTCTGATCCTGGATGGCGTGAATGACCCTGGCAACGCGGGCACGCTGATCCGCAGTGCAGAGGCCGCCGGCTGCGACGGCGTGATCTTTGCGCCAGAGACGGTCGACCCTTTCAACGATAAAGCCGTGCGGGCAGGGATGGCCGCTCATTTTCGCCTGCCGCTGCGCGTCTGTCCCACTTGGCAAGCAGTTGATGCACTGACGCCCCCCACGATGAACTACTACCTTGCCGACGCACACACAAGGCTTGACTATACTAACGTAGACTGGCGCGCGCCGGCCGCACTGTTGGTCAGCAACGAAGCGCACGGCCCTAGCTCCGAGGCGCGCGCACGCAGCGTCGCGATCACCATCCCGATGCAAGGCGCGCTCGAATCACTCAACGCCGCTATTGCCGGCGCGGTCATTCTGTTTGAAGCTGCGCGCCAGCGTCGTGGGTAGCTTGCTTACATCCCCTTTAACGTTGCAACTGCGTTGACATAGCGATCTGCCCGGTGTATGATGGCGTTGACTCCTGAACCTGATCCAGCGGTTCGATCGAGGGGCCGCCCCTGCGGAGGACAACACGATGACAGAAACATTCTGGTGGTGCGTCCTGGCCGGCTTTCTGCTCGGCTTTAGCGTCTCCACATTATGGGAATGGATATATTTCCGACGCCGGCGCATGACGATCCGCGACCGGCGCATCGCCGAGTTGCAAGCGACCGTGCGCACATACACCACTGCGACAACGACCGCGACTCACAGCACAGCCGAGCACGATTGGGCAGAGCCAGCCTTCCAGAATCCTGGTGTGTATCTGGAAACCGAAGAATCGCCATCTATCACCGCCCCTCAACCCGCGCCTGCCACCCAGCCAGCGACTGCGCCTCAGCCGGCGCGCACGGCAGCATCTGTAGCCCCTGTCGCCAATGGCGCACACGCGCCCGCGGGCCAACCGGTCAGTTCACCGCCGTCAACTGTGGTCACTCAAGCCAGCCCAGCCGCACCGCCTGCCGGCTTTCAATCCGTTGCGGTGCATCAATCAGACTCTTCCACTGGTGGGGCGCCACAAGCCGCCGCACCGCCAGCGACGCGTCCAGTAAACCAGGCGCAGAATCTGTCGGATGCCGTCGATCGTCCTGCCCAGCCACCCATTGCGCAGCAATCTTCATTGCCCGCGGCGCTTGCTGCGCTGAGCGCCGCCTCCTCTGTACGTCACGTGCAGGCGGCGTCGGCGGATGCTAAGCAGGAAAGCGTTGTCGCGGACGCAGCGAGTACGGCTGCTGCGGCGACCAGCCGCGCCGCGCCCTTGCCTGCTTACACCAACGGATATGGGGATTTATCGCAAGCCGACCAGGCACGGCAATCTGTTGAGGCGTCGTCCCAATCGGAGGGCGCGGGTGCACCAATTGGCGCTGCTGCGCGCGGCGAGGGCAAGCAAGCCATCACGAGCACGAAGATCGACGCTCTTGTGTTATCGATCAACGAGCTGATCGACACGGTCAGCCAGGAGACTAATCCTGGCAGCTCCGGCGCCAGTTCCCCTTTGTCGCATGAGCCAACGTCCGCTGGCAAGGGAGCGCGCGTCGGCGAGACGCAGGATAGCGTCTATACAGCTCGGATTACCGGACGCACAGAGTATGTGCTGGTGCGCCTGGTGCAGTCGATGGTGCACTTTGTGCGCCAGGTGCGCACGATCTTGACCGGGGCTGACGCTGAGCGACCCGCTTTGCGTGCAGAGCATGAAATCAGCGCTGGTGACGATCTCACGCGCATCGATGGGCTGAACGCGGATCATGCCGAGCGCCTGCGCACCGCTGGCGTTACAACCTACGCGAAGCTGGCGCAACTCTCCACCGATGAGTTGCGCTTGATCACGCTCACGCCTAATAGCGCGGCCACCAACTATGCAGCGTGGCGCGTTGCTGCCGCGCAGCTTGCTGCTGATGGCCACGAAGGATGCCATTGATGAGCGACAATCCTTTCCGGCGCCGCCCCTTTGTCGACCTTGGCATCGATAGTTGGAAGGTGACGCTTCTGGCGGTCGGCTTCCTGGCGCTGGTGATCTGGATGTTGGCGCGTTAGGCGATTTCTGCGTGGCGGTAATTGTCGCGCATTCGTTCGAGCCGCGCCATGCTGCGCGCAAACCCGCCTTCCCGGTTGCGCGCGTGCCAGATCGTGTGAAACTCCGGCAACAATTTTTCAGCTTCTTGTAACAGCCACTGCCGCAGCGTGTCGCTGCCCGCGTTGCGTTCCATGCCTAACGCCCAGATTGCCCGCCAACACGCATGGCGCAACATGTTGGCGCCCCACGTGAATTCCTGTTTGATCAGATTGGCGTCGGCGCGTTGCATGTCGGTGTTCGCCAGATTGCCCATGATGCCATCGATTGCGTCCAGCACAGCGCGCAGCCGCTGCGACGGCTCGCTGATTTCATGGGCGCGCAGCCACTCGATCAGTTGGTGCGGCTCACTTTGCAGCGCGCGGAAGAGCACGCTGGCGTTGTGCACCGAAATGCCGGTCAGTCGGTGGATATCGCCCAGGTCGTGAGCGAGCCGGCCCATCAGCCCCGTTGCGTCGCGGAAGGCAAAGCGGCTGATGGCATCGGGCAGGGCAACCGCGCAATTAGCGTCGAAGGCCCAGGCATACGCCGCGCCCGCGGCAAAACCGAGATAGCTGACCGGCAGGGGCTGCCAGTGGCCGTTGTCTCCCCAATCGGTGTTGAGCAGGCCGACCGCGCCGTGCTTCAGCCCAGCGGATGCCGCGTTGCGCACATTTTCGACGGCGTTGGTCGTGCGTCCCACCAGGGAATTCCAACTCGACGTGCCCGGACAAACGTAAAACGGGATGCCAGACGCGGCAAAAAGGGCGCCGTGCTGCTCGAAGGGATGATCTGCCTCATATCCCCATTCCAGGGCAATGGCGTCGCGCGGCAACTCTCGCACCAGGTTTGGGTAGTGCGTGATAATGTCACCCCAAAATTGCATTGTATAGCTGCGCGCACGCACCTCGCGGTGGATCCTGTGCACGAAATCGATATACAGCCGGCCAACGCCGACCTCCTCCGCCTGCGCCCGGCTGCGCACTTTGCCGAGATCGATCGTTTCGTCACAGCCGACGTTGAACTGATGGCTGCTGAAGTTTGGCAGCAGCTCGTCGTAAAGGGTGCGTAGAAAGCGCAGGCTGGCTTCCGTAGGCTGCAGGCTATAGGGTGTAGTGCGTGGCCCCCAGATCGTGTCGCAACCCTCTGGCGCTTCTGCCAGCTGGCTGTATTCAGAGCGGATCAGCCAACGCTCTAGGTGACCAAATGAATTTTGATTGGGAACCAACTCGATAAACCGCGCGCGGCAGAAGTGATCCAGTTCGACGATCTCTGCGGCTGTAAAGGGCGACGCGTCCTGCCACACCGCCGGATGGTTGCGATACGCGTAGACATGTTCAAAGTAGAGTTGAAGCTGGTTGATCTTCCACGTCGCCAACATCTCCACTAGATCGAAGAGCGTATGCAGCGTCGGAACTTTATCGCGGCTGACATCGAGCATTACCCCGCGATTGGGAAAATCTGGCCAGTCGATGCAGCGAATTTCCGGCGTATGACGTCCGCATTGCATCAGCAATTGACGGAGCGTCTGCACACCGTAAAAGAGCCCCGGCGGCGTCGAAGCCACGAGGTGGATGCGCCCATCCGCGATGGTGAGCTGGTACCCTTGTGGATGAGGCGTGCTGTTGGGGGACAGGCTGAGCACAGCGCGTATCTGATGATCGGGAAGCGCGGTCCCGCCCACAAGCTCCCAGTGAACGTCAGGCAAAGCATTCACCGTCTCTTGCAACTGCTGCGCCGCCAACAGATTATCTTGAAATGAGGGCGTCTCCACACAGATGACCCCGGTTGGCGGCAGCGCAAAGGTTGTTTCGGACAGGGTGAGATGACGCGGAACGGGCAAGAAGACTAGATCGTGAAGCATGAAGAACTCCTACAGCCATCGGGAATGAAAAACTGGGCGTGTATCAGGTATACACCCCCAGTCCATTTAGAAATTCAGCAATGATGATTCGGCGCCACGCAAAGGTGCGAACTCAAAATAAATCGCCTTTGTGCCCTTGGCGGCTCCGTGTGAGGCAAGCTTCGATCTTCTCACACGAAACCAGGGAGAACACAAAGAAAAAGAGAGCGGCGGGGCGCCATCAGTTAATGCGCGACCACCAGACTCGGACAGAGGCGGCGCCGGCGCGCTCGTAATACTCAACGCGGACGGTGTGATTGCCGCCGCCCAGCCGCCGGAAGACGTTTGAGGGTTCCTTGAGGCCATCCCACCACGCGTCAACCACCAGCAGATTGTCGATGTAGATGCGCACGCCATCGTCCACCCGCGCAAAAAACTGATAGTCGCCGGCGTCAAAAAAGAAGATGCCCTCAAATCTGGCCGAGAAGTAATCAACGTTGACATTGGGCGCGGGCGAACCGTACCCCCAGTCCAAATCGAGCGGGTAGGCGCCGCGCGGCACATACTGGAGGAAAATCGGGCCGCCTGCCAGGTCGGTGTTGTTGAAGTACTGCGCCAGCCACTGATTCTGTGGCACAGTCCAGGATCCGGGCGAAGGAGTCGGAATCTGCGGCTGGGGCGGCGCGCTGGCGGAGATCATCAACTGCACCGCCGCCTGACCGGTGTCCTCGAAATATTCGACCAGATAGGTGTGGGCATTGCCATCGACATAGCGAATGGCGCTGACCTGACGGAATGAGCCGACGCGCCAATCATCCAACACCAACTGGCCGTCGATAAAGAGGCGTGCGCCGTCGTCCATGCCGAGCGTGAATTGGTAGTACCCTGGCGCCATGCTCATGGTGCGCTGGTAACGCGCCGAGAAGTAGTCGGGCGGCACATTGGGGCCGGGGCTGCCAAATCCCCAACTGAAGTTGATGTCGGGCACGGTCTGAACTTGCACGGGGCTGCCCTGCAAATCTCGGTTGGCAAAGTAGGAGGCGTTCCAGCCATTGGCTGGCGGCGGCGGCGGCAGGGGCGTGGGCTGTGACGGTGTGGGGCCAGACACAGTGTAAAGCGGCACGCTGTTTGGATTGCCGACGATGTTCACCAGGTCGGGCGACACCCACCCAGTGACGCCGCCAGGACATTGAAAGAGCCACCAGCCGCTGAAGGTGTCACGGCCGATCACAGGACAACTTTGCCCATAGGCCAGCGCGCCCACCACAGGATAGGCGGTGCTAGGCCCGGAACGCACGTTGACTGCATCGAACTTGGCGACGCCAACCGTGCCTCCTGTCTGCGCGGCGGGCGCCCCTTGCACGCCGACACCGGCCGAGACGATCAACAGCAACGCCGCGGCCAAGACTACGAGCAAGCGCAGATAGAGGCCAGTCTTATATCGTTTCATGGTGCAAGCCACCTTGGTTGGGGACGATGCTGCGCTGTTGTGGGCGGGTGAATGGTCAAGTCTGAACTTGGCGCTACCCTGAGCAGCGATGTCCTGTCCGGTTTCAAATGCGCATTTGTTATTATACGGGAGAAATGGGAAGAGGGCAATTGGTGAATTTGCGTCATCCAAGAATCCGTTTTCCCGCCAGCAACGTCTGCAACCGATCCAACGGCAGCGCGTGCGCAATGCGCCCCTGTTGCCCGACCATTGTTTCGGCTCCGGTCAGCGCGTTCAGGACGGACTCTTCCACGGCCTCAATGGTGGCGTAGAAGAGCGGGTTCATCTGTTGGTTGGGCAGGTAAGCGAGCTCGGTCGGCCGCCGTGCATCGGAGGGGATGTGGTTGCCCGTGGCAAAGGCCAGAAAGATGTCGCCGCTGCCGTTGTGCCCGACGCCGCCAACGCGCGCCAGACCGACCGTGGCGCGCTGCGCCAGCCGGCGACATTGATAGGGCAGCAGCGGCGCATCCGTGGCAATGATGATGATGATGGATCCGCTGCCGCGTGGACGCACCCACGGCAGCGGCACCTCTGCCGCAGGAATCTCGCGGCCGACCGGCGACCCATCCACGCGCAGGTCCGGGCGGTCGCCGTAGTTCGCCTGCACCAGCACGCCGACAGTGTACAGTTCGCCCGCAACCTCCACCACGCGCGACGCTGCGCCGATGCCGCCTTTGAAGTCGTGACAGATCATGCCGGCGCCGCCGCCGACGTTGCCCTCGGCGATTGGGCCTGACGCCGCCGTATCCAGCGCCGCAAACACGTGGTCATGCGCGATGTGAAAGCCGTTGATGTCATTGAGCCAGCCGTCATAGGTCTCGGCCACAACCGGCAACAGCCACGCGGCGTCGGGATGGTGGCGCACTTCATAGTCGACCAGCGCATCGCGCACCACCCCGACCTGATGCGTGTTGGTAAGCGCGATCGGCGTGCCCAACTGCCCTGATTCTTCCAGCCAGAGCAGACCGGTCATTTCACCATTGCCGTTGAAGGAGTGATAGCCGGCAAAGCACTGATCCTTGTAAATTTCGCCGTAACGCGGGCGAATGACGGTGACGCCAGTGCGCGCCACGCGCGGTTGGTCGTAGATGAGCGTAGTGTGGCCAACCCACACGCCCGGCACGTCGGTGATGGCATTGTAGAGGCCGGTCGGCAGCTCGCCGATGATGATGCCTAAGTCGCGAAGTCTTGCACGTGTCATTGGATGGCGCTTTCTTGGAATAGAGCGAGGGGTGGGGGGCTTATTACGCGACCTGTAAATGCGTGATCCGTAAATGCGTGATCCGTAATGCGTGATCCGTAATGCGTGCCCTGTCTACCCTCGCAGGGGTGAGTTTGTTACCGGTTTGAAATCTTCCACCAGCGCTGGGGTGCGCAGATCAACGCAGGCCACTGCGGCAAAACCAAGTTGACGCCATGCGTCGAAGTCAGCCGGCCATTGCCCCAGCAAATGCGCACGATAGAGCGAGAGCACCAGCCCATGACTTACCAGCGCGATCTGCTCGGCGCCACACGGCGTGACATAAAGCGTAATACCCGCCAGAAAGCGTTGCAGCGCGTGCGCCGCCGGCTCCCAGCCGCCAACTGAGCGGTCGGGCGTGGCAAAGAAATCCTGCACGCGTGCACTGTATTCCTCCACCCAGCCAGGCCGCGCCACTTCGTCAAACTGGCCGCCCGCGACAATTTGAATGCGCCGCTTTGCTACCACAGGAGCGATCGTCAGGCGCGTCTTGGCTTCATGGCTGACCAGGATGCGGTCGATGTCGCGCCAGAAGGGCAGCGCGGCCAGCGCCTCCGCCTGCGCCTGGCCGGTGGACGAGAGTCGCCAATGCACCGCGTCAAGCGCCGGCTCCACCTGTGTGTGAGCATGGGTGATGAGATAAAGGAGTGTCACGGTTACGCCACAGGAAAGGCGTCAGCGTTGACCGTGACCATTGCAATAAAATTGCGGAGGATGCGCAGCCCCACCGTGTGGCTCTTTTCCGGGTGTGGTTGAATGCCCCACGCGTTGCGATAGCGCACGATGCTGGGATAGTCGATGCCGTAGCCGGTCGTCGCCAGCACCGCGTCGGGAGCGGCGGCGTCGCAGTAGTAACTGTGCGCAAAGTAGGCATGGGCGCCGTCCGGCACATGATAGACCAAGGGATCCTGTCTGTGAACGGTCAATTCATTCCAGCCGATCTGCGGCACGCGCAGCGTGCGACCCGGATGTGTGGGGTCGGGCATGGCGTCGGAAAAGCGGCGGACCGCGCCTGGAATCAGATGCAGCCCTTCGTGCTGACCCATTTCCTCGCTCGCATCAAAGAGAAGCTGCATGCCGACGCAGATGCCCAGCAGCGGCAGGCCACTTTCGACGGCGTCAAGCAGTGGGCGCTCGAACCCCTGGCGGCGCAGGTTGTTGACGCTGTCGCCAAACGCCCCCTGCCCGGGCAGCACAACAGCGCGCCAGCGGGTAAAATCGGTCGGTTGCGCGACAATATCCACCGGAATGCCCAGTGGCGTCGCGACCGTCTCGAACGCTTTGTAAACGCTGCGTAGATTCCCCACGCCATAGTCGATAATGGCAATCATGCTTCCACTTTATTGATTTCTATATTGATTTCTATGGAATTGTGCAGCCTGCTTCCAATCGCCCGGTGATGAGACAGATTTGCACGGATAAAATCTGTCTGAACCCGTCTCATCCGTGGGCTACCTTTGCCATGGCTGACGAGTCACATGTTCATGGCGGATTGGCGTCCGGCATCGCAATGGTCAGATTGCGCACAATGGGCGGTGGATAGCGCTTGTGGGTAATCGCTATCGTGATCTCCCGGATCTGTTGCTCGGCATGTTCCGCCTCGATGGGGGATATGTCGCCGGCCTGCACGGCATCGTCGAATTCAGTTTCGTTGAGCACCGTGATGTGCGCGTCTTCGGTGATCCACAGCCCCAGCAGCAGGTTTGTGGCGCTGAAGCCGCGTCCCTTGTGTGGCGCCGCCATGCCGATGCGCGCGTACATGCCAATGACCTGTCCCTGATCATCGAAGTACTTTTCCAAAATGTGTTCACCGTTTGTCAGCCAGAAGCGAAACCAGACGTAGCCGGGCGCGCCGATGACATGCTGATCGATCTGATACATGCTGATGTCAGGCCCACAGGTGGCGCGCTCGACCAGCATGTCGCTCAACCATTCCGCGCGATAGTCGCTCAGATGCGGGCTTTGGCTCCACTCACCGCTGGCAATTGTCGTCAAGGGCTTGTTCATTGCATGATTCAGTTTCTTGCTTCAGGTGACAGCCACTTCTGCAAGTGACTGTCACCCAGGCTGGGTCCTTAGTACTTGCGGACGATCGAACGGTAGGCGAGCGGTTCGCGATATTGAATCAACTGGCGATCCTCGCGCACGACGCGCACCTGATCGAGGTCGATGGTGGCGACGGCGTACCCTTCGATGGCCTGGTCGAGCACAGTGTACACTTCCGCCGAGGGGCCAACCAGCAGACTGTCGCCCATGAAGCGCATCGTCGGTTCTTCACCGACGCGATTGGCCGCGGCCATAAAGATCGAGTTCTCGCACGCGCGGCTGACGAGATGCGCGCGCCACGATTCGGCGTATTGTTGCTCCCAGTTGGCGCTGACCGTGACCAGCTCGGCGCCGTCCAGCGTCATGCCGCGCGCGGCTTCGGGAAAGGCCAGGTCCGCGCCGATCGACAGGCCAAACCGCCCCCACTCCGCGTCGATGATCTGAAAGCGAAACCCATTGCGATAGACCTGGCGCTCTTCGCCCAGCAGATGCACCTTGCGGTAATCCGCCACGACATCGCCCTCTGGGCCGAGACAGACGACGCCGTTGTAGAGAATGCTCTCGACTTTTTCCTTGACCACCATGCCAAAGACAACGTAAGTGTTGAACTCGTTGGCGCGCTTGGCCAGATAATTCGTCGCATGACCGGGCACGCGCTCGGCCAGGTCAGTTGCCTTGAGCCCAAGTTCCGTGCCCGTGTAACTCAGTTCAGGAAAGACGATCAGGTCCGTGCGCTGTTCGGTGCAGATCTTCTCGATAAAGTCGCCCATTTTGCGCAGATTGGCTTCGGGATTGGCTAACTCCGGCGCCATTTGCACCAGGGCGACCGTGACTTCTCGCGGCATAAGAAAACTCCTGAAAGATGGTTCGGTTGAAAGATGCGAGGGGCGAGGGGCGAGGGGTGCATCGTAACACAGCCCGCAACGCAAATCGGCGCCCTGGCGTACGCTCACCGGCGGGCTTGCTCAATGCGGAAACAAGCCTGCGGAAGCGAAGCGACAATTTTCAGATGATAGCACAGGATGTGAAATTCAACACTTCTCGACAGATACGGTAGAATGCTTGCGGATTTTCGTAACGGCGATGACCGTATGTTTCACAAGACAGATTTCACGGAAGTAAATGGTTATGAACAAAATTGGACATTGGTTTAGCCGAGCCTGGTTAGTATTGGTCGTCGCAGGGATCGTCATCCTGCTGGATCAGTGGACGAAGACGTTGGTGCGCCAATCCATCCCCGACTACACCGCGCTCATCCCTTTTCCCGCGCTGGGCGAATATTTTGTGTTTGAGCACGTGCACAACTACGGCGCGGCCTTTGGCATTCTGCAAAACCAAGGGGGTCTTTTTGTCATCATTGCGGCTGTGGTCGTGGTGGCGATTCTGGCCTACGTGCGCTATCTGCCCACCGAAGATTGGCTGGTGCGCGTGCTGCTGGGCTTGATGTTGGGCGGTGCAGTCGGCAATGTGATCGACCGCATCAATCAGGGCTACGTCACCGATTTCATCAAAATGGGCATTCCTGACGTCTATTATTGGCCCAACTACAACATTGCCGACAGCGCCATTGTCGGCGGCGTGATCGGGCTTGGTCTCTACGTGGTGATCGACGACATCCGCAAACATCGCAAGCAGCAAGCTGAGCAGGCCGTAGAACGCGGATGACATGGAGAGCGCAGCCCTTTTGAGTTTTGTGATAGAAAACGAGGACGCCGCGCAACGTATTGACCGCTGGCTGGCTGGCCGCCTGCCTGACCGCAGCCGCACCGAGGTGCAGCGGTGGATCCGTGAGGGGCTGGTGCGCATCGACGGGCAGCCGGTCAAGGCTGGACAGCGCACCGAAGCCGGACAATCGATCACCGTAACGCCGCCACCCCCGCCCACACCTTCCCCGCTCGCTCCCGAAGCGATCCCGCTTGTCATTGTCTACGAAGACGCCGATCTGCTGGTGGTTGACAAGCCAGCAGGCATGGTCGTGCATCCCGCGCCCGGCCACGATCGCGGCACGCTGGTGCACGCCGTGTTGCATCATTGCCCGGATCTGGCCGGGGTGGGGGGCGAGCAACGCCCCGGTATTGTCCACCGCCTCGACAAGGAGACGTCGGGTCTGATCGTGGTGGCCAAACACGATCGCGCGTTGCGCTACCTCCAGGCGCAGTTCAAGGCGCGCACCGTCTACAAGCAATATCTGGCGCTTGTCGAAGGGCGCCTGACCCCGCCGCGCGGGCGCATCAACGCGCCCATCGGGCGCAATCCCAGCGACCACAAACGACAGATCGTGCTGCCGCCCGACGCGCGCACCGGTGAGTCAAGCGGACGCGCCGCGATCACCGACTATGCGGTGCTTGCGGTCTACGCCGCGCGGGGGAGCCGGACTGGCAATGCGGTGGCTGTCTTCTCTCTCGTCAGCGCTGAACTGCACACCGGGCGCACCCATCAGATCCGCGTCCATTTTGCGTGGCGGCAGCATCCAGTGGTGGGCGACGCCACCTACGGTCTCAAACGCCAGCGCCTCGCCCTTGACCGCCACTTTCTGCACGCACACCGGCTGCGGCTGCGGCTTCCCTGCGACGGCGAGGAGCATGAATTCATTGCACCGCTCCCCGCGGAGTTGCAGGACGTGCTGGCGCAGTTGGACTCTGTTTGAAATTGCCCATTTGGGCGCGGATCTGGGTAAAGCGCATACCGGAAGTTTTGTGCTTTCGAGATGGATCTTCGACTTTCACTGCAGCGCCAGCACCATCTCAATCTGCCGATCCATTTCGACAAAGCCTGTATCCTGCAGCGCGGCCGTGAAAAGGCTCGTCTCCGGCTCATTGATGACTGTAAGGACTGTATCTGGCTGGTGGGCGCGCAGGCTGGCAAGCAAGCGATGCGCCAGCGTGGTCTGCTGCTCGCCGGGGCGGACCGCCAGCGTCATGATGCGCAGGCGCGTCTGGCCGGGGTGATGCGGCGCGGTGGGCAGGCAGATGACCCAGCCTGCGGTCTCGCCGGCGTCCTGCAGTTTGTACGCCCAAAGTTCGTCTTGATAGCGCGCAACCGCGCGTTGGCTGCGCTGCCACGCGGGTGGTTGATGCTGCCATGCATAGGCCGCGACCAGCGCCTCCTGCACATTAGCGGCGTGCAAATCGCTGGCGTCGTGGGCCTGACCGGCGCGTGCGTCCGTGCGCCAGAAGAGCAGGTCGCGCCGCGGTTGATAGCCGAGCGATGCGTAGAGGCGCTGCGCCGGCGTGTTATGCACCAGCGTCTCCAGCCACAGCGTGCGCGCGCCGGCCGCGGCGGCTCGCACCTGAATCGCCTCCATCAAGCGGCGGCCAAAACCACTGCCCCGCAAAGTCGGCGCCACGGCCAGCCCGCTGCACCACGCCGCGCCATCCTCCAGGGCAATCAGGGCGACGCCGGCGCCGCGCCAGCCGTCGTCATTGCGTTGCAGAAGTACAGCGGATTGTTTGAGGTCGATGCCGGAGCGCGCCAGGAACTTCACCATCTGCGCTTCATCCATCTGCACGCCATACTTGTAGTCCACGAAGCCAGCATTGAAGCCCGCGCAAAAGGCGGGGAGCAGGCCATCACTGCCAAATTCAATGCGGAAGTCGGGGTCAGGCATCAAACATTCTCCTGTGTTTTCGCCACCCAGTCATCGAACTCGGCCAGCAACGACGTCTTCAGCGCTACTGGCGCGCCGCTGACCTCAAACGCATTGCGGGCGATGCGCGCCAGTCCCGACGGATCGTAGCCAAATTCTCTTGCCAACACGCCATATTCGGCGCTCAGATTGGTGTTGAAGAGAGGCGGATCATCGCTGTTGATCGTCACTTTGATGCCCATGCGGTCAAGATGCGGGAAGGGGTGCACGGCATGTCTGGCATAAACGTGCAGACAAATGTTGCTTGTTGGATTGATCTCCAGCGGGATCTGGCGGTCGCGTAGCACAGTGAGCAGAACAGGATCTTCGATGGCGCGCACACCGTGCCCGATGCGGTCGGCGTGCAGCGCATTGACCGCGCCCCACACACTGTCCGGCCCCATTGTTTCCCCGGCGTGCGGCACGGAGAGCAGACCTTCTGCGCACGCGCGCGCGAAGGGGAGCGCAAAAGGCTCAGGCGGCGCACCCACTTCAAAACCGCCCAGCCCAAAACCGACCACACCATGGTCGCGACCGCGTAACGCATAGTCAAGCGTGCGCTGCGCCGGATGAGGATCGTACCCGTTCTGGCTTGAGAAGCCTAAGTTGCGCGGCACATCGAAGATCCAGCGCATCTCGACGCCAAATTCGGCGCGCGCCGCGGCGCGCCCGGCCTCCAGCCCCTCAAAGAGATCGTCGATTGTCAGGCCTTTGCGCTGATAATCGGTGTGCGTAAAGGGTGTGACGGTAAGCTCGCGGTAGCGGATATTTTGGGCTGCCATGTCCTGCCCGCAGCGATGGACGATATAGGCAAAGTCCTCTGGCGTACGCAGCAACTCAGAGATGACCATGTAAACACGTAGAAAATGGGGGAAATCTGTGTAGGTGAACCATTGTTGTAGGGCCGCCAGATTCGTGGCTGGCAACAGGTCGAGCCGGTTATGGCGTTGCGCCAGCTTGAGTAAGGCGGCCGGGTCAGTGGTTCCTTCTAGATGAACGTGCAATTCGGATTTGGGCATCGCCGCAATATAAGCCGCGGTTTCGCCAGAAAGTGGTTGCAATGAAAGCATGAAATACTCACAGAGTTCCATACTGCATGAAGCGGGCGTTTGGATCCATCCAGAAATTGATAACGATCTTGTAACGATTGACCCGCGAAATCATGGCCTTGGTCGCTGTTTCAAGTTACGGGTCGATTGCCATCTCGCTCTTCGCGCAGACAGCGCTGCTTGGGACTTTAGTTTACCCTCTTCCAATTGTCCAAATCTCTGCGTCCGCTATAGATGTGGCCGCGCGCAGCTTCTCGGCCAGCACCCACACGAGCCCCACCACTGTGGAGTGGTCAGCCTGGTGCAAACAATTTATTCACGGCTTATTCCTGAATGATTACGTTCAGAAGGCGTCCGGCATGGAAATGCCGGCAACGCCTTTTAAGGCCGTTGCCTGGTGATCGCCTGTGCTGCGGACAACGCTGAAGCTGCCGTCAGTCTCCAGGATCACCGCTTCCACCTGTTCGGGCCGGCCCACCCCCTGGTTGCGCATTGCCTGCAGCACCGCATCCTGTGTGACCCGTTCAGCCTTCATCGCCTCCCATAGAAAGTCGCCGCGATAATAGAGCAGCCTTGGCTCCGCCTTCACCAGATTGCTGATGGTCTTGAAGCGCACCGAAAGCCAGGTAATAATGAACTGGAAGGTGATCAACAGCGCCAGCGCCAAGACGCCCTCGGCCAGCGCCGTATCTTTGGACAGCAGAATTGTCGCCAGCGTCGAACCCAGCGCGACCGTCACCACAAAGTCAAACGCATTCATCTTGGAGAGGGTGCGTTTACCCGAGATGCGTAGCAGCACAAGCAAGGCGATATAGGCGCACAGGCCAACGACAGCGATTCGGAGCAAGCCATCCCAGCTATCGAAAAAGATGCTCGCCCATGCATTAGAAAACATTTTTTACCTCTCTTCCACTATTACCCGCATCCTGGATGTTACAGCAGCAAGGCCGCCGCAAAAGCTCTTTCCAGCGTAGCAGACTTTGCGACAGATCGAAATAGAGCAGATTAACAAAAAATAGTGCTTGACAATCTTTCAAAAGTAAAGTAAATTCTCGATTATCGATAATTTGCGAGTAATTTGAGATCGTTTGCATAGGGCCGGTGGTGAATTCGTGGTGAACCCGTGATGAACAGCAGACAATCCCGCCTTGTCGATGAAGTCGTGCGCAGCTTGTCGAGCGCCATCCTTTCTGGCGAACTGCGACCCGGCGATCGGCTGACCGTGCTCCCGATTGCACAGGAGTTTGGCATCAGCCAGTCGACGACGCGCGAGGCGTTGCTCATGCTGGAGCAGCGCGGGCTGGTCAAGACGAATCCACGCCGCGGCGCTTCGGTGACGCGTCTCTCCGAGCAGGAGGCCGACGATCTCTGTCGGATGCGCGCACTGCTGGAAGCCTACACAATCACCGTCGGCGGGACGCAGATCACGGAAAGTACGCTTGACGTGCTGCGCCAGCAGGTGGCTGAGATGTACACCTGCGTTATGCCCCGAAATCTGCCACGTCTCATTCAATGCGATCTGGCCTTTCACCAGGTGATTGCAGAGCTGGGCGGCTCGGAAATGTTGTTGGAAAGCTGGTCGCGGCTCAGCGGGCGCATCGGGGCTTTGATTCTGCGCAGCATGGAGGAAAAAAAGCTCAATGTACAGGACATTGCGCGCTATCACGCCGAGGTTATCACCGCGCTGGAGAGCCGCGATCTGGAGCAGGGTCGCAACGCCATTATTCGCCATTATATCCGCGGCCAGGCGCACGAGCAGGCGTTGACTAGTTCGCTCAGCGTAGCCGCGCAAGCGACCGTCGCCTTCGGCGCCGCTGGCACAAAAACTCGGCAATAAAATCCGCTTGCGCGCAACACGCTGGCAAGCATTTGCGGCAGAAAAACGTCGGGTAAAACCACTCCCCCTCTCACAAGGAAATAAATTGTGAACAACGACTTTCAGTCCTGGTTGACGCGCTTTTTTGAAGCGTATTATCGTTATTATCCTGTGAACGCCACCTTTATCGGCGATCACCGTTTCGACCATCGGCTGCCGGATTACTCGGCCGCCGGCGTCGCGGCCATGCTCGACGACGCCGCACGTTTGCTCAAGGACGCGTCTGTGATCGAGACGCGGCCGCTCTCCGCGGTCGAGCGCATCGACAAGCGGCTGGCCGAAGGCTTTCTGCGCATCCAGCAGTGGGAGCTGGCTTCGCCGCACTTCCAGCGCGGCAACCCGTCGCTCTACACTGGTGAGGCCATCTTTGGCGTGATCAGCCTCTTTCTGACCGATTACGCGCCGCTGGCGGATCGCGCCGCCGCCGCGATTGCGCGGATGCATGCAATTGGCGCACTGCTTGACCAGGGGACGCACAACGTGCATGAGGCGCCGTTAGCCTGGACCGAGCGCGCGCTGCGCGAGTGTCAGGGCGCGCGGGCCTTTTTGGGCGCTGGCATCGATAAGCTGGCGGCTGACATTCCGGCCTTGCAGCCGGCGTTGCGCACTGCCGCCGATGCGGCGTTGGCCGCGTTTGCATGCTACGCAAGTTATCTCACCGACACGTTGCGTTACGCGCAGACGCCCGCACCGGTCGCCGGCCCCGAAGCGCTGGATCGGCTGCTGCGCGAGGGACACTGTCTGACCCAGAGCGCGGACGAGATCCTGGCCTACGCGCTGGCAAAGATGGCGGAGGCGGAAGCCTATCTGACGCAGCACGCCGCCGACTTTGGCGCGGCGGACTGGCGAGAGGCGCTGGCCGCGCTGGCGGATTTCCACCCCACTACCGCCGACTATCTTGACCGCTACGACGAGCTCTGGGAGCAGAGTCGCCAGCTTGTACGCGCCGCTGATCTGCTCACCTGGCCGGACTTTCCCATCGAGTACACGCCGCAGCCGCAGTGGGCGCGCGAGGCCGCGCCGTCGCTCTATTTCCTCTTCTACCGGGCGCCCGCGGCCTTCAACCGGCCGTCGGTGCACCGCTATCTGGTGACGCCGATCGACGATTCGCTGCCGGAGGCGGAACAGCAGCGCCGGCTGCGCGCAACCAATGACAGCGTGATCAAGCTCAACCATGTGGTGCATCACGGCGGCGTCGGCCATCACGTGCAGAATTGGAACGCCTATCAGGGCGCGTCGCGCATCGGCCAGGTCGCGGCGGTGGATTGCGCGTCGCGCATCGCCATGTTTTGCGGCGGCACCATGGCCGAAGGCTGGGCCTGCTATGCCACACAGTTGATGGCCGAGCACGGCTTTCTCACCCCGTTGGAAATGTTCGGTGAAGTGCACGGCGACCTGCGCATGGCCGCGCGCGCGGTGGTGGATGTGCGCCTGCACCGCGGCGAGATCAGCGTGGAGGAAGCTGCACGCTTCTACGCGGAGCGCACGGCCATGAGCGACGCGGCCGCGCACGGCGAGGCGGTCAAGAACAGCATGTTCCCCGGCGCCGCGCTCATGTACCTGATGGGGCGCGACACGATCCTGGAGTTGCGCGGCGACTTGCAGCGGACGCTGGGCAGTCGCTTCAATCTGAAAGCGTTTCATGATCGATTTTTGTCCTTTGGTTCGATCCCCGTGGCGCTGGCCGCCGCGACGATGCGTGAGGAGATGACACATGCTGAGTGACGCAACCCTGGCTTATGGCGAACGCGCGGCGCGCGCGCTGTTAGGCGTCGATGCGCTCTATCGCCGCGAAAGCCAGGATGAAGATGGGCTGGTGGTGCTCAATATGGGCGCGGAGACGCTGACGCCCGCACCTTATGCTGACTACGCGGCGGCCACTGCCGCCTGGGAGACGCTGGCGCGCGACGCCGCGATGCTGCCGGAAGCAGACCGCCGGCGCTACTATGCGCAGTTGTGCGGCTCGACGCTGGCCTTCATACAGTGGCGAGCGGAGGGCCTGCCCTTTGCCGACCAGTTGAGCCGCTTCCTCCACGTGCCCGCGGCGCCAGCAGCCAGCGCAGCGCTGGACGCGCTGCGCGACGAGTTGCACCAGCTTTGGAACGGCTTGGGGTACAGCGGCGATTTGGAGACGCAGGCGGCGGCCTGGCAGGCGCGCAACCGCGTGCCGCCTGATGAAGTTGCCGGCACGTTGGCCGATCTCTTCGACGAAGCCTGGGATCGCACGGAGCGGGTGCTGTCGATCCCTGCGCCCAAGTCCGACGGGATGCAGGTGATGGGCGTCAGCGGCGTGGCCTTTAACGCGCGCTGCAACTATCTGGAGCGCAAAGTTGAGCTGAATACAGACCCGGTGCTGACGCGGCCTGGGCTCAAGCACCTGGCCGTGCATGAATGCTATCCCGGCCACTATGTCCAGTTCAAGCTGCGCGAAGTGTTCTACGCCGAGGGCAAGGCGCCCGCGGACAACCTGCTCTCGGTGGTCAACACGGCCAGTTCCAGCCCCTTTGAAGGCATCGCCGACCACGGTCTCTTTCTGCTCGACTGGATCGAGAGCGACGACGACCGCGTCCAGCACGCGTTGACCCGCTATCGCTCCGGCATCGGCGCCGTGGCCGCGTGGAAATTGCACGCACTCGGCGAGCCAGAGGCCACGGTGCGCGACTGGCTGCGCGATCATGCGCTGGTGGGCGGCGAAGGCTGGGTGGACAACCGTCTGCGCTTTATTGCCGCACCCGCGCGCGCCGTTCTGATCTGGTCGTACTGGTGGGGACAAGGCGTCGTCACCGCTGCGTACAACGCTATCCCCCCGCACCAGCGAGCCGACTATCTCGACTTTCTCTATGGCCGGATGCATTCCTTGCAGACGGTTGCCATGTTTCATGCAAAAGCTGATTGAAAAACCAATTGTTTTGACGCCACTTTTCAAAGGAAGGAGGGTCGCCGCTGGATTGACATAAATGTTGTATGAGAGGCAACGTTATCAAGTGAACCACTATAAGGAGATCGTAGATGAAGCACAACACCTGGATCAAGATTGCGTCGCTGCTGATGGTGGTGGCGCTGTTGAGCAGCGCGTGCGCCGCGCCGGCCGCGCCCGCCGCGGCGCCGGCTGGCGAGAGTGCAGCGACTGAAGCAGAGGCCGCGGCGCCGGCAGCAGAGGACGGCAAGAAGATCCTGCGCGTGGCCTATGGCGCCGAGATCGACACCTTGAACGCGCTCACCAGCCAGAACCTGACCGACATTGAGATCACCATGGTCGACGGTCTGATCATGAGCGATAACAACAACAGCTATGTGCCGGTGCTGGCCAAGGAAATTCCCACGACCGAGAACGGCGGCATTGTCGTGCAGGATGACGGCACGATCGAGATGACCTGGAACCTGCACGAAGGGGTGAAGTGGCACGACGGCGAAGAGTTCACCAGCGCCGATGTCTGCTTTACGCTGGACTTCATCCAGAGCGAGGCCGGCCAGGCGGTCTACAACCAGACCGACTACATGGGCATCATCGACTGCCAGATGCCCGACCCGTACACCGTCGTCTTTGTGTGGGACAAGGTTTTCGCCGCCTACGCCACGCTGTTCGACACGATCCTGCCCGAGCACGTGCTTGCGGGGCAGGATGTGCTGACCTATGACGCCTACAATCGCAGCCCGCTGGGCACTGGCCCCTTCAAGTTCGTCGAATGGAAGCCGGGCGAGTACATCCGCGTGGAGAAGAACACCGACTACTGGCGCGGCGACGAATACCCGATGATCGACGAGATCGTCTTCAGCTTCATCCCCGACCCCAATACGCGCGTCAATGCGCTGAAGGCTGGCGAGTACGATCTCGGTCAGATTCTGCCCAATCAGGTCAAGGAAGTGCAGGATCTGGAGGGCTACAAGGTCGACCTGGTGCCGGCCAACTCCTGGATCATCTTTGAGTTCAATGTAGCGACGGAGCGCGGGCAGAAGCTGTTCAGCGATCCCAATGTGCGCAAAGCCATCTTCCATGCCATCGACCGCGAGGCAATTGTCGAGGGTCTGATGGAAGGCACCGTGCAGATTGCCAACTCCGCGATCAGCCCCACCAGCCCGTACCACAATCCGGACGTGCCGGTCTACGCGTACGACCCGGCCCAGGCGGCGCAGATGCTCGACGAAGCCGGCTGGACGCCCGGCGCTGACGGCATCCGCGAAAAGGATGGCGAACGCCTTTCATTCACCATCATCAACCGCAACAGCCGGCCCGAACGCACCGCCATCGCGCAAGCGATCCAGGCGATGCTCAAAGATGTGGGCGTCGAGGTCAAGTTCGAGGATCTGGAGAACGCGGCCTGGCTGCAGAGATGGCTTTCCACCGACTGGGAAGCGATCATTGGCGGCTGGATCATCCCCGCCGATCCCAGCCTGACCGCGCTCTACGCCTGTGAAGGCTCCAACAACTTCACCGGTTTCTGCAATCCAGAGCTGGATGCGGCCATGATAGCGTCCGATGAGGTCTTCGATTTCGCCGATCGCAAGCCGCTGATGGACGAGGTGCAGCTCCTGATGGCAGAGGAAGGGCGCGAACTGCCGCTCTACTACAATGTGTTGCCCTACGTGATGCGCGAGGATCTCCAGGGCTTCAAGGGCAGCGGCACCAACCTTGGCAGCTTCTGGAATGTCTACGAGTGGAGTCTGGGCGAATAACCTGTTCAGGCGTTTGAATTTGTCATAAGAGGCGGCCAAGGCTCAAGGTGTGCACGGCGTCAGACACGTGGTGCACCTTGAGTCCTGGCAGCCTGACCACCTGCTTGCCGGACAGGCCTGCGCCTGCACGTAATCTACTCATGGAGTTTCCTGGCATGGGCCGTTACGCCATCCGCCGCACCATCCAGATGATCCCGCTCTTTATCGGGATCTCCATCATCATTTTTCTGATCATCCAGGCCGCGCCCGGCGGCCCGGAGACGACTCTGCTGGCGACTGGGCGCTTTGTCAGCCCGGAAATTCTGGCGGCCTACCGGGTGCGGCTGGGGCTGGATCAGCCGATCTTTGTCCAATATTTTCGCTGGCTGGGCGCCGCGCTGACCGGCGATCTGGGCTACAGCTACACGTCGGCGCAGCCGGTGCTGACGATGATCCTGGAGCGGCTGCCGGCCACGATTCAACTGATGTTGTCCGCCTATCTGCTGGCCGCCGTGATCGCGCTGCCTCTGGGCGTCTACAGCGCAATTCACAAGTACAGCATTTTGGATTATTTTGGCACTGGGCTTTCCTTTCTGGGCATCGCCATGCCCGTCTTCTGGTTCGGGCTGATCCTGCAGCTCGTCTTTGCCGTACAGCTTGGCTGGCTGCCCTCCTCCGGCCGCGAGACGGTGGGCGATACGGGGCTGGTCGACCAGATCAAGCACCTCATTTTGCCGGCAACGGTGTTGTCGCTGCTCTACATCGCCGGCTGGTCGCGCTATATGCGCACCAGTTTTCTGGGCGTGATCAACAGCGACTACGTGCGCACCGCGCGCGCCAAGGGTCTGCGCGAACGCCGCGTGATGCTGGTGCATGCGCTCAAGAACGCGGCGATTCCGGTCGTGTCGATCATGGCGCTGGATGTGGCCGGGCTCTTTTCGGGCGCCGTGATCACGGAGACGATCTTTGCGTGGCCGGGCATCGGGCGCCTGTTTATCCAAAGCATGTACGCGCGCGATTATCCGCTGCTGATGGGCATCATCATGATGGGGTCGATCCTGGTGGTGGTCTTCAACCTGGTGGCCGACATTCTCTACGGCTGGTTGGACCCGCGGATCAGTTTTGACTGATGCAAAGAGGAAAGTAACAAGCACGATGACGACATCCACCATCCAGGTTGACCGCAGAGTGGTTCCACACATGCGCCCGCCGCGCACCCAGACCCAGATCATCTGGGACAAATTCCGCCGGCACAAGGCGGCCGTGGTTTCGGGAATTGTCATGATCATCCTCATGATCCTCTGCTTTGGCGCGCCTTTCTTCGCCCCCTATGCGTTCGACGCCATCGACCTGCGCAACACACGCCAGCCGCCGTCGTGGCAGCATCTCATGGGCACCGACGATCTGGGGCGTGATGCCTTTACACGCCTGCTGTACGGCGGGCGCATCTCGCTGATGGTCGGCATCTTTGCGGCGCTGGTGGCGACCAGCATCGGCGCGCTCGTGGGCGCGGTGGCCGGTTTCTATGGCAAGCGCACCGACAACGTGCTGATGCGCTTTACTGAGATCATCATCGCCATCCCCTCGCTGCCCCTGCTGATCATCCTCAGTTCGTACACGCAGGCCTCGGTCGTCATCATTATTCTGATCATCGGCCTGCTGAGTTGGATGGCGACCGCGCGCATCGTGCGCGGCTCGGTGCACTCGGTCAAGCGCCAGGATTTCGTGATGGCCGCGCGCATGATGGGCTGCCGCAACGCCACCATCATTGGCCGCCACATCATTCCCAACGTGATGGGGCCGATCATCGTCGGCGCCACGCTGGGCGTCGGCGCGGCGATTATCATCGAGTCCTCGCTCAGCTTCCTGGGGCTGGGCATCTCGCCGCCCACGCCCACCTGGGGCAACATGTTGCAGGATTCGCAAAGCACCATGTCCACCAAGCCGTGGCTCACCATCTTCCCCGGGTTGGCTATTTTGATTACGGTGCTCTGCATCAACTTCCTGGGCGAAGGATTGCACGACGCATTGGACCCAACTGTGAGGAGCGACCAGTGATGAAAGTTGAACACCAGGGGATGGCAGCCAATAGCGACAACAGGGGTGGCAGATGACAGCCATGCTACGCTGGGGCATTCTCTCTACGGCCAATATTGCGCGCGCTGCCGTTATCCCCGCGATCCAGGCGGCCACGAATAGCGAGGTGGCCGCGGTCGCCAGCCGTGACGCCGCGCGCGCCGAGGCTTTTGCGCGCCAGCTTGCCATCCCCCGCGCCTATGGCAGCTATGCCGCGTTGCTCGACGACCCGCAGATCGATGCAGTCTATATTGCCCTGCCCAACAGCCTGCACCATGAATGGACGCTGCAGGCCGTGGCCGCGGGCAAACATGTGCTGTGCGAGAAGCCGCTAGCGATGAATGCCGCGCAGTGTCTGGAAATGGCCGCCGCGGCCGAAGCAGCCGGCGTCATGTTGATGGAAGCCTTCATGTATCGCTTTCACCCGCAGATCACGACAGCCCAGACGCTGATCCAAAATGGCGGGATCGGCGAGTTGCAGCATATGCACGCCGCCTTCACCTTCCGCCTGACCAACCCTGGCAACATCCGCTTGCAGGCCGACCTGGGCGGCGGCGCGCTGATGGACGTTGGCTGCTACTGTGTCAATGTGCTGCGCACCTTTGCTGGCCGGGAACCGGTCGAAGTGCAGGCGCACGCTGCCTGGCACGCCAACGGCGTCGACGAGCGGATGACGGGGCTGCTGCGCTTCGACGGCGGCCTGACGGGCCAGTTCGACTGCGCGCTGACCCTGGCGCGGCGCGAAACCTTTCTGGCCGCCGGGACAGAGGCAACCTTGGAGTTGCCGCGCGCCTATCTGCCCGGGATAGGCGACACGATCGTGCGCGTGCGCAAGAGCTACAGCGAAGAAAGCGATCAGGTCATTGCCGGCGTCGACGAGTACCGCCTGATGGTGGAGCATTTCGCCGGCTGTGTCCATACCGGGCAAGCGCCGCGCTACAGCGCGCGCGAGGCGGCCTGCACCATGAATGTGATCGAAGCGCTCTACCGCTCAGCGCGGACACAGGGTCAGCCGGTGGCTGTTTTAGCTTGTTGACTTACTGGCCGCTAGGTTAAGTATTTTTGCGGAACATCTTCCCGGAAGCTCCAAAGCTTCCGGGAAGATTACGGACCAGCATCAATTTACTATCTAGCCATCAGTAGATAAAGAAATGGACGCTGATGGTGCGAATTGTGCTGATTTGCACTGATCGAAATCTGCGAGCATCCGCCTGATCCGCGTCATCAGCGCGCTATTTTCCACCCGGCTGAATAGGCACTTGCCACTGGGTAATTTTCTTTGAATCATGAGGCATCCATGCGTTTTACCGACAAAGTAGCCATTATCACCGGCGCCGGCAACGGCATCGGGTTGGGCATCGCCCACGCTTTTGCAGCCGAGGGCGCGCAGGTCGTGATCGCCGACATCAGCGCGGCGGCCGGGGCGCGCGCGGTGGCCGAGATCGAGGCAGCCGGAGGACGTGCGTTCTCCGCGCCAACCGATGTCGGCAGTGAGGAGCAGGTGGCGGCCATGAGCGCCACGGTGCTCGCCGAGTTTGGTCGCATTGACATCCTGGTCAACAACGCGGGTGTGGTCGTGCACAAACTCCTGGTCGATCTGGAGCTGGACGCATGGCAGCGGCAGCTCGATGTGCAGCTCACCGGCCCCTTTCTCACGATCAAACACGTGGGCCGCCACCTGATGGCGCGCGCCGAGCGCGGCCAGCCCGGCGGCCGGATTGTCAACATCTCGTCGGTCTCGGCGGTGATGGGGCGCGTCAAGGGCGGACCCCACTGCGCGGCCAAGGGCGGGTTGACCATGCTGACCAAGGTGGCGGCGATGGAACTGGCCGCCTGCGGCGTCACCGTCAACGCGGTCGCGCCTGGGCTGATCGACGTGCCGTCGCAGCGCGCCGAGGAGAATATCTCCACCGCCTACAAAACGCGCTACCTGCAGGAGGTGCCGCTGGGCCACATGGGCGAGCCAACCGACATTGCCGAGATGGTGCTCTTCCTCTGCTCCGACGCCGCGCGCTGGATCACCGGGCAGCTTTACCTGGTCGATGGCGGGCTGATGGCCGGCCACTATTCCTTCCAGGGCAACCACGACTTTACGCTGCTGGGCGGCCATGCCGGTGGCGCGACGGGCGCCGCGCAAGGGGTGACGCCGTGAACGCTGGCCTGATCTACTTCAGCAACGCTCGCCTGATCGACGGCAGCGGCGCACCCGCGCCGGAGACGCCGCACGCGCTGCTCGTCGAGGGCGAGCGCATTGTCGCGGTGGCGCCGCAGACGCAGTTGCCGCCGCCTCCCGCCGCGCAGCACATCGACGCGACCGGCATGACGTTGATGCCGGGCCTGATCGACTGCCACGACCACCTCGCCAACCTGCCCGGCGGTATGGTGGCGCGCGCCGCAATCCCGCCAAGTCTGGCCGTCTTCCTGGCCGCGGAATCTTTCCGGCAGACGCTGCACGCCGGCTTCACGAGCGTGCGCGACGCGTCGGGCGTCGATCTGGGAATGAAGATGGCGGTCGAGCAGGGACTGATCCCCGGCCCGCGCCTCCAGATCAGCGTCAACATCATCTGCCAGTTTGGCGGCCACAACGACCACACCGAGCCGGCCGGCGTCGACTCGACCTATCCCAAGCTACAGGGCATCCCCGACGGCGTGTGCGACGGCGTGGACGCCTGCCGCCACAAGGTGCGCGAGATGGTGCGCGCGGGCGCGGACTGGATCAAGATCGCCACCACGGGCGGCGTGGGCACGCCCACGGGCGGCCCGCTGCTGCGCCAGTTTTCGCTCGAAGAGGTGCGCGCCATCGTTGATGCCGCGCACGCGGCCGGCAAGCCGGTCATGAGCCACGCCTACGGCGGCGACGGGGTCAAGGTCTGCCTGGATGCGGGCGTGGACAGCATCGAGCACGGCGCCGCGCTCGACGACGCGCTGATCGAGCAGATGGTGCGCCAGAACACGTGGCTGGTGCCAACCTTTACCGTGCTGCGCAAGATCGCCGCGCTCGGTGAGATCGATCCGTGCCCGGTGCCTGCCTATATGCCGCGCAAGGCGCGCCTCCTGATGGAAGCGCAGGCCGAGAGTTTCCCCAAGGTGCTGGCCGCGGGCGTGCGCATTGCCATGGGCACCGACCTGGGTAGCTTTGGCCGCGGCGAGAACGCGGTCGAGCTGGGCTACATGGTGGCGGCGGGCATGACGCCGATGCAGGCCATCGTCGCGGCCACCCGCCGCGGCGCCGAGTGCATGGGGCTGGGCGATCGGGTTGGCGTGCTGCGGCCGGGGATGCTGGCAGACCTGCTGCTGGTCGACGGCGATCCGTTGCACGATGTGGCGATTTTGCAGGACGCGGCGCGGATCAGGCTGGTGATGCAGGGCGGTGTGATGCACAAGAATCTGTTCAAAATTTGAGGTAAGGCAAACTGCTTTAACGCAAAGGCGCAAAGACGCAGAGGTATAGAGATGCAGAGGCGCAGAGGAAGTTGTGAGGGTGCAGTAAAGGAGAAAGCAAAGGGGGAAATGGCACACAGACAAGATATCCATGCGTCGCTGCCTCTTTGCGCCTTTGCGTTACCGGTTATTTCCAAGTTGAGAGATGATGATGACAACGACGAACTTGTTTGAGTTGATCAAGAGCTACACCGAACTGCCGGGGCCGGGCGGCGACGAGTGGATCGTGCAGGACTTTGTGCAGAAGCGCTGGCGCCCGCACGTGCAGACGATGACGCAGACGCCGGTGGGCAACGTGATCGCACACGTCGGCGGAGAGGGGCCACGGCTGATGCTGGCCGCGCACGCGGACGAAATCTGCTTTGTCGTGAAATATATCGACGACAACGGCTTTGTGTGGATCGCATCGGGCCAGCGCGACCCGGAGCAGCGCCCCACGCTGCGCAGCTCGGTCTTTCTGCCCTGGGGTCATCCCGCTTTGATTCTGACCGAAGCGGGACCGGTGGAGTGCATCTTCGCCACGCTGACTGGCCATGTGCTGACGCCGGCGCAGCGCGCCATGAGCCAGCCGACATGGAACGACATCTTTCTCGATGTCGGCGCATCAAGTCGGGCTGAGGTCGAGGATCAAGGCATCCAGATCGGCGACCGCGTGATCTGGAACCCGCCGACGCGGCGCATGGGTGACTTTGTCTACGGCAAGGCCATGGACGACCGCGTTGGCTTGGCGATCATGGAGCGGCTGCTGGTCGAGGTGGATCGCGAGCGGCTAGCCTACGAACTGCTCTTCGTCTCCACTGTGCAGGAAGAGATCGGGCTGGTCGGCGCTGAATCCGCGGCTGCAGCCGCGGGCTGCGAGCTGGCGATCGCGCTGGATGTCGGGCTGGTGGGGGACGCGCCGGGCGTTGACCCGCGCGATGCGTCGCCGCGGCTGGGGGGCGGCCCCACGATCGTGCACAAGGACCTGTCAAACTACAGCCGGCCGCTGACGCGCGCCCTGATGAAAACGGCAAAAGAAGCGGCCATCCCGGTGCAGCCCGCGGTCTTTGCCTTTTACGGCAGCGACGCCAGCGCCTTTACGCGTCACGGGCTGCAGGCCGCGCTGGTCGTGGCGCCCACCCGCTACACTCACAGCCCCTTCGAGATGGTTCACCTTACTGATGTCGAACTAACCGTACAGTTGCTCAAGCGATTTCTGGAGACAAGATCATGAGTGAAAAAAGCAAATTTTCCTGGCTGCCCGTCACGACGCTGTCGGATGGCGCCGAACTGCGTCTGCCGTTACACGTGCTGAAGGGCGACCGCCCTGGCCCCACGCTGGGTCTGACCGCGTTGATCCACGGCGACGAGCCGCTGCCTTCGGTGCCGATCATCCGGCGCGTGCTGGAGTTGATCGACCCGGCGCAGCTTTCCGGCACGGTGATGGCGCTGCCGGTCTGCAACCCGGTGGCCGCGGGCGTGCTGGCGCGCAACTCGCCGCTGGATGGCGCCAATCTCAACGCCGCGTTTGGCGAGAGCGGTGAAGACGCCACGATCCAGCCGGTGCGCACCGTGTCCGAGCAGATCGCGGCGGTGATCATTGAATCATTTCTGCCCCACCTGGACTATCACATCGACTTTCACGCTGGCGATGATGGGCTGGCCGTGCACATGATCGAGTTTACCGACGATCCCGATTCGACGGCGATGGCGCGAGCCTTCAACATGCCGATTCTGCTGCGCGACGAATGGGGCGCCAACCAGCTCTGGGGCGCGTCCGCGCGGCTGGGCGCCAAGGTGATCGTGGCCGAGTGTGGCGGCGGCGGGCTGCTCTACGACGAATGGTTCGAGCGCGGTGTGCGCGGCGTCTTCAACGTCATGCGCCAGTTGGGCATGTTGCCGGGAGAGGTCGAAAAGCCGCCGCGCCAATATGTCGTTGACAATACACACGGTCATCATCGCAATCTGGTGCTGTTGCGCCAGCGCGAAGGTGGCCTGCTGCTGCCGCACCCCGCGATCAATCCCAGGGCCTCGTTCGACGGCCAGCCTATTGAGGGCGCGCCCTACCTGGCGCAGTTGCTGAACTCCTACGACCTGACGGTGCATGAAACCTACGAGACGCCCTTTGCTCGCACTCTAATGCTGGCGGCCGCGGTTGGCCCGGCCTGGCGTGCGGCCGGCGACACCGTCTACATCCTGGCCGACGCCGACGCCGCCGAAGTTTGGGAATAAGGAGTCGTTCAAGGAGGACACGCCGATCATCCAGGAAGCTGCCAGTTTCCTGGATAATGTGAAGCGGCATCTGGGCAAGCGACCATGAAAGGGGGTGATGCGGGGGGCCAAGACGAGCAAGAAGATGCAGGTCAAGTGGGAAGAGGGGCGGTGTCATCCGTCCGATCGGCTACACGATGTTATTTATGGAGAAACCAGATGAGGAACACCAAAGTTCGACGACTGACTACTTTGCTTGTGCTGTTGATTGTGTTTGGTCTCAGCCTGTCGGCTTGTGCAGCCCCGGTGGCTGCCCCTTCCGCTGGCGAGACAGGCACAGCAGCAACCGGCGCAGACGCGGCAATGGGCGCTGAAATCGTGGTGGGCATTCCGGCTGGCTTTGACCGCCTGGACCCGAATGTCACGACCTTCTCGCGCGTCGGCAATATCACCCTGCACATGACCGACCCGCTGGTGTGGCAGCAGGAGCCGGGCGTCTACGCGCCTGGGCTGGCGACGGAGTGGGAAGTCAATGAAGACGCCACGGAATATCGCTTCAAGCTGCGCGACGACGTGACCTTTCACGACGGCACGCCTTTCAACGCTGAAGCCGTGAAGTTCACCTTTGACCGCATTGTGGACCCCGAGACGCAGGCGCAGTCTGCTTTCAGCGCGATCGGCCCCTACAAGGAGACCGAGATCGTCAACGATCACGAGATCATTGTGCGCTTCAACACCGGCTACGCGCCCTTCCTGGACAGCCTCTCCGGCACGAACCTGACGCCGGTCTCGCCGACCGCGCAGCAGCGCGTTGGCAATGAGGATTGGGGCATCACAGAGTTCGTTGGCACTGGCCCATTCATGTTCGATTCCATGATTCTGAATCAGGAGATCGTTCTGGTGCGCAACCCGGACTACAACTGGGGGCCGGCGTGGATGGGGCAGACAGGGCCAGCCAATGTCGAAAAGCTGATCTACAAGTTTATCGAAGAGCCGGCCACGCGCACCGCTGCGCTGGAAACCGGCGAAATCGATTTCATGGATCAGACGCCAGAGATCGACTTTCCCAACCTGGAGGCGAACCCGGACATTGTCACCGTGCAGTTGCCGCAGCCAGGCTCCGGCTGGGCGCTGATGTTCAACCACCAGAAGTTCCCTACGAGTGAGCTGGAAGTGCGCCGCGCCATGCAGTTGGCAATGGATCGCCAGGGCATGATCGACACGGTCTACAACGGCTTTGGCACGCCGGCCTGTGGGCCACTCACCAGCGTCGTCTTCTGCTACGACGCCAGTCTCTGCTCCATGTATCCTACTAATCTGGACGAGGCAAACCAGGTGTTGGAGGATGCCGGGTGGGTGGACACTGACGGCGATGGCATCCGCGAAAAGGAAGGCCAGCCGCTCGTCATCGGCCACTACTACCGCGCGGACGCCGGCAACAGCAACGCCGAAGCCGCGTTCCTGAAGGACAACATGGCCAAGATCGGCATGGACGTGGAGCTCAACGGGCTGAGCCGCAGCGGTTATTTCGACGCGGTGCGTTCAGGTCAGCACAACACGCAGGGCTGGTGGGATACAGGCACCGATCCCGACATGGTGCGCACCTTCTTCCACAGCAGCAATGCAGGCGGCGGCACCAACCGCAACAACTACATCAACGCCGATATGGATCGGATGATCGATGAAGCCGCGGCGGAGCCAGACCCGGCCGCGCGCTGCGAGTTGTACAGCGAAATTCAGAAGAAGGTTAAGGATGAGGCCATCATGGAGTTCTGGGCCGACCCGGTGATCTTGTACGCGCACAGCGGCAAGCTTTCGGATGTGGTCTATTACCTGGGCGGCAATACGCCTTACTTCTACACGGCCAAGATCGCGGAATAACGTGCGGGCCTAGCCAGAACAGACCACTGATTAGACGGATTCTTGTGGATTTCGCCCAAAGATCATCTGGAAGATGTCCATCTCAATCCGCCGAATCCGCGGTCTATGGAACCAAGCTGGATCGTTATAGAAGTTGTCTGGAAGGGTGCTGATTTGACGCAGAGTCGCGGCGTAGTGGAGATTCGCAGAGGGAAAGCAAACGGTTTGCACAAGCATGTTTCTCTGTTTGTCCTGCATCTCCGCGCCTCTGCGTCAGATTGAAACGCTTTTTCGAGCAACCTCTTTGTGATGCACATAGGTAAAGAACGATGTCCATGACGCGGTACGCAATCAGCCGTTTGATTGCAACGATCCCAACCCTGATCGTGTTGACGATTGTGGTCTTTCTCATGCTCCAACTTGTGCCGGGCGACCCGGCCGAGATCTTTCTTGGCGAGAAACGCAGCACGCCAGAATTGCTGGAGCAGGTGCGCCATGACATGGGGCTGGATCGCCCGCTCTATATACAGTATCTCTCCTACATGGGAAATGTGGTGCGGGGCGATCTAGGTACATCCCTTTTCAACAATCAGCCTGTGGTGGGGCAAATTTTGGCCGCCCTGCCCTATACCCTGACGCTCGCCCTGAGCGCGCTGCTGATCAGCACGGTGTTGGGTGTGGGTCTGGGTATTGTATCTGCGCTCAAACACAACACCTGGATCGACAGTCTGGCGATGGGCTTTGCGCTGCTCGGGGTGTCGATGCCGGTCTTCTGGCTAGGGCTGCTGCTGATCCTGATCTTCTCGGTCAACCTAAAGTGGTTCCCGCCAATGGGGCAAGGCAGTCTCGATCGGCTGGTGCTGCCGGCGCTGGCGCTGGGTCTCTTGAGCTCGGCGACGCTGGCGCGTCTGGTGCGCAGCAGTATGCTGGATGTCTTGAGCGACGACTATATTCGCACGGCGCGCGCCAAAGGGTTGCGCCAGAATACAGTGGTGATACGTCACGCCCTGCGCAATGCCCTGATCCCTGCCGTTACGGTGATGGGGCTTCAGTTTGGCGGGCTGATCAGCGGCGCTGTGATCACCGAGACCATCTTTGCGCGCACCGGGCTGGGGCGCATGTACGTCGAATCGATTTTGAACAAAGATATCACCATGATCCAGGGGCTGACGCTTGTCCTTGCGATTATCATTATGGCAATCAATATCCTGGTGGATCTTTCCTATGCAGTGCTCGATCCGAGGATTCGCTATGAGTGAGCGCGTTGCTTTGCACTCGTCGAACAAGAAGCCGGCGCGCCAGTCACGCTCGCTGTGGGGCGATGCGTTCCGTCGCTTACGCCGCAACCCCGGCTCCATGCTCGGCTTGGTTCTGCTGCTCATCGTTGTCGCGCTGTCGCTGCTGGCGCCGGTGCTGACGTCCTATGATCCGATCGAGATCATTGCCAGCGACCGGCTGAAACCGCCCAGCGCCGAGCATTGGTTTGGCACTGATTCGTTTGGCCGCGATATTTATACGCGCGTGCTCTACGGCGGCCAGATCTCACTGCGCGTCGGCATCATCTCGGTGGGGATCGCCGCGCTGTTGGGTGTGACCAGCGGCATGTTGGCCGGTTACTTCGGCGGCTGGACCGATTCGGTGATCATGCGCATCGCCGACATCACGCTGGCCTTTCCTGGCATCCTGCTGGCGTTAGTCGTGATCGCAATATTGGGGCCGAGCCTCTTCAACGCCATGATCGCCGTCGGCATCGCGGCCGCACCAACTTATGCGCGTGTGGCGCGCGGCATGGTGCTCAAGATCAAGAATGAACCCTATATCGAGTCGGCTATTTGTGTCGGCGCGCCCGCGCACAGCGTGCTGCTGCGCCACATTCTGCCTAATATTCTTGGCTCGCTGGTGGTGGTGGCGACGTTGGGCGTGGCCGGCGCCATCATTGCGGGCGCCGCGCTCAGCTTTCTGGGTCTGGGCGCCAAACCGCCGACGCCGGAGTGGGGACTGATCCTGAGCGAAGGGCGCAGCTATCTGCGCCACGCCTGGTGGATCACCACCTTTCCGGGGCTGGCGATTATGATCACTGTCTTATCGATCAACCTGCTCGGCGACGGTCTGCGCGACGCCCTGGAGCCGCGTATGACGCGCTGATTTCAACGCAAAGGCGCAAAGGGCGCAACGCAAAGATGCAGAGGCGCGAAGGCGCAAAGTATCCTGCTTTTCTTTGCGCCTCTGCGCCACTCTGCGCCTCTCTGCGTTAAGCAACTGTTTGAAACGGGACAAATTTGACGCGGAGGCGCAAAGGAGCAGAGGCTCGCAGAGGAACA
>JACSRH010000262.1 GCA_014879855.1 Caldilineaceae bacterium | reverse complement strand
TGCAAACCGCCGCCACAATTTTTCTCCCTCTGATAGCTAACGAATTGAATAGCCAGCCTGTCGCACGCAACGAGTCTCCTCCTATTCGTGTGATGGCGAGTAGTGACCACAACGGTAATTCGGAAACGCCACCGCCCACTGTCAACAACCACACCTTTGTTGCGGATGAGGGTGACTATTTGGATAACTATTGGTACCGCTTTGAGCTGCCCAGCGGTCAACTGACTTTCACCATTGCCATCACGGCGCCCGTGGTACCGGTGAACGCAGAATATATCCTGGCAGACGGCTCGCTGACCTATGCCGGCCTTGAGCACATGATGTCCAGGCGCAAATTATCCTATCTGTCGTCTCTGCAGTTGCATGTATTCGACGTCGATCATGCGCGCCGGATTGCGCAGAGGTAGACTCTGTCTTTATCAACGGTCATCCAGCGGGAGTTTTGCGCAGCGGTGACGGTGAATGGGACACCTGGAGTATGAACATCCCAACCCTCTTTCTCAGGTTCCCGATTCAGCAGGCTAATGGGGCCGTTCAGCCAGCGCTCAATGAAATTGCCATCGATGTCGACACGCAACAATGCGATGGGTGGGCGGTGGAGATCGATTGGGGAGTGATTTCTGTACGCCCCGCTCTAAACTACGGATTATTTTTCATTCATGGGTGGACTGGCGATGAAGGTACATTTCAATATTTTAATACACTTGCTGAGCAGGATGAATATCAAACTTATCAACTCATAAACTATAAAGATGGAATCCAGTCACTTGATGACACAGCGTCATCACTTAGGCAAGAGATCATCATTACAGCGACTACAGTCTATACTGGCGTCGACAAGGTTTTTGTAGTTGCCCATAGCCGAGGAGGACTCTTTACCCGGGCTGCGCTGCGCACCTATCCCGAACTTGCCTCGAAGATTGCCGGTTACATCACCCTCAGCACCCCTCATCATGGCTCAGATTATCCAGATGACTTTCTGTCAGACGATCTAGGGATACCACTTGTTAGTGGGCACATCAATCAGTGCAAAAGTGTTTCAACTGCTGACGCCTGCAAGGCTGCTGCGCAGTCATTGAGAAAAGAAGAGGTGAGACGTTTCAACTATGGGGAGCAATGTCACGAACAGTGGATCTGGTGGGAATGGCCCCTGCGTTATGGCTGGGTAGACTGTCTGCCCCAGTGGAACGAAGCAGAATCGGCTCATGCTTTCGCGGTTGTAGGCTCTCAATTCCCTGAGGTGGATGCAGAATCAGCCACGTTTCCGTGGCATGCGGATAAGATACCTTTCCCAGCCACACCGAATGTTGACTTCACCTTTCCAGTCGATCATACGGGTATTACAAGTAGCGATGATGTGTACGAATATATCATCAACCTGTTCAGTTCTTCGATGGACGTGCATTGTGGTGAGGCCAGCGCCGCCAGTGCGTCGAGCAATTCACCTGAATCACAACTGCTCACGCCCACCATCACCGGCACGCTGACCGCCGGCCAGGTGCAGAGCGTGACCGTGCCCGTCGAAGCGGTGACGACCGCCGGCTTCGTGGTGACAGGCGACGCCCCGCTCACCGTGACCCTCCTGACGCCGGCTGGTCAGATCATCGATCCCACTACACCTGCCGTCGATCCCAACGTGCGCTATGCTGCCCAGGATGCCACCACGCTCTGGTACTATCAGTATCGGGTCGAAAGCCCGGCGGACGGCCTCTGGCAGATTCAGATCGAGTCTGAGGCGACCACGGAGTTCGAGGCGCTCGCCGTCGGCGCGTCGCCGCTGCTGGTGCATCTCTTCGCCGACCAGGGCGTCTACCGTCCCGGCGAGACCGTCTCTCTGGAGACCGGCGTGCTCGCAGAACCCGGCACGCTACACACTGGCTTTGCCTTCAGCGGCACGGTGCAGTTGCCCGGCGGCGGCGCATTCCCGCTCACCTTTCACGACGATGGCGTGCAAGGCGACAAGGTCGCCGGCGACAATCTCTACACTGCACAGTTCACCGCACCAACCGCCAATGCCGATCTTGAGATCGTCGTCCAGGCTGCCAAGAACAACATCGTGCGCATCGAAAGCCTGCTCGTCCCGGTGGTGGCGCAGACGGCGACCCTCCTGGGCGCCAGCAACGAGCGTGCGCTGGACACGAACGGCAACGGCTTCTTCGATGCGCTGGCAATCGATGTCGCCGTCGATGTGCTCGAAGCCGGCGACTATGACGTAGTTGGCGACCTCTATGACGGCTGCGGTGAGAAGCTCGCCGATGGCGTCTTCACCACCTTTGCCGCCGGCATGCCCTTCGCGACCGGCGTCCAGACCGTCACGCTCACCTTCGACGGCAAGACGCTGCGCGAGGCGGGCGTCGACGGCCCCTACGTGCTCGACCATCTGGCGGTGGATCATCACACCGACGCGTTTGACTTCCCGATGACTGTCGTCTCAGCGCGCCAGGTCTACACGACGGCTGCCTACACCGCCGGCCAATTCGAAGGCGACGCGCTGCGCGTCCTTACCGCCAACGAGCGCGCCGCCGACCTCACCGGCGACGGCCTCTACGACAGCCTGGCGATCAGCGTCACCTTCGACGTGTTGCAGCCGGGCGTCTACGAATGGCACGGCGTGCTGGTCGATGGCAGTGGTGCGCAGGTGGCGCAGACTGCGCACCGCGGCCAACTCGACCGCCAGACCCCGGCCCTCTTCACCTTCGCCGGTGGACAGGTGCGGCAGGCGAGTCTGGACGGCCCCTACACCCTGACCAACGTCTTCATCACCCGGCTGGGGGAGCCGGTCGAGACCTACTACTTCGACGATGTCCATCGCACCGCCGCCTACCCGGCCAGCCAGTTCGGGACGACGCCCCTCGTGCTGACCGTTGGCGGACAGACAGCGCTTGACGCCAACGACAATGGTCTATTCGATTTCCTGGTCATCACCGCAACCGTCGACGCCATCGTCCCCGAAGGCGACTACGACTGGAGCGGTCGCCTAACCACACCGGACGGCACGGAACTGGGCGTCGTCACCGGCGGCGGGCAGCTCTATCGCGGCAAGAGTATCGAGCTGATCTTCCTCGGCCCGCCCATCCGCCAGGCTGCCATCGACGACGCATATGCGCTGCGCGACCTCGTCATCACCCACCGCACTATGCCGGCTGTCACCGCGGTGCTGCCCCTTGTCTACACCACGCCGCCCTTCCAGGCAACGCAGTTCGACGCCTGGAACATGACGGTGGCAGGAACCGGCGCACGTGCGGTCGATCTGGACGCCAACGGGTTGTACGACAAGCTGGTCTTCACCACGACGCTGGACATCCCGCTGCCCGGCGCCTACTACCTGCACTACGCCCTTGTCGCGCAGCAGGCGCCCGACACGGTGCTGCTCGCCATCGACTGGAGCTGGTGGTACGCGCAGGGACAGGTGACCCGGGTGGTCTCGTTCAGCGGCCTGGCGCTCGCCGACGTTGGCGTCGATGGCCCCTACACGCTCAAGCTCGTCGAGGCGCTCTACTACCCAAATGAGACGGAGAGTGCAGTCGTGCTGACCGGAGCGCAAGACCTTTTCACCACTGCTGCGTACGCTGCCAGCCAGTTCCAATAATCTTTCGCCTGCTGCCAACGCCGTGATGGGAGACTGCGCCAGATGACGATTGCCTCAGACCAACGCAGATGACATCAGAGTGGCAGGACGCTGCGGCGGGTGTGACCTGGCTCGCCGCAGCGTCCTGCGCACTGCACAGTCACTCCCGTTCAAACACAAGGTAACGGAACTGGACCAGCGGCGCAGTCACCCCGCCGGCGTCGATGGCTTCCACCTCGACGGCGACGGCTCGCTGCTGCTCAGCCTCATGCTCGACGCCACTCTCCCCGGCATCGGTGCGGTGGACGATGCCGACATCGTGCGCTTCACGCCCACTTCCCTGGGAACGACTACCGCCGGCAGCTTCGCAATGGTGCTCGACGGCTCGGACGTGGGGCTGGATGCGATCGGCAGCGAGAACATCGACGGCAGCGGCCGCACACCTGATGGCCGGCTGCTGGTGAGTGTGGCGGGCAGTTTCAGCGCGGGCGGCGTCAGCGGCAGCGGCGAGGACATCTTCCGCTTCACCGCTGCCACGCTGGGCGAGACGACTGCCGGTTCCTGGTCGCTCTATTTCGACGGCTCCGACATCGCCCTCGACACCAGTGCGAATGAAGATACTGACGGCTTCTGGGTGGACCCGGCCACCGGGACGCTCTACCTCGGCAGCGAGGATTTCTTCAGCGCCGGGGTCGGTTTTGGCGGCGACCGCAACGACCTCTACGTCTGTGCGCCGGGCAGCCTGGGCGAGGAGACCACCTGCACGCTCGGCCTCTTCTGGGACGCCGGCGCCCACGGACTGAGCGGCGGCAACGTGCGCGGCTTCACCCTGGCGCCGGCGGGCGTCGCCGGCGCCCACGCCCTCGACCCGACCGCGGACGATGGCTCGACGCTGCATCTGCCATTGGTCGCTGCACCGTAGGCCAGCGCAGAAGTCGGGAGGGCGTCGCGCCCAGGCGCTGAAAGCATCCGCCACATCTTTTTGCAACAAGAAACCGCAACGACAGGATTGATCAGCATCTCCTCGTCGTTGCGGTTTCTTGTGAACCACCTTGATTGCCGAAACCACCGGGTTGCGAGTATACTGCGCTTTCTATGAGTGCCTTTCCACACCCAGCAGTCCGGTGGTTCTGGGGCGCATCCGCCCTGATCGTGTGTCTGGTATTGGCGCCTGTCTGGGCGTTCGCACAAGACAGTGCGCCCACCCCGAATGCGGTGCTCAGCCTGGCGGTGGCGCCGGGCGCGCCTAACCAGGTGCTGGCGGGTGTGTTGAACTCACCCCAGCCAGCCGCGATCTATCGCAGCATCGATGGCGGCGTCGCCTGGAACAATTCGACGCCCGGGTTGGCGCCCAACATCAGCATCACCTCGCTCGCCTTTGATCCACGCAGCGCGCGCATGGCCTTTGCCGCAGATGGCGGCGGCGGGCTGATCTTGCGCAGCGAGGATGGCGGTGCGACCTGGCGCGAGCTCCCCGGCTTTCGCGACTTGCTGAGCGCCAACAGCGCGGTCGGCGTCGTTTACACCACGGTGGAAAACAACCGCTCGGTGCTCTATGCTGGCACCCGCTTTGACGGCGTCTTTCGCAGCGAAGACAGCGGCGTCACCTGGCAGCAACTGGATAGCGGTCTCAGCGGCGAGGCGCGGCGGATTCGTTCGCTTGCCAGCTATGGCAACATGCTCTACGCAGGAACGCACAACGGCCTTTATCGCCTGGCGCAGGGCGCCACTGCTTGGGAAGCCGTCGCAGACTTTCCCACCACGGACATCGTCTTCAGCCTGCTGGCTGACCGCAATGCTATTTACGCAGGAACCGGGTCGTCCCTCTATGCCAGCAGTGATGGCGCTGCGTGGGAGCGCGTGCCCAACGCTCCCTCCACGGTCTACTATGCCTTGGCAAGCACAGGCCGGCTGCTCGTGATGGCAACTGAGAATGGCCTGTGGGTAGGCAGCGGCGATGCATGGAATCTGGCGACAGTCGCCGGCGCTGGCTATAGCGCCCCGGTTTACGCCCTTGCCAATACCCCGCGCGCGCCGCGCACGATCTATGCGGGCGCGGCCGACGCCTGGGTGCTGCGCAGCGACGATGAAGGCTTGACATTTGCCGGTGCGAGCGCATTGCCGCCACTTGATGTCGCGGCCGCGTTGGCGACGGCCACGCCTACTTTCACGCCGACTCCTACATCCACCGCTACGGCCACGCCAACCAACACCCCGACCGAGACAGTGACGCCTACGCCTTCGCCCACCGCGACCGACACGCCGCTGCCAACGCTGACGCCTACGCCAACCGCCACACGTACAGCCGTCCCGACGCGCACGCCAACGCCGACGCGCACCGCGCCACCGACGTTTACCCCACCGCCGATCAGCATCGAACTAGAGCCGACAGCCACTGCCACCGCGACCGCAACGGCAGCCGCGACGGTTCCCGTCGACACCGAAACACCTTTGCCCACCCCCGCAATCGACGCCGCCGCTGACGATTCGCGCGTGCAAGCGCGCGGCGCCGGCGCGCGCGCGGCCGACGCCTTACAGCGCGCGTCGCGCCCGGCAGAGGATGGAACGCCTACAGCACCCGCCTTGCCGCCAACCTCTGCCCCGGCGACGACATCCGGCGTCACCCTGCCGACGCCCACCGCGCTGGCGCCGCTGCCCACTGCCACCATCACACCGGCGCCGCCCACCTTTACACCAGCGCCAACCGCCACTGCCACTGAAACGCCCACACCGGCGCCGACGGCAACTCCCACGGCAACTCCCACGGTGACGCCCATCCCGATCGATGTGATGGCCGAAATCAACACGCGGCTGCCTGTCATCTTTCTTGGCGCTATTGCTGCGCTTGGCCTTGTCGTCATGGCGGCAGGGGTCTCGATCTTACGTGGCCCGCGCGATATTTGAGGAGGGGCGAGTTGCGAGGAGCGCATTTATGATCACATTATCCCAACTGCTGGAAGTGCTTCCCGATGAGCGCCTCCAGGTGTATCCTCAGGAAGCGCTGAGGGTCAGCATCGACGATGTCACCGCGGACAGCCGCCAGGTGCGTCCTGGCTCGCTCTTCGTAGCAGTGGTCGGCGGCCAGCAGGATGGTCATCGCTATATCGAAGCGGCGCTAAAGCAGGGCGCGGTGGCGGTGGTCGGTGCGCTTTCCAGCGAGGCGCTGCGCAGGGCAGGGGTCACGCTGCCCGAAACCGTCCCCTATATCCAGGTAGGCGACAGCCGCCGCGCGCTAGCGCTGGCCAGCGCCGCGGCGTCAGGCTTTCCCAGCCACAAACTTACTGTGGCCGGCATCACGGGCACGGATGGCAAAACCACAACGTCGAGTATCTTGGAATCGATTTTGCAGGCTGCCACAAGCTCGCCCGCCGATCCGTCCGGGCGCGTGGGCGTCATTACGACAGTGGGGGCGCGCATCCGCGGGCAGGCGCGCGACACCGGCCTCCACGTTACTACACCCGACGCCCCTGAAGTGCAAAGCTTGCTGCGCAGAATGGTCGATGCGGGTTGCCGCTATGCAGTCATCGAAAGCACCAGCCACGGTCTGCAACAGCAGCGCGTGGCCGCCGTGGATTTCGACGTGGCCGCCGTGACCAACATTACCCACGAGCACCTCGACTACCACGGGACGCGCGACGCCTATGTTGCAGCCAAAGCGCTGCTTTTCCGTGCGCTTTTTTCCTCACCGCCCAAAGCAGGCGCGCCGCGCGCCGCGGTGCTCAACGCCGACGATTCAGGCAGTTATCTGCCACTGCTTGCCGTCATGCACCATGAGGCGTCGCTACACGGCTATCATGTGCCTGTGCGCTGTTACGGCTTGGCCGCGGCGCAGCGTCAACAGCACGTGGATGTTGTCGTCGAGAATATCCGCTACGAAACCGACGCCACCCGTTTTGATGTGCGCTGGTGGGGTGGATGCTTTGCCGTTGAGTCGCCGCTGATCGGTGAATTCAACGTCTATAATGTAGCGTGCGCGGCGACCGCGGCGCTTGTGCTGGAGGTCGCGCCGGCCGCCATTCAGACAGGCATCGCGTCCATGCCGCCCGTGCTGGGACGAATGCAGCGCATGGACGCCGGACAATCCTTTCTGGCTCTGGTCGATTTTGCCCACACGCCCGTCAGCCTGGAGCGCGCGCTGCTCACGCTGCGCCCGCTCGTCGGCCAGGGCGAGGGCGGCGCGCAGAACCGGCTGATTGCCGTCTTTGGCTCAGCCGGTCTACGCGACCGGGCAAAACGCTACCTGATGGGTCAGGTCAGTGGACGGCTGGCCGATTTCACCGTGATCACCGCCGAGGATCCACGCACCGAAGATCTGACTGCTATCTGTCGCGAGATCGAGCGCGGGGTTAACGCCGGCGGGGGCGCAGGCCGCTATTGCATTGTAGCGGATCGTGCTGCGGCCATTCAATACGCCGTCGATATGGCGCGCGCGGGCGATGTCGTCGCCGCCTTTGGCAAAGGCCACGAACGGAGCATGTGTTTTGGGGAAGTCGAGTATCCCTGGAGCGACCAGGACGCGATGATGGCAGCGCTGGCGCGCCGGCCAAGCGCAGCGCTGGCGCGCCGGCCAAGCGCAGCGCCGGCCGCTTGAGCCGGGCAATCGGCGGGTTCTTTCCCAATTCCGTGATCGTTCTGCGGTCAATTGGGTGTACAATGGGACGAGCAGGGTCATAACGGCAGTTGAATAAATCGGATTCACACAGTAGTCATGATTAAGGGGGTGTCAGATGGTGCAGATCGAGCTAAGCGCCGAGGAAGCCACCGAACTGGTGCGCGTTCTGGAAGAATATCTGGGAGATTTACGCGCGGAGATTTCCGACACGGATTCGTCATTCTTCAAAGAGGGGCTGCGTGAGGAGAAAGGCGTCCTCAAGGATGTCCTGAGCAAGCTGCGCGAAGTGACGACCACGACCCAGTCTTGACGGTGCACACCCAAAAAGGGGCAGGTGCTTACAACCTGTCCCTCTTCTAGCAGCACATGCTCGCCCCATTGAAGCAAACTCCTCTCTCCATGATTCACCACTCAACTTATCAAGGGTAGCCTCATCGCAAGGCTAAATCAAACACCTGGTTCAAAGTGTTGAAAGAGCCGCAAGTCATGGATGTCCGCTGCAAGTCGCGTTGGCCTGTTTGTGCGGTGACTAACACTTGTTCATGAGAGCAGAAATCAATGTGATGTCAAGCGAATAGGGCCAAAGAAAGTCAAGGATGATAACATCGCAGCCATATGCGGCCAATTGCTTGCCAAGGCTACAGGCATTGGCAATGCCCAGCAAGCATGGGCGCACACCTTCGTTGCTGCGCCATGGTGCGACGTGTGGTTTGCGAAGCATCCAACGAAGCAAATCTCAGAACAATACGCACGGCGCGCTACGTTTCTTTGATGGCGCGACGAGCTTGTTTGACCAGATCGACCACTTGCTGATCCGTCATCGGTTCCGTGGACGAGCCAGAACGGATTGCATTGTCGATTGCGGCGCGGGTTGCCACAAAACGGGCGCGCCGTTCTGGGTCACTTAGTAGCGTGTCAAGCGAAGGCACGTGAACAATCAGCACCTGCTCACCTGTCGCAAGCTCTGCCGGCAACGGACTACATGGTTTGGTTCAACTTTTGCAATCCAAGACCTCATTTCCGTTCTCTCTCATTCATCTCTACTTTAGTACGCTCATCCCTATCCGGTTCTGTTCGTGTTCATGGCCTGACAGTCTCACGGCCATTATAGCAGAAAAGCCGAGCAGGCTTTGCTCAGCTTTCCACGTTCATTTCTTCCTCATGCAAGCCGCCCAACTGCCCCGCTCACCTGCGGGCGACAGCCCGTCGGGTGCAGCGGGTAGTTTGGCGGCGGCTGCCGCCCCCG
>JACSRH010000467.1 GCA_014879855.1 Caldilineaceae bacterium | reverse complement strand
TTGCCCACGGTTTTGGCCCGTGGAAGACGGTCGGCGCCGTGCTGCTCACCTTCGTTTTTATGTATGTGGTGCTGCCGCTGACCGCGATCGCAGCCGGCGGTTTCCTGCTGCGCTGAGACAATCGGTTAGCACTGCAAGATAGCGTGTAGAGTTTTTGGCTTGGGTAGCAAAACAAAACACCCCCCTTCGTCCCCGGAAAATTGGCGCTTGACAAACCGGGATTGATCCGGTACGATTAGATTAATCGCTTAATCAGTTGAAATTCGTCCTGACTGACAACTGTCAGTCATCTTTTTACGGCTCTTTGATTAACCGATTAATCATTGACTTTTCCAGCAATAAGGATGCTTCAGGTGCGCCAGAAAATCCGCATCTCCGATGTCGCAAAAGCAGCCGGCGTCTCGGCGGCCACAGTTTCTGCCGTGGTCAACAACCCACCGGGGAGCCAGATTCGCGTCGGCGCCGCCACCCGCCAGCGCATCTGGGATGCCGTCCACGCCCTGGGCTATGTCCCCAATCCCGTGGCGCGCAGCCTGGCTGGCGGCAAAAACCATATCATCGGCATCTTTACCTATGAGCCGATTTTCCCGCTCGAATATCACAACTTCTACTATCCATTTCTGATCGGCTTGGAAGAAGAGGCGCAGGCGCGCGGCTATGACCTGCTGCTCTTCACCAGCGCCACACCGCCCGGAGGCGGACGCTCGGTCTATCGCCAGGGAGCCAACCGTCTGTCGCTCGCCGACGGTGTTATCTTTCTAGGCCTGAACGAGAATAAAGAAGAACTGGCCACCCTGGTCGAAGAGGGCTACCCAATCGTCTTTATTGGCCGCCGTGAATTACCCAGGGGCGAGATCTCCTACACGGCGGCAGACTACGTGCAGGCGACCGCCGAAATCTACAGCCATCTCACCGGCCTCGGCCATCGGCAGATCGCCTATCTGCACACCAGTATCACCAACGAGTCCAAGGTGGACCGCATGCAGGGCTATCTGCGCAGCACTGCCGCCAGTCATGCCGGTTCCGGACTGGCATGGCGCATCGATAGCCAGGTGGCGCTGGCAGAACGGCTGCCGCAGTGGTTGGCGCAGGGCGTCACCGCGTTCATGGTGGAAGACGATGATCTTGGCATGCGCCTGTTGTCGGCCAGCGACGCGCTGGGACTCACCACACCGCAGGATTTCTCGCTGGCTGTGCTCGGCGATCCGCTGGGTCTGCGCGAGGAGACGCCGGCCTGGACCACCTTTCGCATTCCCCGCCGCGCCATGGGCGCCGGCGCCGTGGCACTGCTCTTGCAGTTGCTGGACAACCCGGAAGGCAGTGGGCCTTATCGCCAGACCATTGTCTGCGAATTTGCGCCGGGCACAACAACTGGGCCAGCGCCATCACGCTGACCTTGTGGCTGACAGTGGCCAGCGCCGAAGCGAGAAAACTAGAGAACAACGTCGCACCCGCGACGATGCGTTCAATCAATACCGTCAGTTTTTCTGTGAAGATTGCCAACAAAGGGGAAAGAACCATGCAACACAATCTCATGCGGCGGCTCGCATCCGCTATCGTGCTGCTGCTCAGCATCCTGCTGGTCAGCGCCTGCACCGTGGCTGTGCCACAGGGTGGCGTGCAAGCGCCGGCGCAAGCACAACCGGCCGATCTGCGTTTTACGGTCTGGATCAACCCTGACCATCCCGCCATGGTGGCCTACAACGAGATGGCCCAGACCTACATGGCCGACCACCCGGAGGTCGCCTCCATCACCTTCGACACGATTCCGTTCGGCGAGTACACCTCGAAGCTGACGCTCCAGCTGGCCGGCGGCAACCCGCCTGACGGTGGCTGGGTGCTCGAAAATACTGCACCCCAGTTTGTAGCCAGCCAGGTGATGGCCGACCTCCAGCCGGCGCTGACCGCGGCAGAAGGGTACGATCTGGCGGACTTCTCGGAATCGGCGCTGGCACTTTGGAAAGCGGGCGATGGACTCTACGCGCTGCCGTTCTCAACGTCACCGTTCCTGATCCTTTACAACAAGGATCTGTTCGCGGCTGCCGGTCTCGAAGACCCGAACGCACTGGCCGCCCGCGGCGAGTGGACATGGGAAGCGCTGGCTGCAGCGGCGAAGACCATTGCGGAAACCCAGGATGTCTACGGCATCGAGGGTGTCGACGGCGCGCTCTACACCTCACCCTGGAGCACGCTCACGCCGATCGTCCGATCCTTTGGCGGCGACTTCTGGGATGCCGACGGCAACTGTACGCTGAATTCGCCAGAGACCGTGGCCGCGCTTCAGTTCTTCCACGACATGATCTTTGTCGACCAGAGCGTTGTGCCGCCGGGTGAAATCGGCGACTTTTTCACCGGTCAATCGGCGATGACCCTGGGCCAGATCAGCCGCCTCACCAAGCTGGACAACGCCGAGTTTGCCTGGGACGTGGCTCCGCTGCCCGCCGGCCCTGTGGCCCAGGCCGCCACCATTGGCCAGGCCGGGCTGACCATCTTCGCCAATAGCCCGAATCGTGACGCCGCGATTGACTTCCTGACATATCTGACCAACCCGGAGAACTCGCAGACGATGGGCGCCTTCTTCCCCTCGGCGCGACGCTCGGTCATCAACTCAGAGGCGTTCCTGAATGGGAATCCGCGCTTGAGCGCCGACCAGATGAAACTGGTGGTGGCTGGGATCGAAAACGGTCAGGTGCTGCCGAATCACCAGAATTTCTCGCAGATCGACCTGGCTGCCAGGGCATCGATCGACAAGCTGTGGCGCGCCGACGCCGATGTGCAGGCCATCATGGACGAGACCTGCGCCGCGATTGCGCCACTGCTCTTGAAGTGATCTATGCAGGACTTACGCCGGCTTCGACAAGCTCAGCCGGCGTAAGTCCTGCAATTGAGCGCAAGAATCGGCACGATCGTTGCTTATGTGAATCACATAGGGGCCAGGCATCACTGTGTCAACAAACATATCGACGCCACGGGGAACTGCTGCCGTCAAGCAGAAGAAGCGCAGGGCCAGTACGCTGGCGGGGCGTGATGCCCTGTGGGGCTACCTGTTCATCTTGCCCCAGTTGCTCGGGTTCCTCATCTTCGTGGTAGGGCCGCTGATCGCCGTGATCGTCTTCAGCACGCAGGACCGCAACCTGCTCTTTGGCACGGCAACGCCCGTCGGGCTGGACAATTATCGCACGCTGCTCACCGGCGACGCGCTCTTCTGGCAGGTAATGCAGAATACGCTCTACTTCAGCTTGTTGCTGGTGCCGCTGAACATCGTCGTGGCGCTGGCGCTGGCATTGGCGCTGGCGCGCCCGTTCCGCGGGGCGCACCTGTTCCGGCTCGTCTACTTCGCCCCCGTGGTCACGGCTGCAGCCGCCTGGGCGATTGTCTGGCGCTTCATCTTGCAGGGCGAAAACGGTACGCTCAACCAGTTCCTGCGGCTGGTTGGCATCGATGGTCCCAACTGGCTGCACGATCCCTTCTGGGCCATGCAGGCGGTGATCGCCACGCGCGTGCTCAAGAATGTCGGTCTCAATATCGTCGTGCTGTTGGGGGCGATTCTGAACATCCCGGCGCAATATGAAGAGGCGGCGCGGGTGGACGGCGCCGGCAGTTGGCGCGTCTTCTGGAACATCAAGCTGCCCTTGCTGGCGCCGGCGCTGCTCTTTGTCAGCGTCATCACCCTGATTGGTTCACTCAAGGTCTTCGACCACATCATGTTGATGACTGCCGGCGGCCCAGGCAATTCGACTATGGTGCTGGTCTACTATATCTACTACCAGGCGTTTCAATTCTTCCAGACCGGCTATGCGAGCGCACTGGCCGTGGTGCTCTTTGTCGTCACGCTGGGGCTGACCATTTTGCAGTGGGTGTTGCGCAAGGAAGAAATCCAATGAAGAAACGAGTATTCGCTAACAGATATGCGTTTACGCGCTGGTTGGGCGCCGCCCTGCTGCTGGCCCTGCTGATCATCTCGACTATCCCATTCATCTTTCCCTTCTGGTGGATGATCATTGGCTCGCTCAAGAATCCGACGGAAATCTTCGCCTTTCCGCCGACGCTGCTGCCCAAGGCATGGCAATGGCAGAACTATGTCGAGGTCTTTCGCTACCAGCCCTACGCGCTGCACTATTTCAACAGCGTCTACATCGCCGTGCTGGTCACCATCGGCACGCTCTTTGTGGCGTCGTTGTCAGGCTATGCTTTTGCGCGCATTCCATTTCCAGGGCGTTCGGTGCTTTTTATCCTGCTGTTGAGCAGCATCATGATGCCCGCCGAGGTATTGATTATCCCCAACTTTTTCATGATGAAGATGCTGGGTCTCAGCGACACCCACTTCCCGCTGATCGCAATTCCCATTCTGGGTGCACCGGCCGTCGTGGGCACCTTCATGATGCGCCAGTTTTTTGTCTCGATTCCCCGTGAAATCGAGGACGCCGCCACGGTTGACGGGGCGAATCGCTTTGGCATCTTCTGGCACGTTGCGCTGCCCGTGGCAACGCCGGCGCTCGGTGGGTTGGCGATTCTCACCTATCTGGCCAGTTGGAACCTGTTTCTGGAGCCGCTGGTCTTCCTGGACAGCATCAACCTGTGGACGATCCCGCTCTCGCTGCGCAACTTCGTGGATCCGTATGGCGCCCCGCTGTGGCACCTGCAACTGGCGGCGACCACGCTTTCGGTCCTGCCAATCCTGATTATTTACGTGGTGGCGCAGCGCCAGATAGTCGATAGCTTCGCCACTTCCGGCGTGAAGGGCTGATGCTGCACCGCTCAAGTTGCCTCGCGCAGGGGCGCGCCATTTCGCACCCGTCCCGACCATAATCCCATGACAAACAAGGCACTGAGCCAATTTCGGCTTGCACAACACATTCACAACATCTGAAAGAGCCAATCATGCAAGAGCTACAAACGGACATTCTGATTGCCGGCGCCGGCCTCGGCGGCGTTGCCGGCGCGCTGGCCGCGTTGAAACTGGGCAAGCGCGTCATTCTGACCGAAGAAACGGACTGGATCGGCGGCCAGTTGACCAGCCAGGGTGTGCCGCCCGACGAGAACCCCTGGATCGACAGCGACCAGACCGGGTGCAACGCCTCTTATCGCGCACTGCGCGAGCGGATTCGCACCTACTATCGGCGCAACTACCCACTGGTCGACAGCGTGCGCGACGATCCGCGCCTCAACCCCGGCGCCGGCAACGTCAGCCCGCTTTGCCATGAACCGCGCGTGGCCCTGGCCGCGCTGGAGGAGATGCTGGCGCCCTACCGATCCACCGGCCAGTTGACGCTGCTGCTGCGCCATCGACCCGTGGCCGCCGAAAGCGAAGGCGACCGCGTCCGCGCCGTGACCTTCCACGCCGGGGACACCGGCGCGCCGGTGGTCATCCACGCTCCGTTTGTGCTCGATGCGACGGAACTGGGCGATCTGCTGCCGTTGGCCAACGTAGAGCACGTGATCGGCGCCGAGAGCCAGACGCAGACCGGCGAACTGCACGCGCTGCCAGGCGCCCCCGATCCCCTGGACCAGCAAGCGATCAGTTGGTGCTTCGTCCTCGACTATCTGCCCGACGCAGACCACACGATTGCCAGGCCGGCCGATTACACTTTCTGGCGCGACTATAAGCCCGACTTCTGGCCGGACAAGCTGTTGAGTTGGAACACAGCCGACCCGGAGACGCTGCAGCCCGTCCATCGCCCGATCTTCATCGATCCGACCGATGCGCTGCGCGGCGCCGATCTCTGGCATTTCCGGCGCATTCTCTATCGCCAATACTATCCCAGCGGGTTTGCGCCCAGCGACCTGGTTGTCGTGAACTGGCCGCAGATCGACTACTGGCTGGGACCGTTGGTTGGCGTCACAGAAGCGGAGAAGCAGCAACATCTGCACGGCGCGCGCCAGCTCAGCCTCTCCATGCTCTACTGGATGCAGACGGAGGCGCCCCGCCATGACGGCGGCTGCGGCTATCCGGGGCTGCGGCCGCGCGGCGACGTCCTGGGCACGGCGGATGGGCTGGCCAAGCAGGCGTACATCCGCGAGAGCCGCCGCATTCAGGCCGAATTCACCGTGCTGGAGCAGCATGTGGGCGTTGCAGCCCGCGGCAACCTGGTCGGGGCCGAAGTGTTTGCCGACAGTGTAGGCATTGGCAGTTATCGGATCGATCTGCACCCCAGCACAAGCGGGCGCAACTACATCGATATCACCAACTGGCCGGCGCAGATTCCGTTGGGTGCGCTGCTGCCGCAGCGGGTCGAAAACCTGCTGCCTGCCGGCAAGAATCTGGGCGTCACGCACATCACCAACGGCTGTTACCGGCTGCACCCCATCGAGTGGGGCATCGGTGAGGCCGCCGGCGCACTCGCCGCCTACTGCCTGGAGCACAAGTTGGCGCCGCGCCAGGTGCGCGCCGATGCGCGGCGTCTGCACGACTTCCAGCAATTGCTGACCGAGCGATTGGGCTTTGCCCTCGCCTGGCCGGAGCACCTGCGCTGCGTGCCGCGTGTGAAGAAGGATCCGATTGGAATTTAGCGCAACAAGCAACAGAACACGGATTGGGCGGAACTGCGCGGATTCAATCCGCGCACATCCGCCCAATCCGCGTCATCCGCGTTCTATTCCAACTGACTGAACGAACCCATCGATTCATCCCACCGGTTTGCTCCTGAAGCGCGCCACCGTCTCCACCAGCGCCCGCTGGCAGCGCTGCGGCGGCAGCCCGCGCAAGATCAACTCCAGATCGTCCACGACCATCTGCCCCATGCCGTGCCAGATCTCCGGGATGTTGCCGGCCCGGTGCGCGGAGAGCACGGTGTTGGGCGTGCGCCGCGCGCGGTGATCCGCCGGGATCGGCTCCTCCGGGAAGACGTCGACCGCCACGCGGAGGTGACCGCTGGCCGCGGCGTCGAGCATGGCGTCGAAGTCCACCACACCGGCGCGGCTGACGAGTACGAAGACCGCACCCGGCTGCATGGCCGCAAAGTGGCGTGCGCCGATCATGCCCTGGTTCTCGGTGGTGGTGGCCGCCAGCACGAAGAGCACCTTCGAGCGGGCGAAGAGTTCGTCGAAGCTCACCGGCTCCACGCCCTGGCTGGCCAGCACGTTGGGGTGAATCCACGGATCGTGCACCAAGATTTCGCGCGAAAAAGGTCGCAGCAGCGGCAGCAGGGCGCGGCCCAGGTTGCCGAAACCGAGCAGACCCAGCGGCTTGCCCTGGAGCAGGAACGAGTCGTAGTTGTCGCCCTCGCCGTAAAGCGTCTCATCCCCGCGGCGGATGGCGGCGTCGGCCTGAGCGATGCGCCGGGCGGTGCTCAGCGCCAGCCCCAGCGCCATCTCCGCCACCGGCTGGGCGAAGACCGGCGCGGTGGAGAGGACGTAGATGTTGCGCCGGTGGCATTCTTCATAGTCCACGTTGGGCATGAAGTTGCTCTCGACATTGGCGATCAGGCGCAGGTTGGGCGCGCGGTCGAGACGTTCCTTGGGCATCGGCGACTGGCCAATGAGCGCCACGGCGTTGGGCAGGTGCTCGTCAATGAAAGCCGCGGGCGCCGGCGGGCCGTCGTGCCAGACGACACGGCCCAGCCGCTCCAGGCGCGCCTTGTCCGCCGCACTGAAGATCAGATCGACGGGACGCGGGTAGGGATCGAAAAGGATGACGGGATCATTGGTTGACATAGATGTGCTCCTACGGAGTGATGAAAGCCAGTTGAGATACAATTACCCTAGAGGGGCAATCTTGTGAAGCGGCTCTTTATTCTGGGCAGTTGACCACAACTGGAGCAACTCATCTTGATGCTGCGACGCCCATTCTACAACCAGGCCGAGTGCGCGACCAGGAAGATGGCCTGAAATCACAGCCAACGTGCCGATTGCGATCAAAGCCTCATTGTCACCATACTCCGCATGAAAATGTGGCGGCGGATGGTCATCAAAGTGGAGTCTGATGACGATGCCGTAGAATCGGCTCACTTCAGGCATAGACAGCCTCAGCCTGAAGGCTTGGAAACACCTCTTGGGGTTGCTTTCCCGTGATCTGCATGTACAGTGCGTCGGCGCACAGGTCGATATCTTCGCCCCACGCAATTTGTCGCCCAGGGCCAATGTGGACAGATTCGAAGTTATGATAATCCTGCCAGGCTGCAAATACGCCCAGGCCAACCAGGTGCGACAAGTTGACCTCTCCGACGACGCCATCTGCATACCGAATCCATAATCTGTAGCCCGGCAGTACCCGTACTTCAACTGGCCTCAACATTTATAGCTCCTGTCAATGATGCCATCAGGCGTCCAAAAGCGTACAAAGACCATCTTCATCTTCGCGAAACAACTGTCCCAGTGATAACGCTTGCCACAGGGTGTCATCCCAATCGGCGTAGTTCTGGGTTGACGCCATTCGACCTTCCACGATGTACTGCGTGAACTTCGCAATCTGTTCAACGAGATCATCCGGCAGTGCTTCAATTTGCCGATAAAGCTGTTCTCGCATGGTTGAGGTTGCCATTATTGACTCACTCTGGTGTGTGATTCGTACTAGCCGCTGTTGGCGATTATACATCTTTTCACCTCAAACAACAGGATCGGAACTCCAGAGGCACATGGCTTGTGCATACTGTGGCCGTGCTGCACCCATCGTCCCGCTAACCAGCCCACACGCACGCTGCCGCCGTGGCAGCGGATGGCGCCGTTCTCCCCATGCCCGGAGGCAGGCGCGCCTCCATCGTTTCGGAAGCCTGACCTGTTGTATCAGCCACCCTGATCGTCGCATCAAGGAGGAAAGAGCATGGCAACTGCCACCCATGGCAACAAGAGCCGCTGGTCCGCCGGCGTCACGCCGTACGCGGAATTGGGCTACTGGCAGCCCGATTACGAACCGAAGGAAACCGACATCCTCTGTGCGTTTCGCATCACACCCCAGGAAGGCGTCGATCCCGTCGAGGCCGCCGCCGCCGTGGCCGGCGAGTCTTCCACTGCGACCTGGACGGTGGTGTGGACCGACCGCCTCTCGGCCTACGAGCATTACCAGGCCAAGTGTTACCGGGTCGATCCGGTGCCCGGCACAGACCAGTACATCGCCTACATCGCCTACGACCTGGACCTTTTCGAGGAAGGCTCCATCGCCAACCTGACCGCCTCGATCATCGGCAATGTCTTCGGCTTCAAGGCGCTCAAGGCGCTGCGGCTGGAGGATATGCGCATCCCGCCCCACTATGCGAAGACTTTTCAGGGGCCGCCCCACGGCATCGTCATGGAGCGCGAGTACCTCAACAAGTATGGGCGGCCGCTGCTCGGCGCCACGATCAAGCCCAAGCTGGGCCTCTCGGCGCGCAACTATGGCCGCGTGGTCTATGAGGCGCTGCGCGGCGGGCTGGACTTTACTAAGGACGACGAGAACATCAACAGCCAGCCCTTCATGCGCTGGCGCGACCGCTTCCTCTACTGCATGGAGGGCGTCAACCGCGCC